>DASXAK010000160.1:0-3606 GCA_036406715.1 Bryobacteraceae bacterium | reverse complement strand
AGCACCAGGACCACCAGCAGCGCGCCTTCCAGCAGGTTCTTGAATACCGTATGCAGCGTCGTCTCGATCAGCCACGTGCGATCGTAGTACGCCGTCATTCGGACGCCCTTCGGCAGAATCCGCTCGTTCAGCTCGCGCACTCGCTCTTTCAAGGCGTCGAGTACGAGCGACGGATTCTCGCCCTTCCGCATCAGCACGATCCCTGTCACGATGTCGTCCCGGTCGTCCATCCCTACCAGGCCCTGCCGCGGGACCGCGCCCGTCGTCACTTCGCCGATATCCTTGACCAGGGTCGGCGCCCCGGCATGCTCCGCCACCACGATGTTGCCGATATCCGCGGCAGAGCGGAGCAGGCCGATGCCGCGGATCAGGTACTGCTGCGGCCCCTGCTCGATGTAGCCGCCGCCCGCATTCGCGTTTCCCCGCTGCAGCGCCGTAAAGATGTTCTGCATGGTGAGCCCGTACGCCCGCAGCCGGGTCAGGTCCGGGACCACCTGGTATTGCTTAATGAAGCCGCCGCGGCTGACCACGTCCGCGACCCCGGGAACGGTCTTCACCTGCCGCTCCACCACCCAGTCCTCGATGCTGCGCAGCTCGGTCGGATTGAGCGTGTCGCTCTGGAGATAGAACCGGAAGATCTCCCCGACCGGGCTCGCCAGCGCCCCTAGCGCCGGCTTGACCCCATCCGGCAGATCCGCGTTCTGCAGCCGCTCCAGCACCTGCTGCCGCGCGAAATAGTCGTTCACCGCGTCGTCAAAGGTGATGTAGATGAAGGACAGCCCGAACTGCGTATGGGAGAAGAGCCGCACCGAGTGCGGCAGCCCGCTCAGCTCGATCTCGAGCGGAATCGTCACCTGCTTTTCGACTTCCTCCGGCGCGTGCCCCGGGAACAGCGTGACCACGGAAACCTGCACGTCGGTCACGTCCGGAAAAGCCTCAATCGGCAGCGCGCGAAACGCGGCAATTCCCGCGCCGATAAATAGCACCAGCAGCAGCGTCAAAAACAGCGGCTGATGGATTGCGAACGAAATGATTTTCCTGATCATCCGAGGCGGTGCGTATTATTATGCCGCAGCGCCTGCCGCGCGCGCCTTAGCCCTTTTTGGCCTGGGTCCACCGCCGGCTTCCCGGTTGCCGATGGCGCGCGTTCTCGATCATGGCGCCCCAATCGAACCGGCGAATCCGCCAAGGGGCCGTTTCAAAGGGCCCGCAACCGGTGGCAGTGCATCAGCACAGGCGCATCGATGTTCGTGCCTGAACATCGGCGGGACGTTCGGCTATTTGTGCTGCATCCTGGCCGGCCTCATCCGGTACATCGTGAACTGAACATTAGGGAGTGAATGACCGAGGCCGACATCGTCTTCAATGCCGCACTTCAGAATCAAGCCAGAAGCGGTCGAACAGCACGATATGTGAGATGTTGCGATATCGGTTAACGATGAAAGCCTTACCGTCATTGACCCAGCTCGCCCGGAAGAAAATTCGGAACGGCTCCGAAAATCGGACAGCGGGTCTCGATTTCCCGGTGGCGGTTTCGAAGACCCAGATGGCCTCCCGGTCGCGGCCGTCCAGGACCGGAATGCTGACCGTCGCCCCGTCCGGGCTGAACATCGGCAGTGAGAGTCCACCCCCGTGGCGCCGGTCTTCCCAAAGCACCGCGCGTTTTTCAACATCGAGCAGACGCAGCCCTCCGCCATCGAATGATGTAACGATCCACGTGCCGCGTCCGCCAGGTTGACGAATCCAATCACCGCGGAAGAAACCGTCCACAAGCTTTTCAGCCTTTCCTCCGGATGGGGAGATGACTTTGGTTTCCCAAGAACCTCCTCGCTGTGCTGCGAAAACGATGGAGCGTCCGTCGGGAGACCAGACCGGCCAGGCACTCGCGGCGGCGCCGTCGGTGAGCTGACGCAAGTCCGAGCCATCGACGTTCTGAATCCAAATATCGGAGTTTCCGGACGCCGTCGAGGCGAAGGCCACCTGTTTTCCGTCCGGCGACAGCGACGAGTGGCTGACCGCCTCGCCCGCAATCGCAGTAACCTGCCGCGCAGGTGAGCTTCGGTCCAGGGGCATGATCCACAAGTTGCGGCTGCCCGTAAGAGAGTTGCTGAATAGCAGGGTTCGCCCATCCTTCGAAACAAATGCCCACATCGGATCCTGGGTGTTGTCGAGTACGCGGACTGCCGCGCGGCCATTCGCGTCCGGGTCCGGTCCGACAGGAACCTTCCATATTTCCCGTTCAACCCGCGTCGCGGTTGCGAGCAGGCGTGAGCCATCGGCAGAGAGACTGAGCGAGCCGAAATTACCGGCAGGGCTCAAAGTCAATCGCGATATGGAACCGTCCTCGGCGTCGAGTATCCCGAGGTCATTGGCCGCCTGTTGGCGCGACACCGGCACGTACGTCACTGCCAAGTGGCGATTGTCGGGCAGCCAGGCATAGTTTGAGACTCCCTGGTTGCTTCGCGTGAAACGCGTCACCTGTTGAACTTTTCCGGATCCGGCGTCTACGACGAACAGGTTGGATGGCGTAAACAAATTGGCTTGGCTGTACGCCAGCTTTCGGCTGTCGGGCGACCACGCGGAGCGGGCGCTTAAGACACCGCCGGCGAGCCCTCGTGCCAGGATGCGAACTCCGCCGCCATCGAGTTGCTTCACAGCCAGCGTCAGTTCGAAAGCCCGTTCGGAATCGAGGTAGCTGTAGGCGATGCTCCGGCCATCCGGTGAAGGCGCGGGCGCCCGCGCTCCGTCAAGAACTTTCCTCCGCTGACCGCCGAGCACGCCCATACGCCAGATGGAAGGGCTGCCGTTCTCGTTGCGAGTGAAATAGATCGTCTCTCCATCCGGCGCGAAGACGATGTCTGTTTCCGCGGCGGCATCATTGGTCAAGCGGACAGGCTCGCCGCCGGAGAGCTGTCGCAACCAGATATCGGGCGTGCCGCCATGGTCGGAAACGAACGCGAATGACCGGCCGTCCGGGGAGATGGCGCCCGAAGTTTCGGTTCCGCCGTAATTGGTGAGTTGCGTGAGTATCGTCTGCGCGGCTGCGGAATTCTCTTTTGGGGCGGCGCGCCGGACAACTGTCAGCCACCCGATCACCCCCACCGCGAGGAGGAGCATCGCCATACTGAGCAGCGCCGCCGTTTGCCACCGCGCGGCCACCGAGGGTAGAGCAGCCGGCGCTTGCTTGGAATCACGTGTCTCTCGCTTCAGGTCCAGTTCGAGAGCGCCCGCATGTTGATAGCGCTCACGCGGGTCTTTCGCAAGTGCTCTTTCGAGGATGTCGCCGAGCCCGGGCGGGATGCCTTGGAACGGCGGCGCGGGGTCGTGAATGATCGCGTGCAACGTGTCTACTTGCGAGGCGCCGTCGAACGGCCGGCGCCCGGTCAGCATTTGATAGATCACGATACCCAAGGAGAAGATGTCCGTGCGATGGTCTACGTCACGGCCGGCGGCTTGCTCTGGAGACATGTATGCGATCGTGCCGACCACCATCCCCGATCGGGTGTGAGCCGTTTCCCGATAGGTTTGTGTCTCGATCTCGTCGCCCGTTCGCGGACGTTCCACCAGTTTGGCCAAGCCAAAGTCCAGAATCTTGACCTGCGATTC
>DASXAK010000159.1:0-3060 GCA_036406715.1 Bryobacteraceae bacterium | reverse complement strand
CCGTTGACCTGCACCGGCACCTCGATGGTGTCGGCCTTCAGCAAAGCCGGGTCGGCCTGCGGCCACGACTCGTAAGCCAGCGTGTCGGTGTGGCCCAGCGCCCGCCACAACTCCTCGGCGATGTGCGGGGCGAACGGCGCCAGGATCCGCACGAACGGCTCGATCACCGACCTCGGCCGGACCTCCAGCTTCATCAGGTGATTCTTGGACTCCATCATTGCCGCGATGGCGGTGTTGAAGCGCATACCGTCCAGGTCGTCGGTGACACGGCGGATGGTCACGTGCAGCATCCGCAGCGTGTCGCGGTCCGGCGGCACGTCCTTGACGGCCGGGCTGATCTGCACCGTCTCGGCGCGCTCGTCGATGATCGCCCGCCAGACCTGGTTCAGAAAGCGGTACACGCCCTCGACGCCGCGCATGCTCCACGGCTTGACCTGCTCCAGCGGCCCCATGAACATCTCGTACAGCCGCAGGCTATCGGCGCCATAATCGTTCACGACATCATCGGGATTGATAACATTGCCGCGTGCCTTCGACATTTTTTCCGCACGGCGAGTAATGACGATGTTTGTTCCTTTCACATACTCCTTGTCTCCTCTTTGCTCAACTTCGTCCTCGCTCAAATCCCGCAGTCCAGTGGAATTCCACTCATCTATATCCTCTTCGGAAATCAGTTCATCAGGATTGTCCGGGTTGAAGTATACCCCCGGTCTAGCTTCACCCAAAATCATGCCCTGGTTGACCAGGCGCTGGAACGGTTCCGGCGTGTGGACGTGGCCGCGGTCGTACAGCACCTTGTGCCAGAAGCGCGAATACAGCAAGTGCAGCACGGCATGTTCCGCTCCGCCGACGTACAGATCGACCGGCATCCAGTAGCGTTCCTTTTGCGGATCGCAAAACGCTTTGTCGTTGCGTGGATCGATGTAGCGCAGGTAATACCAGCACGAGCCGGCCCACTGCGGCATCGTGTTCGTCTCGCGCCGGTAGCGTTTGCCGTTGCGCGTGACGTAGAGCCAGTCCTTCGCCTTGCTCAGCGGCGGCTCGGCCTTGCCCGATGGCTTGTAATCTTCCAGGTCCGGCAGGCGCAGCGGCAATTCGTCCGCCGACAGCGGTTCGATCGCGCCCGTGGAATTGCCCTTGTCGTCGATCTCGTGCAGCACCGGGAACGGCTCGCCCCAATAGCGCTGCCGGCTGAACAGCCAATCGCGCAGCTTGTAATTGACGCGGCGGCAGCCTTGCCGGCGTTCCTCCAACCAGGCGGTGATGCGCCGTTTGAACTCGGCGGTCGGCAGCCCGTTGAACGAACCGGAGTTGATCGCGGTTCCCTCGCCGACGAAGGGATAATGCTTCGTTCCGCCTTCCTTGTAGGCCAGGGCCGCCTCCTCCTTGCTCGGCTGATAACCCTCCGGCGGCTGCACAACGGGACGGATCGGCAGCTGAAAGGCGCGGGCGAACTCCCAATCGCGCAGGTCGTGCGCCGGCACCGCCATGATCGCTCCGGTGCCGTAAGTGGCCAGCACGTAATCGGCGATCCAGATCGGCACCTTCTCCTGGTTCACCGGATTGATGGCATACGCTCCGGTGAAAACGCCGGTCTTTTTTTTGGACAGTTCGGTGCGCTCCAGGTCGCTCTTGCGGGCGGACTCGGCCTGATACATCTGCACCGCGGCCCGCTGTTCCGGCGTCGCGATGGCATCGACCAGCGAATGCTCCGGCGCCAGCACCATGTATGTCGCTCCGAACAGCGTGTCCGGCCGCGTCGTGAACACGCGGATGCGCAAGCCCGTCTCCAGGGCGAAATCGACGTCCGCCCCTTCGCTGCGGCCGATCCAGTCGCGCTGCATCTTCTTGATCGACTCCGACCAATCCAGACCTTCCAAATCCTCGATCAGACGCTCGGCGTAGGCCGTGATGCGCAGCAGCCATTGCCGCAGAGGCATACGGACGACCGGATGCCCGCCGCGCTCCGATTTGCCGTCGATCACTTCCTCGTTGGCCAGCACGGTGCCCAGCGCCTCGCACCAGTTGACCGGCACCTCGGCCTGATACGCCAACCGTTTACCGTCGCGGTAGGCGCGCACGGCGGCCTCGCCCTGCTGCTTCACTTCCGGCGGGATCGGCAGCTCGGCGATGGGCCGGCCGCGCTTCTCGTCGGCGTCGTACCACGTATCGAACAGTTGCAGAAAGATCCACTGCGTCCAGCGAAAGTAATTGGGATCGGTGGTATCAACTTCGCGGTCCCAGTCGTAACTGAAGCCGAGCATCTGGATTTGCCGGCGAAAGTTGGCGATGTTCTTCTCGGTGGTGATGCGCGGGTGCGTGCCGGTGTTGATGGCGTACTGCTCGGCCGGCAGACCGAAGGCGTCCCAGCCCATCGGATGCAGGACATTGAAGCCGCGCATGCGCTTGTAGCGGCTCAGGATGTCGGTGGCGGTGTAGCCCTCGGGATGACCGACGTGCAGGCCGGCCCCGCTGGGATAGGGGAACATGTCGAGGATGTAGAACTTCGGCTTGTCCGAATGGTCGGGCGTGCGGAAGGTTTTGTTCTTCAGCCAGTGTTCCTGCCAGCGCCGCTCGATGACCTTGGGATTGTAACTCGGCATGTCCGCCCGCCCACTTCCAAAAAGCCACGGAAATCGTCCCGATCGCGCGGGACCACGTTGGGCTTATCCTATCCAAAGCACGCCCGCGCCGCCTTCCTGGATGGACGGATACACGGACGAGGAGGTTCGCTCGCCAAAATGCACCACAGTGGAAAGGGCAGACCCAAGCTCCTACAATCCATCAAGCGACTCCCGACTGTCTGTGTGCCGTCGGAATATCTCGCCCCACCACAAAGGAGACCGAGCATGGGATACAATCGCAGCGGCGTCCGCCGCACGGCGCGGATGAAACGACGGAAAAAGCTCGAAACGCGACTGGCCGAAAAAGCCGCCAGTCCACAAAGCGCCGGGCAGGAAGGCCACGGAAAGACGCTCAAGAAATAGGCCCATTCGCGGTCGGGAAAGGGTCGGGAAAAGGGGGTCGGGACTCGTTTAGACAAATTGTCTGAACGAGTCC
>DASXAK010000158.1:0-22588 GCA_036406715.1 Bryobacteraceae bacterium | reverse complement strand
TCCCAATGTTATTGGCCCAGCCACAACTCGATCGCCTGCACGAGCCGCTGGGCGCTCTTGCGTAACGATCCGACTTCCGCCCCGATGGGATCGATCGGCTGCGGGAACGCCTGCGCCGCCAGTTGCCGGGCCTGCTTCGCTCTCGCGAGGGCGGATTCGAGCGCCGCCCTTTCCTGTGCCCCGTCCTGGCCGGCGAAGTGCTGACGCAGCGCGGAATGAAACTCCGCGAGCGAGGCGATCAGCGGCTGGTCTACGCGGAAGCTTGTCTGGAGAAAGCGCAGGTCCTCCACGGACTCGGGCAGCGGTCCCGCCGCGAGCGCGCGATCCACGAGCACGGCGCCTTTTCGGTTCATTTCAGCCACCACACTCCAACGATGCGCCAGGCGACGGTGCAGCTCCTCGCGGCTGATCTTCAGGTTCTGGACACCGGCCGCGTATGCTTCGTTGCTGATCTCTTTGCCCCACGTCTTGGAATCCAGCGCGAGATGGCGCCAGTGTTGCGGCGGAGTATAGGCGCGGTTCCACGTCATCGGAAGATAGGTCGATGAACCTCCGTTGCCTCTCGCCTGCGCTTCGGGCGCGTCCGGGATGTTCTCGTACCTGAGATAGTAATCAGCCATGATTGGTCCCGCTTTGGCGCCGTACAGCAGGTCGCACGCCGTGCGGAACAGGCCCTCGGGGGCGAGCATCTCCTTGGGTTCGTCCTCTAGCATGAAGCGGCGGCGCATGTCCGTTGCTTCCTTAAATGTGCGGGGATCGCGGAAGAAACCGCTCGAATGGACGTTCCAGTCGTACTCCGCGTTAACGATCTCCATCGGCTCCTGGTAAAAGTCGCCGTTGAAGTTATATATCGTGCGGGCGCCGGTGAACATGGCATTCATCGACGCTGTGCCGGCGAATGGGTAGTCCGTGATGTAATTGTCGGCGCCCCCGGCAAAGAACATGAAAATTCCGAGATTCACGCCGGCGCGGCGCATGACGGAGTTGAACTCGTGGGTCCACTTCGCGCCGCCGTAATTCTGGGGGAACGTCTCGCGGAAACAGACCTGAAGGTTGTTTGCCCGCGGGAGTTCTTCGGCGATGTTGCGCCACAACTCGAGCACGTTGGCCCAAGATTCCGATGCGGGCGAATCGGGGATGTAGACCGGAGAAACCACGATAATCTGGCAATCCCGCGACGCATCGTAGCCGGTGGCGGGGTCCTTCACAGAATTGACGGCCTTGATGAGCGCGGAGTAGCCGTTCGCGAGAGCGCCGGCGCCACCGTTGGAAGCGGCCAGCGAATCGTTCGGCCAGCGCGTGCGGCAGCCCTGACAGCGCTGGAGCCAGACCTTCTGCGTGCCGTTGAAGCCACCGAAATCTTCGTGGTGGATATACAGCGCCCCGGGTTCGACGGCGGCGACGTATTTCCGCAACTCCTCGGCCTTGAGTTTGTTGAGCTCTTCATTGGAACGGCAACTGCCGAGCGTCGCCGGATCCACACCTTTGCGGGCGCGAGGGAAGCCCATGCAGCGGTATACCGGGCCGTCAGGATAGTGCTCGCGGTTTTCGAAGACCTTGCCGAGATAGGCGCCCTCCTCGTAAAGCGGTCCATGCTGGTAAGCCATGCCGTAGCTTGCGCCGTAGCCGCCGAATTCGAGGTGAATGCCGCGCGCGCGGGCGTATTTATTGATGCGGCGCATCATCTCGGGATAGCCGGCGAACCGTTGGTCGAGGCCCCAGCCGAAGCCGTCGAACATGACGAAGTTGATCTTGTAGCGGAGAGCGCGGTCGAGTTTCTGCTCGACCGTGTGGACGTACGATTCGATGCCCTGGCCGCGGTCGAGCGCCCAGCGGTTGCCCTCCACGTTGAGCAGCCAGTCCGAAGCCGCGCGGAATTCATAATCCGGATAGTCGCGGATGTAGACGCCGGGAAGGGTTACGCCTTGGGCGTCGTCGCGGATCAACTGCAAAACGGACATCGCGCCGAGGAGCACGCCCTGAGGGCTCGCGCCCACCACCCACAGGCTCTCGGAGTCCGGAGTGCGAATGACATAACTCTGACCGTAGTGCGCCCCCGCCTCGACGATAGTGCGGTCGAGGAAATTCAGCGTCATGGTCGGTTTGGAATCAGCGCCGTAGTTCCACAGATAGATGCGGATCCCTCCGCCGGACCCGACGGTGACGTGCAATGTGGAATCGGCCTGCTGGAGCGCACGGCGAATCGCTTCCGCGGCCAGCAGCATTTTTTCATCCTTCGCTGCCGCCGCGGGACCAAGCACGATGCTGCACCCGCCGCCGCGCCTCATCGTCACAGATGAACTCAGAGGTTCCAGGTATTGCGGCGTAGGCGCCACGCGGACTGCCGCGAAAACCGCGTGAGCGGACAAACAGAGTGCGCCGAAGCGCAATAGTACTTGCATCGATGGCCTCGATCAGAACGAATATTTTAGTGCCAACTGAATCTGGCGGGCGGTGGCCGCGGTCAAAATACGCCCGAAAGACGGAGAAATCAGGCTAGCGTTCGGGTTGCTGAAATTCGCGTGATTCGTAATGTTGAATGACTCGGCCCGGAACTGTAACTGATGCCGTTCCCAGATCTTGAAGTTCTTAAACAGCCCGGCATCGATGTTGAATTGTCCGGGGCCGACCAGTATGTTGCGGCCTGCATTGCCGAACATCCCGGCAGGATTCGGTACAAAAGCAGCGGTATTGAAGTACTTCGCAACCTCGTCATTGTGGGAACGGTCGGTAGGCAGAACCGGATTCCCCACCACAGTCGGACGGTCCGCACCCACTGCGGTCAGCGAATTATCCCGTCCGCTCAGGACCGTGAACGGAAATCCGCTCGTCGCGCGCATGAGGCCGCTCAGCTCCCAACCGCCAATCGTCCATTCGGCGGCTTTGCCCCAGTCTTGCAACTTCGGCAACTCCCACACCCAGGAAAGCGAAAAGACGTGCTTGCACTGCCAATCGGACTGCGCCCAGTCGGCTCTCACATTGTCAGGATTCTGAAAACTGTTATAGACCGACACGCTGCTGGCGTCATCGAGCGAACGGGCGAATGTATAAGTGGCATCCAGCAAGTAAGACTTCGAGAAACGCTTTCGAAGCACTACAGCCAGTCCGTTGTACGAGCTGTTACCGCCCGCAATCGTTCGGTACATCGAGCCGACCTGGGTTGGATAGTAACGCCGCCGCGATTCGGTGTTAGCGAGCGTCGCGCCCGGTCCTGGGATCGCGGAGTTGAACTGAATACCCTGCGATAACTTCCGGCTGACATTGCCGATATAACTGACTTCGAGCGCCATACTGGCGGGAAGCTGCCGCTGAACCGACAAACTGTACGACTCGGTGTAGGGATTGGGGAAATTGGGGTCGATCGACCAGCCGGTGACGGGCGGTACAAACACAACCTCTCCGGTCTTCGGGTTGTATTGGCCGAGAGGATCGCCAGGCACGATGCCGAAGCCGACGTTGCCGGAACCAAACGGGTTCGAGAAGGAGGGAACCGTGGCGAGATTGTACGTCGGCAGAAACGGCTGATTCAGGCCGAGTTGCTCAGCCAGACCGTTCGAGAATGACTGCGTGAAGATGCCAAATCCGGCGCGGACGCTTGTACGGCCGTTTCCGAAAGGATCCCATGCCAGGCCGATGCGCGGAGCAAAGTTGTTCTTGTCGGGGTTGATGAACCCGCGCGGGATACCCGGGTCGCCGGCGTAAACCATGCCTGGAGGCGCGGTCGGGAATCTGGTCGAGTGCATGCCCGGCATGAAGTTGGCCGCCAGGTCCTCTGCCTGATAGCTGGGTTGTTCGTAGTGATACCGGACGCCAAGGTTCAGGGTTAGCCGGTTATTTACTCGGAAATCATTCTGGGCGAAGAAGCTCATAATGTAGGTGCGGTAGTTCTCCGTCTCCCTCAGCATCTGGAGGAAGCTTGGACGACCCAGGAGGAAGTCCGCCATAGTATTAGTCGAGTATTGGCCGTTGAAGGTGAAGTTTCCGTTATCGAACCCGACGGCATCCGGACCGAAGCGGATCTTGTGGTAGTCGCCGCCGAATTTCCAGGTGCTTCGGCCTTTGATGAGGGTGACCGTGTCGGTGAAGTCGTAAGTATTGTCCAGCCGTATCGGGTTTCCGGCCAGCCGCGGGCTAACGCTGACCCGACCGGTTACCGACACGCCGGACGGGTATTGCGGTGACTGGGGCGTGGGGATATTGACGCCGGCATCTTGCGGGGTATTGAACGGCAGGCCGCTGTTGCCACCGAACTCGTACTTACGGTACCAGCTCATCGAGAACAAATTCAGGAAGGTGGGGCTGAAGATGTGAGTGTCGCCGAAGCCCAGGGTCTGCCAGTGCAGGTTATAGAGACCCTGCCCCCACGGCACAGTGCCGTTCGGGCTAACGCGTTCGCCGACATCCGCGAAATAGCGTCCATACAGTTGATTCTTGGACGAGATGTTCTGGTCTCCGCGTGCCGTCAGCATGGAGCCATTCTGGGCGAGGGGCCGAAGGATGACAAAACTGCCGTTCGCTTGGTTCGGAAACGGCAGCTTAGAGATGTAATTGACCGCAGCCGGGTCCCAGCGGTCCTTCGGAATGATGCCGCCGGCAAACGCAACGCCAGTCGTGGGATCGACCGGAACGCCGCCGATCGACTGCGAAAAATCTCCGTTGCGCTCGGCCTGAGTCGGCGGAAAGGCACTGTTATCGATCTGCGTCTGGCGAATCCGCGTGGCCTGATAGCCGAAAAAGAAGAACGTCTTGTTCTTCCGGATGGGGCCGCCCACGGTGCCGCCAAACTGGTTTTGCACAAGGAATGGCGTGGTCGGTGCAAAGTAGTTGCGCGCGGTGAGATTGTTATTGCGATGGAATTCGAAAAGCGCGCCGTGAAACTGGTTCGTGCCGGAGCGGGTGACGACTTGAATCGTTGCTGCCGATCCCAGGCCTTTCTCGGCATCGTACGCGTTGGTAGTGACGCGGAACTCGTTGAGGAAATCGGGCGGGGGCAGGGGATTGCCTTGGCCGTACTGAATCGAGTTGTAGCGCGAGTCATCCAGCAGGAAGTTATTGCTGTTCGCGCGGCCGCCCGCGACGTTGACGTTCAGCGTCAGGCTAGTGGGCTGGTCGCCCGGGCTGAGGCTGGTAACGGTCGGGATCAGGACCAGCAGCGACGCAGGGGTGCGGCCGCTGAGCGGGAGCTCTACCAAGCGCTTGGTTTCCATGAGCGCGCCCACGGAGGCCTGCCGGGTGTCGACCAGCGGCGCCGCTCCCGCGACGGTCACCTGTTCGGAGAGCGTGCCTACTGACAGCGTGACGTCCACGCGCGCGGCTTCCTGCACCGACAATGAAATGCCAGTGAGAGTGGTGGTCTTGAATCCCGAAGCCGAGGCTTCGACCGAGTAGGCGCCCGGAGTCAGCGCTGTGACGACGTAGGCGCCATCGGCCCCGGCCTTGACTTCGCGCGTCACGCCGGTGGCTTCGTTAGTGATCCTTACCGACGCGTTCGCGATGACAGCTCCGGATGTATCCGAGACGGCGCCGACGATGGCGCCGGTAGTCTGGGACCGGCCCGCCGCGGCAAACGTGATGATCACAGCGGCGCAGACTAAGTTGCGACGTAACGTAAGCAACAGCATCTCTCCTCCCTCGAAGCGCCATTTGTATGATGATACGCTAAATCAAATTACTCCGTCAGCCTGCAAGTGTCAAGCATTTTCCACGCTTTCCGCAGGCGGGAATTACTTCGCTCGTTGGGGCATGGCCTCGATCGCCTTCACGAGCATCCCCGTGTAGCGGCGGATTGCGCCGACGTCCCCGCCAATCGGGTCTACCGGCTGCGGAAAGGCCTCTGTCGCCCGCGCTTGGCCCTCCCGCGCTTCGGCCAATGCATGGCTGAAACGCACGTTCACCGCCGCATCGTCTCTCGGCGTCGAGAGGTACGCTTCCAGACCCGTGTGGTAGTCTGCCAGCGCGTCCACCACCGGCTGGTACACGCGCAGGCAAGTCTCGAAGAAGCGCAGGTCCTCGACCGCCCCCGGCGCCGGATGTGCGGCCAGCGCTCTGGCGATGTCCTCCGCGCCTTTGCGGTTGAGCTCGCTGCCCATGCGCCAGCGCCGCGCAAGACGCCGATGCAGTTCTTTCCGCTCGATCTTCATGCGTGCCAGCGCCTCGGCGTAGCGCTCGTTGCTGATCTCCGGGGTCCACGTCTTGGAATCGAGGGCCAGCGCACGCCAGTGCGAGGGCACGGCATACGCCCGATTCCAGCTCATCGGCAGATATCCGTTGCTGAACGTACGCTCCTGCGCAGTCAGTTCGGTGTCAGGCAGCCATTCCGACTGCCGGTAGTAACCCGCCATAATCGGGCCGGCGCCGGGGCCGTACAGCAGGTTACAAACCCGGTCGTAGAGCTTCCCGCGCCCGAACAGAGCATCGGGCTCGTCCGGCTGAAAGACGTACTTGCGCCAGGTATCGATGGCTTCGGTATTCTCCGCGGGATCGGCCAAAAAACCGGTAGAACGGGTGTTCCAACTGTATTCGGCGGCGATCAGTTGCATGGGTTCGCGATAGGCATCGCCAGTCTCGTTGTAAATAGTCTCGGCGCCGCGGAACAGCGCGTTCATTGCCGGGACGCCGCTGAGCGGATAATCGCTGACCCAATCGTCGGCGCCACCGGCAAAATACAGGAACAGCCCAAACCCGAGGCCGGCGCCATGCATCGCGTCGTTGAATTCGCTGGTCCAACGCCGTCCGCCGAATTTCTGGGGGAAGACCTCGCGGAATCCGACCTGCACATTCCGCGCTTGGGGGAGTTGCCGGCTGATGTTGGTCCAGAGTTCCAGAGCATTGGACCAATCGCCCGGAGCCGGCGAATCCGGGACGTACACCGGAGAGATCAAGATAATCTGGCAGTCGCGGGAGGCGTCATAGCCGGTGTTCGGATTCCTAACAGAGTTGATCGCGTGGACCAGTGCGCGATAGCCGTTGGCGAGGCCGCCCGCGCCGCCGTCGCTTGCCGCAAGGGAGTCGTTCGGCCATCGCTCCCGGCAGCGCGCACACCGCTTCTTCCACATGGCTTCGGTGTTCCGGAAGTTGCCTTGGTCTTCGTGGTGAATGTAGAGTGCGCCGGGTTCCACCGCCTGCACGAATTGCCGCAATTCTTCGCCTTTCAGGCGGTTCAGCGATTCATTGCTGCGGCAACTGCCGAGAATGCTTGCGTCCACGCCTTTCTTCCCGCGCGTGAAACCCATGCACTGGTAGACCGGCCCGTCCGGGTACGATTCGCGATTCTTGAAAACCTTCCCTAGATAGGCGCCCTCCTCGTAGATCGGGCCGGTCTGATAGGTGATCCCGTAGCTTGCGCCGTAGCCGCCGAACTCGAGGTGGATACCGCGCTCGCGGGCGTAGCGGTTCAGATCGCGCATGAGCGCGGCATACCCCGGGAAGCGCTCAACGAGGCCCCATCCGAAGCCATCCATGAAGATCATGTTGATCTTGTATCGGAGCGCCTGATCGATCTTGCGCTTCACGAGCTGCCGGAACGCCTCGACGCCGCGTCCGCGGTCGAGCGACCAGCGGTTCACCTCGCCGTTGAGAAGCTGGTCGGCTGCCGCACGGTACTCGAAGTCGGGATAGTCGCGCACGTATAGCCGCGGAATTTGAATTTTCCCGCCATCTTTGCGGATCGACTGCAGGATAGTCATAGCCGCAAGCAGCACGCCTTGGCGCGAGCTGCCGATCGCCCAGAGGGAAGCACGGTCGGGCGAACAGATGATGTAACTCTGGCCCCAGTGGGCGGTGTCGTTGAGCGTCCGGCGGTCCAGAACATTCAGCGCGACGGGAGGGTTCGCATCGGTGGCGGCGTCCCACAGGTGGATCGTCGCTCCGGAGCGTCCCTGCCTCGCCGCCCCGCTGCCGAGCGCCTGCGCGATGTAATTCACCGCAAGCTTCAGCATCGGGTCCGAGGCCGCGCTCGCAGGGCCGATCGTCACCTCGACCGACGCGGGCTCCGATGCCGCCAGCGAGTCTCCCAAGTCTTCGAGGTATTGGGGCGTGGGAAGGATCTGGACGTCAGCCCTGAGCGGATGCAAACTGAAAAAAATTAAGAGTGCAATCGAGGCAAGGCGTATCATCACCCCTCCCCGGCGGTCCTGAGCGCCTGTGCGATCTCCCGGATCCAGCGCAGCCTTCCCGGACCGAGCAGGCCGTAGTTGAAGAAGGCGAATCGCCGCACGCCCTGCCGCCACGCAAACTCCGCGATCGCCATGGCATGTCCCAAGGTAGGAGTGACCGGCAGTCCGAGGTTGAGCGTGAGGTTCATTTGTGCGGGATCCTCTATCTGGGTCCTGCAGAACAGGAGATCGGACTTAACGGTGTCCGGGTCGGACGAATAGGCTAGCAGTTGGAACACATCCGCGACCCCGCGCAGGTCGGGCATGGAAACGCCCTCCATCCAGATGTTGGACGGCGAACCGACGAAGCTCGATGTGAAGACCGCCAGATCGGCATCCGTCCATTGAGCCCGGATGTTGCGGACCAGGTCCGTCACTATCCCCGTGCGAACGCGAATCAGTTGTTGCAACGGTTCGGAGAGCGCAATGCTGGTGAGCAATTGCTCCGTGTTCGCCGGGTGGAAGGCGGATGCGTCGTCGTTTCCCAGCCGAGTCTCGAGCAGGCGGCAGAGGCTGCAGCGCAGCGGTTCCACGGCGATTCCGGCCTGCTCGCCCGCCGACCGGCACGCTTCGCAGAAACAAAGAGACAGAAGGAATGTCTCGAGCACGCCCACCGGCGCCGCAGTCACCTCGTGATGGTGCCCGTGGAAATAGCCCAGGTACCCGATCGTCTCCAGGTCAAGCGCGCGAAACACGCCAGCGCGTTCGATGACCGACGCTAACTGGAGCGAATAAGCCCGGACGGCAGCCTGGCTCGGGCAAAGCGCGAACGGATACACATCCCCAAACAGGTTACGGATCGCGAATTCCGGGCGTGCACCGGCCAGGCTGGAGCTGTGATGAAATACGGTCCAGGCGGCGAGGTCAATGCCGGTTCGCGTGGTTGCTTCGGCGAGTTGCTCGAGCCATCCCGTAGAGGCGAGGGCGGAGCTTTCCGGCTGTAACGGACCGCGAAAAAGGCCGCGATCCGCTGGTACGAAGAGCCGCCCCGGCTCGGGAAAGAATACTTTGTGGCTCTCGTTGTGCGGCAGCAGGAACTTGCCGCTGTGATACAGGGTGGCGACGTGCACGCGGTTGACGCCGAGTTCGCGGCACTCATCGGCGAACCGCTGGGGACCGCGGTCCGCAATGTCCCACGGATAGGCGAACAGTTCGATGGAAAGCGTGCTCACGTCCTCAATGTGCGGCGCCTGCTCAAAGTGGATATAATAGTATAAATTGCTGAAACGAAAGACACTGACGTCGCAGGCAATCGATTACATCGTCGGCCTGATCAAGAACGGCGAAGTAAAGCCCGGCGAGCGGCTGCCGACCGAAGCCGAACTCATCGCCAAACTCGGCGTCAGCCGCACCTGTGTGCGCGAAGCGATCAAGTCCCTCGAGTCGCTGGGGCTGATCAGCGTCCGGCAGCGAATCGGCGCCACCGTTCTGGAACCGTCGCTGACCAACCTTCTCAACGCCGAGCAATTCTCGCTGGCGATTCAGTCGCAGCTTACCGACGACCTGATCGAATTCCGGCAGATCCTCGAGGTCGGTCTCGCATCGCTCGCGGCTGAAAAGGCCGCGGACTCCGACCTGGCAGCGATCCGAACCGCGCTCGACCGCTACCGCGCCGAACTGGCCACCAATCGCGTGGACTGCAACACCGACATGTCGTTCCATGCCGCTCTGGCGTCAGCTTCGCGGAACCCCATCGCGGTGATGGTCTGGGGAATGCTCTCGTCGCGGCTGGCCGCGGTGCTGGAGCGCACCATTACGCTTCCGCACATCTGCGAGGAGACCCTGGCCGACCACGAAAAAATCTACCGCGCGATCCGCAGCCGCAACCCGCGCCGGGCGCGGGAAGCCATGCGCGCTCATCTCGCTAATGCCGACCGGAACTGGCGCATTGCTTTGCGGCAAACGGTCAACAGCGATGGTCATGACGGGAAGGCCAGCAGAACCAGTGCACAGAGGCCGGTCACGATTCCCAAGTAACCCAGACCTCCCATCGGCTCGCGGAAAACCAGCACCCCAACCATAACGACGAAGATCAGCCCGCCGCCGGTGGCTACCGGAAAGACGACGAATCCGGGCAATCCCGCCGACAACGCGAACGCCATGCCGGTCTGGCCGATGAGGCTGCAAAGGGCCATGATCGACCCGGTGACGATCTCTTTCCGCTCCGGCCGGCCGTAGAGTCGGAAATACGCTCCCGCGGCCAGCGCCAGCCCCGCCGTGTACCACAGCGCCAGGTATTGGACGGCCTTGATGTGTCCAAGACCCGCGCCTGCCAGAATCCGCAGTCCGAAGGCGCCCAGCCCGTTTGTCAGAAACGCCAGGATCATGTAGCGCTGGTACATGGTTACGCCTGTTCTCCGGAGACGTGGATTACTTCTGGTGACTCCGCGGCGCGCTCTTCACGCGCGCGTTCGAGCCAAAGAATCACCAACGCGAGCACGGCGAGCGCGAGTCCCAACGCACGCCGCGGGCTGACCGCCTCATGGTAAATGACGATCGACAGCACCGTCGGCAGCGCGGTGGACAGATTGATCACGAGCCAACTGGTCGAGATTTTGCCGTGCCGGATGCCGTGCTGGAAATTCAGAGTGGCGAACGCGGCAAGAAAGCCGCACACCAGCGCCGTCACCCACGCGACTGCCGTGACATGCAGCATGCTCTCAGCTCCGAAGCGCCCGATGGACACTGCGAACATTCCGATCGCCGCTGCCAGGAAGAGAACGAAGTTGATCGCCTCGGGCTTGCACCGGCGGTGATCCGCCACCTTGTGGAAGACGCCGAGCATACCCAGGCTTGCAACCGCCATGACCAGGTAGACGTACCGCATCTGTCAATCCTTCGCCTCCAGGATTTCGCGCAAACGCTTGCCGATGATCGCGGCCTCACCGGGATTCAGCGCTTCGGGCATGCAGACGATCGTGCCGGCATCGGCGCCGTGTTCGAACACGTAGATCGGGGGCGCGCCCTCCTGAAGCTCATTCACCGCCGCGTCGGCTGTCATGCGGGCGCGGGTCGGGTCAATCTGGATCACCGCATGCGGGACTTCTCGGCCGTTGGCCTGCGGAAGACGAACATACGCGCTCACTCCGAGAAGGCCTTGAATTGACGACACAATGCATTCCATATCCGAATGCCACTGCCGCGACTCGGCGTCGCGGTCCCGTTCCGAATAGCGGCGCAACGCGACCATCAGGCCGATGATCTCTTCCTTGCCGGCCTTGAAGCCGCGACCAATGCCGTGGTGCGGTGGGCCAGCGATGCGGCCTTCGGCCATCAGTCTGCGCAGCGGCCAGGTTGACGGAAAGACGTCCATGTCCTGGTGCTGAAGCGCAGCCGACAAGATCAGATCGGAGCGCCCGCATAGAATGCCGGATGCCTGCGGTCCGCGGATGTGCTTCCCCCCGCTGAAGGCGACCAGGTCCGCACCTTCCTCGATATAGGAGCGCAGGCGCCGCCGCGGCGGCAGTTCGGCAGCCGCGTCCACGATGACCGGCTTACCCCGCTTGTGCGCGATGGCCGCGAAGTCTGAGAGCGGTATCACGGAGCCATCTCCCCCGGCCTGGTAGAACAGGGCTGCGGTTTGTTCCGTGATCGCTTCCTCGATTTCGTAGGGAAACGTGTAGTAGCTGAACCCGACCTCGACGAAGCGCGCGCCCGCTGCCCGCAGCGCATGGTCGTAATCGTTGCGATGGCTGCGGTGGACGACGATTTCATTCGGCAGGCCGGCGGTGTCCGGCAGGCGGTTCATGCGGGACGCATCCATGCCCGCTATGCACGCAGCCGCCGCGAGAGTGAGGGCGGCCGACGCGCCGCTGGTCACGATGCCCGCTTCGGCGCCTGTGGCCTCGGCAATCACGCGGCTGGCAGCGTCTTGCAACTCATCCATCCGGACGCAGCACGCCGCGGCTTCGCGCATCGCATCCAGCACTTGTTTGGGCAATGCGGCGCCGCCCAGCTTGGTGCTGAAGCTGCGTGCGTTGATGATGGGGCGCACACCGAACTGTTCATAGATGTGCATCAGTGATGCTCCTAGGCCACAATGCTCCTAGACCACCGTCTGGCGGGGTCTTGGGGTATAGGTCGGCCGCGGAAGCTTCGAACGCCCGGGCGGGATTCTCCACCGTGACCGCATGTATTTCTTCTTCTCTCGCGCCGGTACCGCGCAGTAGCGGAATGAAGCGGCGCGCCACGTGATCGTAGCCCTTGCCTCCGTAAGCATGTAAATGGCTCTTCATGCACACGTCCCCGCCGAGCAGAATCTGGGCAAGGTGGCCTTCCCGAATGAGCGCGTGCACGTTACCGGCTCGCACTTCGTCGCTGGGGTAGCCGTTCCCGAGGTAGCCGATATTATCGATGCTGAGGTACACGCCTTGGCGCGCGATGGCCAGCACATGCGAGCGGTCCGGCCGGTCTCCGAGATGGCTGATCACGATGCGCGAGGGAGGAACGCCTTCCTCGCGCAGCAGGGCTATCTGCTCGAGCGCCAGTTCGCCGAAATGCGTGGTGTGCGTCACGATGGCGGCGTTGGTGCGAAGATGCGCACGAGCGGACGCGCGGAACACGCGCTCCTGCGCGGGAGTGATGAATTTCCGCTCCGTGCCGATTTCGCCGATCACGCCAGCGCGGACATCCGTGCCATCCACGCCTTCGGTCAGTTCCGTAACGATGCGCGCGGCCAGCGCGTTGGTGTCTAGTTCGTACACGAACGCCGGATACACGGCTTCGCGATACCACGCCGCACCCATAATAATGTTGACGCCGGTGGCCTCCGAGATACGTCGCAGCGCCAGCGGATTGCGACCAAGTCCGCCGCTGGTGACGTCGACGACGGTCTGGCCGCCCGCTTCGCGGTAGAGGGCGAGCTCAGCGGCGGCCACAGTTTCATCGTCGAGGATGCCATCATAGCTTTTGACGATGGGCCACAGATCGCACAGCAGGTGCTCGTGCGACATCGTGATTCCGGCCGCGCCGGCCGGAACGGGGCCGCGTACGGTCATCAGGGCCATGTCTTGACAAGAATACACTCCCTTAGATAAATTCGCAATATCATAATACAAATCTCCAGCCCGGTCGTGAGAACACTAGCGCTGATGAGCTTAGCGGCGCCGGTGCGGCTGATCGCGGAAGCCGGGATTCTGCCAACGCC
The DNA here is from genome assembly GCA_036406715.1 of Bryobacteraceae bacterium. Taxonomy (GTDB): domain Bacteria; phylum Acidobacteriota; class Terriglobia; order Bryobacterales; family Bryobacteraceae; genus PSRJ01. The sequence continues at coordinate 9,289 of DASXAK010000158.1, read as the reverse complement.
GCACTACCGCGAGTCTTTGCGCACGAATCTTCGCTTTGCGCCGGGCCGGCCGCTCACCGTGTTTATATCGCACGCACGCCTGTCGGCCGCCCGCGGCGTGCTTGGCTCCAGCGCCCAAGGTATCGCGTTCACTCCAGGCGGGTTGCCCGCCGACATCGTGCTGTGGGACTATTCCGTCTCGAGCAAACCTCCCCTGGCTCTGAATTTTCTCGACCGGCAGTTGCTCGCCGAGTCGCCGCAGCGCGCCCAGAGCTATGTGCTGCGCACCGGCGGAAAAACACTGTGGATCGTGGGCGGCGGCACAGCCGGTGTTCTTTACGGCGCCGCGACGGCAGCTCAGTTGCTTGAGCGCAAAGGCAATGCGATCGAGGTCGCTGGAGTGTACATCCGCGACTATCCCGACTTCGAATATCGCGCGGCATCCGACTGGCTGTTGAACACCGAGATCAACCGTTGGGCGCTGGACCGCGGCCACGGACTTGAGGACTACGCGCGCCTGGTCCGCAAGAGACTGGATCGCGCCGCACGGTACAAGATCAACGTAGCGTTGCTCGATGGATTCGGCTGGTCGCTCGACAAGCGCCCGCCCGGATATGCGGTGATGATGCGCGAACTGAACCGCTACGCCCGCGAGCGCGGCATTCTGCTCCAATATGGAGGCTACGGCGCGGCCTACGACATTACGCAGCAACCGGGCGAATACCAGGGCGCCGTTTTCCTGAACCGCGAATCGTATCCGGACGGGCGCGTGTACCAATGCATGGCCTACCCCGAGCGCAAGGGCGGCATCGATCCGCGAACCATGGGCTCCTGCCGCTCCAATGATGATCTGAATCGCCTCAAGGGTCAGGATCTGGCGCGGTTCGTCGATGCTGTGGAGCCCGGCATCCTTTATATACATCACGAAGACTGCTGCGTTTTCGAGGATTACCAGAAAGCGTGGCTGGGCCGCTGCGAACGATGCCGCCGCCGCTGGCCGAACGATTCCCTGCTGGCGCCGGACGGAGGCGCAGGAGCGCTGGCCCATGGGTACTCCGCGCTCATCGAGGCCGTCAACCGGGTCCGCCACCGGGATGACGGGTACGATGCCGCCCGGGATACGGAGATTACGCTCGTCTCGCCCGTATACATGCCGGCCAATTCCGGTTCCGAGGAGTGGGGACACGTACTCGAACTGTGGCGCCAAATCGGGCGGCTGCTTCCGCGGGCCGCGAATGTCCAGATCTGCTTCCGAGAGGTCCTGCCGCAACCCGGCGGGGGCCGTCGCTGGATCGAGCTTTTCAATTCCGCCATGCTGGCCGAAAATCTCCCGTTCGGCGCTTACGTTTTCGTGGTGGGCGGCGCGGACAATTTCCTTAGCGATTATCCGACCACGGGCATTCCCGCGACGAACATCTACTATCGCGGCGCACGCACCATCTATAACGCAACCGGCGATTTCTATCGGGAGCCCCTCGAGCTTCTTGCTGCCGAGTACTCCTGGAACATACGTTCCACTGGCTTCTTTTTCGATCCAGCGAACGAGGCGCAGATGGCTGGAGTGGATCGCTGGATCTACACGCCTGCAACGCCGGCCGAGATCTACGGGCCCGGCAGGCTGTTCGACCGGATCTGCGCCTCGCTGTACGGCGGCGGCGCGGGGGAGTCCATGAGCCGCTACTACCGCCTGGCAAAATGGCTTCCCGATGCGCCCGTGCCCGACCCTCCTGCCGACCGCGAGTATTATCGGGGGCGCAGGTCGCAATACCTTCCGCGTATCTGGAACTACGCGACGGCTGTGCCTTCTTATTGGTATCATCTGCTGCTCGATTCACACACGTGGGGCTCTGAGCCGGACGACAGTTACCGCCGGGGTATGAGCACGCTTGGGATCACTACGACGGAACTGCACCGGCGGCTCGCGCACAGGTGGCAGGTGGCGGCGGAGTTGAACCGCGAGGGATCGGAACTCGTGCGACAAGCTATAGCAGCCGGTCCGAAGGCGGACAGCATGGAGGATCTGCGCTTCCTGGACCTGCTGTTTCGCATCGATCAACCGCTGCTCGAATCCTTGTGCGATTATCACCGGGCGCGCGCGAATCCGGCGGCGCCGGATGCCGGGGAATTCATCCGCGCGGCGCTGGAAAAGGCCCGCACGGCGCAAATTCTGGCGGACGAGAGATTCCCCGAACCTGCCGATCCGGCGATGGGCGAGGTACGGTCGCTGCGCGCATGGCCGCCAAAGCTTGCGGCGGCCATCCGGTCCTGGCAGGCATCGAGGCAGGCGCAATGAGCGCTTTGCGAGCGGGCGTCATCGGGTGCGGTTACATGGGGCAACTGCACCTCCGCGCGTACGAGGATCGGGGAGTGCGGGTGACCGCCATTGCGGACACCCGTCCTTCCGTGATGGAGACTGCGCCTGCACAGGTTCGCCGTTTCGAGAACTACCGCGACCTGCTGCGGGAGGATATCGACGTCGTGAGCATCTGCCTGCCCACGAATTTGCACCTGCCCGTCACTGTCGAGGCACTCGCTGCCGCCAAGCACGTGCTGCTCGAAAAGCCGATCGCGGCGTCGGTCGACGATGCCGAACGGATGATCGCGTTTGCGCATGCGGCTCGCAGGCGCCTGTTCGTCGGCATGACGCATCGTTTTTATCCCGAGGTACTGGCCGCGAAAGCGCTCGTAGACAGCGGGGCCATTGGAGATATCGTGCTGATCCGTGATTCGATTCTCGAGTACTTCGGGCTGGTTAACGCTCCGCCCTGGTTTTTGGAGAAGCAATCGGCCGGCGGGGGCACGGTGCTATCCTCCGGAATTCACCTCGTCGATCGCGTGCTGTGGTTCCTGGGCGAGCAACCCGCGTCGGTGTCGGGCAGCCGGTCGAATTTCATGTTCGGGCAGGAACTGGAGGATGCCGCGCAGATGTCGCTCGAATTCGCGTCCGGACGCTCGGCTCAGATCACGTTCGCTTTGCTGCCGGAGCCGCATCCACTGGTGTGTGATCTCGAAGTCATCGGCACGCGGGGCAGCATCGTGGTGCGTACCTGGAGAGGGTACGAGTTGCGTGCATGCGGGCGTGTGGAGCGGCACGATATCTATCGCGCGGAACCGCATCCGCAGAAGGTGCTGGTGGGATTGCGGGCCGAGGTCGACGAATTCTGTGCCGCGATCCGCGAAGGGCGTGTGCCCCGTCCTTCAGCGGAAGAAAGCACGCGGGCTCTGGCCGTGGTCGAAAGCTTCTATCGCGCCGCAAAACTGGAAACAGCGAGGAAACGTGCAGCAGAACCCGGCAGAGCCGTTTGATCTCGTTCTGCGAGGTGGGCGGGTGATCGATCCCGCGCAGGACCTGAACGCGGTTCGAGATGTAGGAATTCGTCACGGGCGAATCACAGCCGTCGCGCCCGAACTCGATGCCGCCGGTTGTCCGGACATCCGGGAAGCCGCCGGGACGTATATCTGTCCGGGGTTGATCGACTTGCACGGGCACTGGTACGAAGGCGGGTTGTACGGCATTCGCGCTGATATCGGCCTGAACCATGGTGTCACGACCGCGGTTGACGCCGGCAGCACCGGGTTCGCCAACTTCCCCGAATTCCGAAGGACTGCGATGGCGGCGAGCCGCACCCACCTGCTCGCCTTCGTCCACGTTTCTTTCCTCGGCCTGCACGCACCCTTCGCCGAGGAACTCCTGGAACTGCGATACGCGCGTCCGATCGAGACCGCGGCCGTCATTGAAGCGCACCCGGGCGCCGCCGTTGGCGTGAAGGTGCGGATCGGGGCAATGACGGGGGATCACGGAAACACAGCATTCGACCTGGCGCGGGAAGCGGCCGATTCGGCCCGGGTCCCGTTGATGGTGCACATCAGTGCGGGAGCCGATGAACGGTACATCCTCGATCACCTTCGTCCGGGAGACATTCTCACGCACTGCTTCCATGGGCGCGGGAACGGCATGCTCGCTCAGCGCGGAGGCGGCTTCATTGCCGAGGTACAGCGGGCGCGGGAACGCGGCGTGATTTTCGATATCGGTCACGGATGCGGCAGTTTTTCTTGGGAGACCGCCCAACGTGCCTTCGAGCATTACTTCTGGCCCGACACAATCAGTACCGATCTGCATCGCTACAGCGTTGACGAGCCGTGGTGCGTGACATTGCCGAACGTGATCTCGAAATTTCTCTGCCTGGGGATGACGTTGAGCGACGCGATTGCGAAGACGACCAGCGCGCCTGCAGGAGTCTTACAGATGGCAGGCGAGATCGGATCGCTCCGGGCGGGCTCGGTTGCGGATCTGCTGCAATTCCGCGTCCGTGAGGGTGATTTTGCATTCACGGATGCCGATTTGAAAGTGCGCCGCGGCGACAGGCTCATTGAGCCCCTGTTGACGGTACGCGGCGGCGTGGCCTATCGCTCGGGTGAGGTGCGGGTTTCCCTGCGCCAGCGATATGCCTGCGATGAGGTGGTCTTCGGCGCCACACGGCGTCGAGCAGACGAGGATACGCCTCCTCAAGATTGAAACCCGGCGCCGTTCGCCGAATTCTCTCAGTTCCAGTTCGCCCTCATTGTTGAGTCGAAAGTCGGCCATGAACTTCCGAATCTGGCTGATCTCCGCTCTTTCGGCATCGGCCGATTCGTCGAGCATGATCATCGCATCCTCTTGGTCCGCGCCGAGACGAATGAAACGTTCGCCGTTCATCCAGCTGCATATGAACCTGGCACGCCTGATTCCACGCCCGATGTCACCATCCTGCGCCGACCAGATCCACATAAATCAGCGGCATCGCGGCGCACAGTCCTTCTTATGCAAGCAGCCGCTGACGGCGGCGTTGTCCGCCTCATCAAAACATCGGTGGTTTTCGCGTGTGAAATCTTGATCCAGCGCCAGAAGCCAGTTCGTGTCTGAGATTCATAGTGCCTGGTTCTCCACCTTCTTCATCCCAGTTGTCCAGGGCGCCCGCTGCGCTTGAACCCACGCGCCCGGCTCTCGCCTCCGTTCTGCTTTGTCGGTTCCCCGGCAGGCTTCTCGACGGCTGTGAAGCCTCAGCGCCGGTTCCGCCAACAAAGTACTCCAGTTCGTTTGGGAGCGGGCCGCTTGCCCCGGAACAAACGGGCAGCAGAAAAGGAGAACTCAATGTACACAATGAATCAGATCACGATTATCGGCTTCACAGGCTCTGATGCCGAAGCTCACTATACGCAGAACGGGGCCCTCGTCGTTACGCTCTCGGTCGCGACCAAAGCATCCTGGAAGGACGCCGACGGCAATTGACAGAGCAGAACAGACTGGCACAGGATTGTTTCTTTCGGGAAGCAAGCGGAGTTCACGCGGACACTGACCAAGGCGGTGTCTGTCACCAGCTTGCAAACGGGGATCGGTTGAGATGGGTACCTACAGGAACAGCACTGCAGGATAGAAGGAGTACGCACCCAAAGTCCCGCAGGCGGAGCACCCAAGGTCCCGACATCAAGATCCACGAATAATAAGGATGGCAACGCGCACTTGAAGTCCCGTTGACGACTCTCGTAGTCCACAGCGCACCCAAAGTCCCATTCACTGTTCGGGCGTTGAATCCTTAGCGCCCAAATAGGCGCCGGCGCGGGAATCAAACCGTCGTCGCGCATCGGTCAGTCGCTTCACAAGCGTCCAATTTACGGAAACGCGACTCTCCAAGCGGACGCGAGTCGCACCGGGCGCGAGTGCGGTCCAACTTTCGTGTTGCGCGTTATTCGCCCCGAGTAAGCGCTCATCGGGAGCGATCTCTCAGGCGCCACGTCTCGCTTGTGCTTCGGCGGTGCAAAAAGGGTCCTTTGTGCAACGCGGTTCCGAACCTGCAGGCGAGGATCGGCGCCGGCGGATGGTTGTCGGACAGTGATGCCGATAGAATTTTCGCATGCGCGTGACACATGTTTTCGGTGCTCTAATCCTGATCAATTCTGTAGCATCCGGTCAGAATATAGCGCCGCCCAAACTATGAGGTGATTTCGGTTAGGCCGGACGTCGACAGCGACTTTCCGTATGCGTTTCGCATCGAGCGCGATGGCTCGCTGTACGCCAGCTATGAGGAGCACTCGGACTTTGAGGCTCAACGAAACAGAGGCAACGCGAGGGATGTTGAGATTTGGCTGGAGGCTGCTGCAACACCCTCCAGCCGGCTCCACGAGGTGATCGGGGAGCTTAACGGAGTAATTGGAGTAAAGCCGACAACCTTGATAATTCCTAAGCTACTGTGACCGTCCCGAGACATAGGCAACAGAAGCCACGGACAACTCCATTCGCACACCCTTCGGCGCAGAATGAGGAATATGGAAGACCGTAAATCGCGCGTCAATATCTAAAATGTTTCACCGATCCCCACTGAGCCCCCGCGTTTCGGATCGCATCTCGTTGTCGAGGTGGCAACCGCGTTACAATACTGACCGCGTATCACTGAGGCTTGCTGTCAGCGAAGTAAAAGCGACGACAAGTCTCGAAGGACTGAAAGCCATGAACTCTTCACAAGACTCGAGCAGCCGTCGTGAATTCGTCAAGACCAGCGGGAAATCGGCTGCATTATCGGCTTTGGCCGGTGTTGCGATTGCCCCGGTCCACGCAGCGGGCAGCGACCTGATCCGGATAGCCCTCGTCGGCTGTGGCGGCCGCGGGGGCGGCGCGGCGGCGAATGCACTATCCGTCAAGCGCGGTCCCGTCAAACTGGTTGCTATGGCGGACGTATTCCCGGAACGCCTTACGACCGATCTGAACAAGTTACATCAGCGATTCCCGAGTCAGGTCGATGTACCGCCGGATCGCCAGTTTCTCGGCTTCGACGCGTATCAGCGAGCGATGGATTGTTTGAAGCCGGGCGACGTCGTCATTTTTGCAACGCCTCCGGCGTTTCGATGGGTGCACTTCACCTATGCGATCCAGAAGGGCTTGAATGTCTTTATGGAAAAGCCGCTCACGGCCGATGGCCCAACAAGCAAGCGCATGTTCGCACTCGCCCAGGACGCTTCAGCCAAGAACCTCAAGGTAGGGGTAGGGCTCATGTCGCGTCACAGCCGGGCGCTGCAGGAACTCGCTGACCGTGTCCATAGCGGAGAGATCGGCGAGATCGTTCTGCAACGTGGTTATCGCATGCATGGCCCAGTTGGATATTTCCTCTCCTCGCCCAAACCGGCTGGCATCACCGACCTGCTTTACCAGGTGAAACGATTCCACAGCTTCATCTGGGCGAGCGGAGGCTGTTACAACGATTTTTATATCCACATCATCGATCATCTGGGATGGATGAAGAACGCATGGCCGGTCAAAGCGCAGGCATTGGGTGGGCGGCATTACAAGACCAGTCCCGAAGGAGTCGCCTACGTGGATCAGAATTTTGACGTCTATTCGGTGGAATATACGTATCCGGATGGGACGAAGTTCTTCTTTGACGGGCGCTGCATGAAAGGGTGCGAGGAGATCTACACGAGCTGTCTGCACGGGACCAAGGGCATGGGGATCGCTTCCAAGAAAGGCGATTGCGGGCTGCCGTCGAGTCTGTACAAGAGTCAGACAGCGAATGCTGCAGACTTGATCTGGGAATCCAAGGTGACCCGGGGCGAGGACGACGATCCTTATCAGAACGAGTGGAACGATTTGGTGGACGCCATCCGGGATGACAAGCCTTACAACGAGGTCAAACGCGGCGTGGAGGCGAGCCTGGTTTCGAGCATGGGCCGCATGGCGGCCAACACCGGACGGGAAATTACGTTTGACGAGATGCTCCACTGCGAGCATGACATGGCGCCGGGTATAGAAAAGTTCACAATGGATTCCCCCGCGCCGCTCGTTGCGGACGCCAACGGCAGATATCCGGCGCCGCAGCCTGGCATCATTATCGCCAGGGAATACTGACACGCCGGCAATGGCGGGTTCGCGCTACGAGTAATCCATACTGTTGCAAATGCCCCGGAGCTGGTCTGGTAGGGTGTACTTTGACCAGAGACTGTCGTTCGCAAATTTGATTCAAATTTGCGAGAACGACAGTGTCGCAACGAGGCGGAAACGCTTACACGGTACGGCACTGGCGGGTCCGAGTTCACAACGATCCTTGCATTACCTGGGAGGTAATACGGCGTAGGCGGAGACAGCTTGCCTTACGCGTCGTGTCGCTCAACCACCAGTCTTCGCAGTCTGAGACCCGCTACCTCTGCTTTGACCCGTGAGCCGCTTGTTTCACCGCCCAACTTTTTTCGTTGCTTCCAATCGCCGTTTCCGCGCCAGGGTCTCGCGCCGTTTCTGAGCCGCTGCCGCATTCTTCTGCGCTCGCTCTCCCACAATGCGGTCATAGCCCCAGCCGGAGTTCTCGCGAGCCATTCGGACGATCAGGTCAGCAACTTCACGCTCGACTCGCGGCCGCCCCGGATAGCACCGGTGCTTGAAACCGTCAAACTTCTGAGCGATGAGCCGGCGATACCAAGCCAGAATGGTATCGGGCTTAGCACGCGCGCGACTTGCTTCAGCGCTTTACAGCCGAGCCGCTTACCAATCTCGGCCACGTGGATCGCTCAGGATCAGTGAGCCGCAGCCGAGTAGGCAGGTGGGGTCGCACGATCTGATTTTCCGCAGTCAGACACTCGTTCTGGAGCGCAATTCCTGATTCATCAGTCCCGTTACATAGGCCAGCACACGTGCCCAGTTCTTGTTTTTCATGCAGACCGCCCATCATCACAGATCCTGCAGAACCATGCGGTTGGAATATTTTGACCGAACGGGCATCGGAGACGGATTGCGAGACGCTCTGGATTCCCGGTCGCGATCCAAGCATCGGACCGGTTAATCCCACCGATTACCGCCGAGCTCGTAGCAAGCACCTTGGGCCAGATGCGGCCTCCCGCCTCCTGCATTTGAATTGAAATGGAACCGGCAAATCAGCAGATTCCGCGTCAACCTCGGCCCCATTCCGGTTTGACCGGATGGCCATTGTTGAACAATCAACCTGGTCGCCAGCCAGCTCTGTTCAGAAACCTGCCAACCGGACTTTGGCGTCGCCGAACTCCGCAAGTTCGACGCCCATCCGATCCATGATGCCGAGGTAGAGGCTACACAATTTTCGGTTGTCGTCGCCGGACTCGAAATTGTCGAGTGCTCTGCCCGTTTGCAGTTTGCCACCCAGGCTGCCGATCGTGATCACCGGCACTTTCCTGTTGTCGTGCTTCGTCCCGGACCACATGTTCGAGAGAAAAAGCAGACAGCTGTTATCCAAGACGCTGCTCTCTCCTTCCGACATTGCGTCCAGGCGCTGGGCCAGATAAGCGAGCTGACTCACGTGGAAGCGCACTATCTTCT
>DASXAK010000157.1:0-2800 GCA_036406715.1 Bryobacteraceae bacterium | reverse complement strand
AGAATCTGCCAGAAAGCGGTCCCCTTGCGTAGGGAAATGACATGCGAATGGGAGAGCGGCAACACGTACGGACCGATCGGTAAACTGAACCGCGGCTCCTCCGTCTTTCCCATCGACGAGAACGGCTGTAGAGTCGACGGGTCGCGATGCACGAAATCGAAGATGCCGTGCGCCGCGGGATCGAGCCCGGTGATAAACGTCGACCAGGCGACCGGGCTTTGCGGCGGCATGGTTGTGCCGAGACGCCGGAAGCTGCCGGTGTCGCGAAGGCTTCTTAGGTTGGGCAGATCGCTCCAGTGGCGCTCCACGAACCCCGGATCCATGCCGTCGATCCCGAGGACAATGACTTGTTTGGCGGTGGTTGATGGGTGCGGCCTGCAGCCTGTTGTTAAGACCAGCAGTAGGGCGCCCCAGATAAAGGTCAGCCGGGCGAGCGGCTCGTTCATCTCATCACAACTTCTGGAATTTGGGAATGGGTCCCGTCAATGGCTCCGCGAACGCCTGGAAACCGGGCAGGACATCGTTACCGGCATCGTTTCTCCAGCATTCGGGGAAGTGCCTTTCGCGAAGCGCGACACGATCGAGACTGGCGAGTCCGGTTTCCGCGGCGGAGGCCAATAACGTGACCATGTTGCCGGCTTGCCCCTCGATTGCCGCGAGTACAGCGCGTTGGCCGCACAACCTGGAATCCTCCCAATCGGCCTGTGAAATGGAGACAGCGCTCGATCGCCCGAGCAGTCCGGGTTTTTCACTGCGGGCCCGTATCTTTAAGCGCTGTGAAACAAGCATCGCGAGGCGGTGTGCCAAATTCATGGCCAGACTGCCGCGGGAACCCGACCGGGCATCCGCACCAAACGGCTCGCCGTGTTCATCAAGCTGTCCCTCGCAGACCGCGACCACGCAACGGTTCAGTCTTTTATAGACGCGCTGAACGTCTTCAAGCAGCTGATCGAGCGGCAGGCGGCGCTCCGGGAAGTAGATCAAATGAGGCGCATCTTCAGGATCGCGGCGTGCGAGCGACGTGGCGGCAGCAAGCCAGCCCACGTTGCGCCCGAGCACTTCGATAAATTCCACCTGGCCCGGCAAAGCGCGGTTATCCGCTCCAATGTCGCGCGCGGCGCAGGCAAAAAAGCGGGCAGTTGAACCATAGCCAGGCGTATGGTGCGTTTCCATCAGATCGTTATCGATCGTCTTTGGAATGCCGACTACTTGAAGATCATAGTTGCTGTCGCGCGTAAGCCTCCAGAGCTGGCGCGCGGTCTCCATGGAGCCGTTGCCGCCCGTGCAGAGGAGAAAACGAACGTCACGCGCCCGCAAAACCGCAAGGATTCGCTCGAGGTCCGGTTCCGACAGCTCACGGCGTGAGGTTCCGAGCGCGGATGACGGAGCGCGACCCACTGCGTCCATGGCATCCGGTGCCTGGCCGGAGAGATCTATGAATTCTTCGGCGAGAACGCCGTCAAATCCGAAGCGCGCGCCATATAATCGCGAGATTTCACGGTGTTTTCGCGCTTCCTCCCAGACCCCCAGCAGGCTTGCATTAATAACGGGCGTTGGACCGCCGGTATGGACCAGAACCGCTGGTGCGCCGGATCCGGAACTCATGATTTTTTTTCGAAGGCTGCCGTCCCGCCGACTCTCTGAACGCATCGCGCCGCCGCCGCAACTCCCGATTTGGCGCATTCGCGAACCGATGCGCCGCGCAGGAAGCGCGCAAGAAATCCGGCATTGAAGCTATCGCCTGCACCGGTTGTGTCGACCGCGCGCACCTTTGAGGCCGGAACGCGGAATAGCTCGCCCGCGCTGAACACCAGTACGCCGCGCTCGCCGAGCTTGACGGCGATGATTTTCGCCAGTCTGCCAAGCTCACGCGCGGCATCTTCGGCGCGTGTGCAACCGGTCAGCCGCGAAGCTTCCTGTTCATTGGGGAAGAAGACGTCGACATGCGGCAAAACCTTCCGGATGTTCGAATCCCACTTTTCGCTCGGATCATAGTTGCAGTCCATCGAAGTTGTCAGCCCAAGCCGCTTTGCTTTAGCAAAAACGGCCGGAGCTCCCGAGTGGAATTTTTGTAAAAGAAAATAATGCCCGACGTGCAGATGACGGGCTCCGTTTAATCGACCGAAAGGTATGTCGGCCGGGCGGAGCAGAGGAATAGTGCCCAGATAGGTCATGCCGCCCCGCTCGCCGGATCTGTCAAACCATACTGTAATCCCAGTCTTCTCGCGTTCCGACTGGCGCAGAAAGCGGACGTCCACGCCGCCTGCCACCAGCCGCTCCCGGACAAAACGCCCGAGCACATCTGTTCCCACTACGCCGACGAAACCCACTTTTGTCCCGAAACTTGCAAGGTTGAAGGCCGTGATGGCACTGGAACCGCCGAGAGCAAGCCCGAAATTCTGGGCCAGCTTCTCCTTGCCGGGCTCGAGAACATCGGTGGATTGAATCATCAGATCGATGTTGGCTTCGCCCGCGACCAGACAATCCAGTTTGCTAGCAGCCCGCGGGACTGAAGTCTCTCGCGGGCTAAAGCCCGCCCTCCCAGTTCTAGTCTTCATGAACGCGGAAGCCTTGGACGACGCGGGTGATCACGCCGGTCGGGCTTGGATTATCGGGATCCAGCCCACAGCGCAGGCTCAACTCATAAGCCAGGAGCTGGCCGAAGGGAATCTCAAATGGAACGCGGAGGGCGTCAGGAAGATGAGGCGCGACCGCCGGGGCTCGAAGACCCCCTAAGGCGTTCGTGTCGTCGTCGTTGCCGATGATCACCAGCCGCCCCAGGTTCTTGCCTTGCAATTCG
>DASXAK010000156.1:0-3028 GCA_036406715.1 Bryobacteraceae bacterium | reverse complement strand
CCGTCCGGATCCCGGAGCGAGAACTCGTTCGTTCGAGTGTTCGGATTGAGGTGTGGCTCCTCATCGAGCCGAGTAACGAGAGAGCGCGCCCTTTGCAGCGCCAGGTCGAAATCATCAACACGGAAAAATAACAAAAGGCCGTTGCCGGGTGTCGCGCGATCGGGGCTCAACAAGGACGGATGTTCGTGGGCGCCCCATTGGTGGAGGCAGAGCAAGACCGTCCCATCTGAATCGAGGATTTGCCCAAAGTAGTCATGGGCAGGAACACTAGCGGGCTGACCGAATAGCGCCTGGTACCATTGGAAGCTGCGCGGGACATCGCGTACTCCAATGATCGTCCACGTGCGTTTCATCGGTACTTATTATCCCGAACTCGCGCGCGGATTGACGCATCCTCACAGATGACCGCGAAACCTACTCTTCATTCGCGGAACGATGGAAGAGGAAGGACACGGAGAAGAAGGGCAACCTCGCCGATGCGTATTGGCCGGAAAGGCGGCCGGCCAGCGGCCCGAGAGACTTTTCGATGCGGGCGGCGCCGAGATACACGTAACTGCAAGTGAAGGCCACGGAGAGAGACGGTTTCAGATCGCGGGTCACGCCCGCCGCGAAGCGCCATTGGCGATCAATCGGGAGGTCCGGAGTACGGTCCCAGTCGGAAACGGGCGCGCTGTCATACGAGACGCCGGTGTGGAGCATCGTTCGCGGATTGGCCCGCCACCGCAGCCCGAGGCCGGCGCGCCCAGTGTCCCGCCAATTCCTGTCGACAACCGTGGTGGAGCCATCCGGGGCCTGGCTTTCCTGCCGGCCAAATTGCCGCCAGTTGGTCCAACCCGCATCGGCCAAAACGGCCACGCTTCGATTGAGATCGTGAACGACGCTGACGTTGGCGCCTTGCGGCAGCGAGAGCGGAATGCGAGCAGCCGAAAGGGGCGGCAAGACGGCGGCCATCACAGGGCCGATATTGGCGGGCGTCATGCTGCCGTTGAGCGAAAAGCCGACTGCGGACCGGTAAGTGATGCCGATTCTCGTTCGGAAGCCGGCGTTCCAGAGCGCTCCGACGCGGAAGCCCGTGCCCCAGCCATGCGCGCGCAAATCGATCTGGCCATCGCCGAGCGCCGGTTCAAAGAGGTTGGGGATGGCCGTCCGCTGTGTCACGGCCGCCCGTTCGACGATGAGTCCCGCACCTACGGAAAGCCAGCGGTTGACACGATACGCAGCCGCTGGGCTGGCTTCCACCACGCTCAACCGGATTCGCTGGACGGCATAACGTCCGACCCAGTCATCGGCGTAGGCGAGCCCCAGACCAAACGGGCTGTTCAAACTGAATCCCACGCTTACCCTGTCGCCGATGCTTTTGGTGGCATAAACACTCGGCACCAGGAACGCCCCGCCCGCATTCCCGCCGTTACCGCCAGCCGTGCTGGAGGATTCGGCGCGAAAATGCGTCGACAGCAGATCGACCTGGCTGCCGGCGAGAAGTTGAAATCCTGCGAGACGAGTCATGCCGGCTGGGTTCAGAAACGCGGTGGAGGCATCACTGGCCACGGCCGACTGCCCGGCATAGGCCTCTCCGATATTCGGTGTTCCTACTTCGTATACGGCAAGGGCCCCGCCCTGCGCCAGCAGTGAACCGGGAACTGCAATTTCCAGCAGCGAAGCGATGGTTAGCACCAGCGTGAAATGTCGGTTGAATGTCAGCGTCATTTTCGTTCTCCAGGTTTGATTCGCATTAGGATTCGGCAGCCGGCCGTCTAGCTCGCTTTGGACACGAGCAGGAACGTGATGGCGTCGTCCTTGTCGTCGAAGATGCGGCAGTCCGCCACCGCCTCGCGCGGAAGGGCCGAGGCCAAGGCCTGCATGTCGGCATGGTCGCGATAGATCAGGTGCCAGTCCATGAAAGACTCCATGTAGCCGCGGTCTTTGACGCCGGGCAGGAAATTGGGGATCAGCATCAACCCGCCGGGGCGAGTCATATCGAACATCAGGCGAGTGAGCGCCGTGGCGACGGGAGCGTTGAGGTAATCGAACAGCCCGGCGGCGTAGACGAAATCAAACTGGCCGGGGTTTACTTTCCCGGACAGGATCTGGCGAACCGAGCCGGGTATCGTACGGACGCCGAGGTGAGCGTAGTCATGCGCCACTACGGCGAGGCTGGCTTCGTCCTGATCGAAAGCCACGTACTCGCGGATGCGCCCCTCGCGAACCGCGCGCGAAGACGCCACTTCGCGAAGGTGACCGGCGGCGAGCGCCAGGACACTCGTCCCGCCATTTCCGGCGACGCGGTCGATCAGGTTGGCGATCAGTTGCCGCCGATAGCGCACGCCGAGCGCGGACGGCCGCGTGCCCATATATTCGAAGATCGCCCGGCCGAGAGGTGTGGCCTGGCGCGCTGCCGGTTCGGCATCGCCCAGCCCGTAAATGTAATCCATCATGACGGCGTCTCCGGCATAGCCTCGCGGCTTGGAGAAAGCGCGATAGGTGAAGGGATCCTGGTGCAACAGCTCAGAAACCGGGTGGTTCAGACAGCCGCGGGCGTATGCGGGCCAGGTCTCGGGCTCGTCCTCGCGGCGCTCGCCGAGGTGCTCGAAGAGTTCGTCCAGCGCGACCGCAATCCAGCCCTGCTGAAGCTGATTATTGACCCTGCCCAGTTCCGACTCGACCGCCGCCACTGGCGCGTTGATTGAAACGATGTTCGCTAAGTTCTGCATATCCGCCTCCACGTGGATAGAGCGGGGAAGCGGGGTGAAACCCCTACGCCGAAAAATTTTGCCTATAATGACCGCTAACAACCGGCAAGAGAGGACAGCGGGTTCAGAGCCCGCACTGCCAGAGCGCCATGACCCCAGAGAGGTTTCGCCTCATATCGGAGCTGTACGACGCGGCTGCGGCGATGGATCCCGCGGAGCGGACGCGATTTATCGAGGAGCGCTGCGGCAGCGACGACGCGATGCGGCGGGAATTGATGGACGCGTTTCGCGATGGAGGCAGTACGTTAGCCGGCGTCGTGGAGAAGGCCGCAGCCGGC
>DASXAK010000155.1:0-2687 GCA_036406715.1 Bryobacteraceae bacterium | reverse complement strand
ACAGGAAGGAGTTGAAAGGGCTCAACGCCGGGCCGAAATCGCGCAGTCCTTCGACGCGCGCCTTCATGATGTAGGAGAAGTCGCCGAAGGTTTCGAAGAAGCGGATGCCGTGATAGCCTTTGCTGGGCTCGAGCAATTGCGGGAAACGGCCGCGGTCCCAAGGGAACCGGCCGCTATCGACGATCACGCCGCCGATCGATGTGCCGTGACCGCCGATAAACTTGGTCGCCGAGTGCAGCACGATATCGGCGCCGTGCTCAATCGGGCGGCACAGGTAGGGCGAGGCGAACGTGTTGTCAATGACGAGAGGCAGATTGTTGGCGTGCGCCACGGCGGCGACTGCCGCAATATCGAGCACGTTCATCCGCGGATTGCCGATGGTTTCGCCATAGAGCACGCGCGTATGCGGTGTAATCGCGCGCTGGAAGTTTTCCGGATCATCCGGATCGACGAAGGTCGTCTGAATCCCCAGGCGGCGGAAGCTCACGTCAAACTGCGTGTAGGTGCCGCCATACAGCGTCTTGGCGGCCACGATTTCATCGCCCGATTCGAGCAGGCTGGTGAGCGCGATGAACTGCGCCGCCTGGCCGCTGCTCAACGCGAGAGCTCCGACTCCACGTTCGAGCGCTGCCATCCTCTCCTCGAAGACGGCGGTGGTGGGGTTCATGATTCGGGTATAGATGTTCCCGAAACGCTGGAGATTGAAGAGGGCGGCAGCGTGCGCCGTATCTTCGAAAACGTAAGAGGTGGTCTGGTAAATGGGAACAGCGCGGGCGCCGGTGTCGCTATCGGGCCGTTGTCCGGCATGCAAAGCGCGGGTTGAAAAACCGAAAACACGATCGGGGGAAGCGGCCATTCCTCCAAAATATCAGGGTGAGCCGGGATGACGCGCCCGCTCCGGTTTTGGGGGTGCACGACAAAAATGTGGCGATTGGCGGCATTCTTTTTTTTGTGGCACGATTCCTTACGTATTGATACGTTAGGAGTGGAGGTGCATCTTTGTCTGAATCTCTGGCGGTACTCGAACAGCAGCGCTCGGCGATTCTGGGGCGCATTCTCAATCTGGGCGACTTTCGGAGCGGCTCTATCAGCAGCATTACCGGGCGTTGCGGGAAGCCGGATTGTCGCTGCCACAAACCGGGCCAGCCGGGTCATGGTCCAAACTATCGCCTGACTCGGAAAGTCAATGGAAAGACGGTGAGCGAAACCTTCGCTTCGCCCGCCGAACTGCGCAAGGCGCAGCACGAGGTCGAAGCCTTTCATCAGTTCCGCGAGTTGAGCCGGGAATTGCTGGAAGTTAACGAGAAGATCTGCCGCGCCCGGCCTGTCGAGGAGGCGCCCAGCGCGGCGGAAAAAAAACGGCCCAAGCGGTCCAGCAGGAGGCGGCGCGGGAAATAGCCACGCTGTTAGACGTCATTTTCACCGGTCTGCGCAAGAGCGGCCAATGCGACTTGGAAGCAGTCGAAATGGCGACCCGCACGGCGAGCCATCAGCTCGGCGCGAAAGTGCTGGAGCAACTGCTGAGCGCGCCCGCCGAGTTCCAACTCACGGTGGCGTGTGCGTGCGGCCACCAAGCGCGCTTCCATCAGATGCGCGCCAAGCAGGTGCTGACGGTGCTCGGCCCGATCCGCATCGAACGGCCCTACTATGTGTGTCCGCATTGTCATGCGGGCTGCAGTCCGCGCGATCGGGAACTGGATGTGGAGGGCGTAGCGTATTCACCGGGAGTGCGGCGCATGATGGCGGTGGTGGGCAGCGAAGCGAGTTTCCAACAGAGCCGGGAGCAACTCGAGTTACTGGCCGGTATTGAGGTCCCTGCCAAGGCCGTGGAGCGCTACGCCGAGGCCGTCGGCGTCGATATCCAAGCCCGCGAACAGAATGCCATCCAGCAGGCCAAACAACTGGAACTGCCGGAAGTTTGCGCGCCCGCCGTGCCGCTGCTCTACATCGAGATGGACGGCACGGGCATCCCCGTGGTGAAGGCCGAAACGGAAGGCCGCACCGGCAAGGTCGAGGGTCAGCCGGCGCACACCCGCGAAGTCAAACTCGGCTGCGTGTTCACTCAGACCACGACGGATACTGAGGGCCGCCCGGTGCGTGATGAGAATTCCACTTCCTATGTCGGCGCGATTGAATCGGCCGAGCAGTTCGGCTTGCGGCTTTACACCGAAGCTTGGCGGCGCGGCTGGAGTCGGGCCCAGAAGAAAGTCGTGCTCGGCGATGGCGCGGTGTGGATCTGGAATTTGGCCGACCAGCACTTCCCAGGTGCGATTCAAATTGTCGATCTCTATCACGCCCGCCAGCACCTCTGGGAACTCTCCGCCAAACTGTTTCCGGGCGACGATAAGGCCCGCAAACGCTGGCTCGCCCGCTGTCTGGATCACCTGGAGAAGGGCAAGATCGAAGCCTTGGTGAAAATCCTCGGCGCGCTTCAGCCCGGTTCGGAGGAACTGGCCAAATCCGTTAGAAACGAAGCCGAGTACTTTGAACGTAACGCCGAGAGGATGCGCTATCCGATCTTCCGCGCCCAAGGCCTGTTCGTCGGCTCCGGGTGCTTAACCACTCTGGGGATCGTGGCCTGGGACCATATTGTAAGCTTCAGCGGGTAGCAGACTCCGGCGAACAGTGACTTCGAGTTGAGCCAAGACGGGATGAGCACTTCTGGGAAGGTTCTTCCGGAGTCGAGA
>DASXAK010000154.1:0-12981 GCA_036406715.1 Bryobacteraceae bacterium | reverse complement strand
CAGGCCACCGCCATCAATCCCAGCCTCGAATCGATTGAAACCGTCAACGTAGTAACGAGCTCGTTCGCGCCCGAGCAAGGGCTGACGGGCGGCGCCGCCGTCAACATCCAGATCAAGAGCGGAACCAATCAACTGCACGGGTCGGGCTTCTGGTTTCACAACGACGAGTACCTGTCCGCCTGGCCTTATTTTGGAAGCCGGACCGGGGACAAGCCCAAATACCGGTCCAACCAGAAGGGCGGCTCGCTCGGCGGGCCGGTCATCAAGAATCGAATGTTCTTTTTCGCGAGCTACGAGCGGACGGACGAGAATTCCAGACCACAAAAGTACCTGACCGTTCCCACTGCAGCGATGCGGAAAGGCGATCTTTCCGGAACGTCGAACACTATTTACGACCCGCTCACAGGAGCCGCGTACGATCCCGCGCACCCGACGGCGTTTGCCACCGACCGCTCGCCGTTCCCCGGCAACCAGATCCCTCAAAGCCGCATCTCCGCACCGGTACAGAAAATTTTCGCGTCGCCCGACTGGGCTCTGCCGAATTCCGTTGGCAGCGGCGCCCTGGGCCTCACCGGCAATTATCTGGGCCAGGCAGACTACGCGACCAGGCGCGACCAGATCGACACTAAAGTCAATTACACACTCAGCGACAAGTGGACCCTGTTTCACCGGCTGAGTGCTCTGTGGGTGGATCAAGACAATCCCGCTGCATTCGGCATTTTCGGCGGTCCGGGTCTCCATCCCACCAACACGCGGCCGGGCGTCGGAAACGGCGCCATCTACTCATCGACCGTTTCCAGCACCTACATTGCGTCGCCGACGCTGGTGATTGACGGCTATTTCGGGTACACGTTGCGGATCGACAATGCCACTCCCGGCAACCCGGACCAGAACGTAGCGCGCGACGTGCTCGGCATTCCCGGGACGAACGGGACGTCTTCGTTTGCGGGCGGTATGGCGCAGTTTCTGATCGATAATTTCGATCAACTGGGATATACCAATGGGTCGCCTTCCCTCTTTGACGACGGCATTCTGCAATATGCGGTGAACGGCACGCATACCCGCGGCAATCACGAAATCAAGGCGGGTTTCGAGTTTCTGCGGTTCGCCCTGAACCAGCAGAACGTGAACGTGCCGGGCTCCAACATGGGTCCCGCCGGCGGCTTCAATTTCCGTGTTGACACGACCACCTTGCGGGGAGGCCCCAGCGGGAACGCTTATAACTCCGTCGCGTCGCTTCTGCTCGGGCTGCCGCGCGAGGCCGGGCGCAGCGACCTCACTATTCCGTCCCTCAACACTCGAAGCAACGAGTACAGCCTTTATGTGGGCGACCGTTGGAAGGTTTCATCCAAGCTGACTCTCACCTACGGCGTCCGCTGGGAATATTTTCCATTCTCGACACGCGATAACCGCGGGCTGGAACGCTACGATTTCGCCACCAACATGGTGCTCCTCTGCGGCGTCGGATCCATTCCGAAAAATTGTGGGAACGACCAGAGCAAGCGCCTGTTTGCGCCGCGCATTGGCATTGCCTTTCGAGTGACGCCTACATTCGTGGTGCGCTCCGGCTACGGCATTACTTACGATCCGTACAGTATGAACCGCGACCTGCGCGGCAACTACCCCACTTCTATCGCGCTGCAACTTCCCTACCCCGACTCGCGCTCGTACTCGACGACCCTGGTGCAGGGCCTTCCGGAACTCGACCCAGTGCCGTTCGGCAGCGGTGTCATTCCGCTGCCCACGACGGTCGCCTTTACGACGGCCGACGGCAATTACCGCCGGGGCTACATCCAGTCGTGGAACTTCACACTGGAAAAGCAGATCGGCGACTGGGTGATCTCGTCGGGCTATGTCGCCACACGTTCGATCCGGCAGAGCGCGATCCTCAATGCGGGCTGGTCACTCCCGGGCGCGGGATCGCAGGGTTCGCAGTTGTACCAGGTATTTCAGCGGACAGCGAGCACTCAGTTCTTCGGCGACATCGGCGTGCAAAAATACGATTCGCTGCAAACGGAGGCGAAGCGCCGCTTCCACGGCGGTTTCCAGCTTGACCTTTCGCACACGTGGTCGCATTCGCTGGGCTACCTTTCCGAGGCCTCGAACAGCAGTCCCATGGTGAGCATTCCGCAGTACTGGTCCAAGAACTACGGCCCGACACCCTTGGATATTCAGCAGCGGTTTACCGCCGCCGGGTCGTTCGATCTGCCTTTCGGCCGAGGCAAGCGTTGGCTGACCGGCGGGCTAGGCTCGAAACTGTTAGGAGGATGGCAGGGAAGCGTGATCATGGTAGCCTACACCGGTTACCCGGTAACGCCTACGGCCAATTCGACCGTATTGAACGCAGCCGGAGCGAGCAATTTCGCCGATTGCATCGGGCCCGTGGTAAAGGTCGGCGTGCCCGGGCAATGGTGGGGCCGGCAGGGGCTCGCCGATCCCAACACGGTCTCTCCCACGACTCCGCGTTTCGGCAGCTGCGGATCCGGCGCGTTGCGCGGCCCCGGACTGGTGAATCTCGATGCCGGCATCTTTCGGCGATTCCCGATCGGAGAGCGATTCACGCTGGATTTGCGAGGGGAAGGTTTCAATATGTCGAATACACCTCACTTCGCGACGCCCAGCGGGAACATCTCCAGTGCCAACTTCGGCGTGATCACGTCGGTGGCGAATACCGGACGGGAAGGCATCGATCAACGGATCTTCCGCCTGGGTGCGCGGATCGCGTGGTGAGGCGGGCAACCGCTCTAGCGGGGGTACTGCTGGCGGCGTGGTGCGGCTTGGCCGCGCCTGCGCCGGCCTTTCATGTCGACGTGCCCAATCCGACTAAGGACAAGCCGCAGTCGAAGATATGGTTCGCGCAAGGGACCTGGTGGGCGTGGATGCCTGTGCGTGGCGGAAGCAGTATCTGGAGGCGCACCGGCACGGGGTGGCAGAGGCAGACGGCCCTCGATGCCGTCCTGGCGGGCCTTCCGGGGCAAGCGGACGTCTGGGCCGATGAAAGCACCGCCCGTGCGGTGCTTGTGGAGCCGGAGCGGCTGACGGTCGTCGGTCTCCGTTGGGATCGGGAGGCTGGCCGCTATCGGATGGACGGACGCCCGACAGATTTTCGAATGCCGCCGCGTTCTCCCAAGGAAAAGGGAATTGAAACGGCGACCATCACGCGGGATACTCAGGGCCGCTGGTGGATTGCCTATGACTGGCGGGAAGACATGTGGGTCCGTTCGTGGTCCGGCAAGGACGGGGACGATTGGTCGGCGCCCTTGGCGGTCAATCGGACGAAGGCCGAGGAAGACGACATTTGCTCGGTGGTCGCTTTGCCGGACCGGGTTGGCGTGATTTGGTCCGATCAGAGAGCCGACGCGGTCTACTTCCGCTGGCACATGGATGCGGCGCCGCCCGAATCCTGGGGCCCCACGGAAACCGTGGATCACGGCGGGCTCACCGCCGACGATCACGTGCACACGGCGGTGGCGCCGGATGGTACGCTCTACGTGGCCACCAAGAATTCGGTCGATACGGTGGGCCGGCCGCAGCTCGTGCTTCGCACCCGCGACCCTTTGGGCAAGTGGACGAACACCGGGTACGCCGTACGCACCGAGATTTATCAGCCCAGCCGTCCGATCGTGTTGCTGGCGGACAGCCCGGCGCGGCTGTTCCTGCTGCATTCGATGTATCGCATGGATCACCCCGTCCCGGAACAGAGCACCATTGTCTGGCAGGCCGCGAGCTTGCCCCATCCGGACGTGGCCGGCGCGGCGCCGGCGTTGCTGGATGCGGGTTCACGACTGAACGACGTGACCGGACCGAAGGCGAATTTGCGGGCCGGCCAAGTCTGGATCGTGCTTGCCTCCGATCATAAGGGCGATGTTTACGAAGCGCATCTGAACTCGGACGGCAGGTAAGAGCTCCGGGCGCTCGCCTAGAGCACCGCCCAAATTCGGAATTGCGTAGCCTGTCCCCGAATTAGGTCTCACTCAGGCGAGGGCTTCGGAGAGATGGTAGAGCTCGGGGCGGTCGCCGGTGGCGAGTTTGTGGTCGCGCTTGACGCGGTACATGCCGCGGTCGGCAGCGGCCAGGAGTTGCTCGGCGTCGCAACAATTGTCGGGACAGCAATAGGCCTCGCCGACGCTCACCGAGAGTAACTCTTCACCGCAGACTTCGCGGCCGACTTCGTTGACCATCGCGGTGAGGGTGGCGATGCGTTTTTCAATGGCTTCGGGAGTCGAACCCGGAAGGACGAGGACGAATTCGTCGCCGCCCATGCGGGCGACGTAATCGTAGTCGCGGCAGTTGGCCACCAGGCCTTTGGCGACTTTCTCGAGGACCTTGTTGCCTTCGAGGTGGCCGAAACGGTCGTTGACCTGTTTGAACCCGTCCAGATCGCAGACCAGCACGGCGAGCGGGGTATTGGTGCGGCGGCAGCGGGAGAGCTCGGCATCGAGATGGAGGAACAGCGAGCGGGCATTGGGGAGGCCGGTGAGGCCGTCGGTGGTGGCGGTGATTTCGGCCTGGCGGAATTTCAGAGCGTTTTCGATGGCGAGCGAGGCTTTGGAAATGACGACACGCAAGATGCGCAAGTGGTCGGCGGTGAAGGCGTCGCGGTCGCCGCGATAGAGAGTGAGGACGCCGATGGTGCCGTTGAGTCCTTCCAGTGGAATCGCAAGGGCGGAACGCAGGGTGCTGAATTTGGCCGGATCGTTCAAATAGCCGGGCTCCACCGAGGGATTCCCGTTGATGATGGGCTTGGAATTCTGCGCCACCCAACCGGAGAGGCCTTCGCCAACGGGAATTTCGAGGCTGGCAAAGAGGCGCGAGTTTTCGCCCTGGACGTATTCGGGGATCAGGCGGTCGCCGCGCTGGGTATAGATGGCGATGGCGTCGTAGGGCAAGATGCCCTTGAGACGCACGTCGAGGACCGAGAGAGTTTCATGGAGGCTGAGCGAATTTCCCAGTTCCTGAGTGAGCTCGAACAGGGTTTGCACTTCCTGCCGTGCGGCCGCGATGGATTGGATAAACTCGGGGCGGTTCTTGCGGGCCGAAGGGGTGCCGCTCTTTTCGAGCCCGGTGGCGGGAGTCACGCCATTGACCATGGCCTGCGGCGCCGACGAGCGATTTTCGACGGCAGGCTGGGAACGCGCGAGTTCTTCGAGTTCGTGATAGCGGGAGTGCAGGATCTCGACGATGCGGGGGTCAAAACTTTTCCCCGATTCCGACAGGACGACGGCCATGGCTTCATCCAGGGGGAGCGCACGGCGATACTGGCGATCGGACGCCAGCGCATCCAGGCAATCGACCACGGAGAGAATGCGGGCGCCCAGCGGAATCTCTTCTCCGGCCAGGCCGGAGGGATAGCCGGAACCATCCCATTTTTCGTGGTGGGCGCGGACAATGGGCGCTACCGGATAAGGGAACTGAACGCGCTCGAGGATGTCGGCGCCGACCTGCGGATGAATCTTCATCTTCTCGAATTCTTCGGCGGTCAGCTTTCCGGGTTTGGAGATGATGTGTTCAGGGACAGCAAGCTTTCCGATATCGTGAAGGATAGCGGCAGCGCGGAGAGCGTCCAGCTCGGAATCAGCGATGCCCATCTCCTCGCCGATCGCGACGGCGTAAGTCTGCACGCGCTCGAGGTGGTGACGCGTGGTTTCGTCCTTGGCTTCGATGGCGAGGGCGAGAGCCTCGATGGTGCGCAGGTGGAGCGCGGCCATACTCTCGGCGTGCAGCTTTTCCCCTTCGAGCCGGTCCAGATAAAGACGGTAGGAGCGGTAGATCAGATAAACGGCCGGTAAGGCGACGACCGAAACTTCCCAGCCGTAGCGAGCGTTGATCAAGCTCACTCCACCGGCGATCGAAGCGCCGAGCAGATAATAGGGGAACGACCAGAAATAACATTCCTTCCAGATCTGAACCAACTTTTTCTTCTCGGTCAGCGAGATGACGGTCGCGATCGAGAGCGTATTCACCAGGAAGTACGTGACTGCGCTTAATACCAACGCCCAATGAAAATGTCCAAGTGAGAAGAAGGCCGGGGCATGTTGATAGGCGAAAGAGGCTCCCACACAAGAGAGGGCGATGCTGGAAACGTTAAACAGCGCGTGGACCCAGGTGGGCCGCGATCGGGCATGCCAAAACGTCTGGGTGAGCAGAGCGGCGCAACCGATGAGGACGGTTTGCGGGGTAGACAGCTCGATGACGCTCAGAAGAATGAAGACGTAACTCACGGACATCGTGCCGGTGACGCCGGGAAGCGAGACTTTCAGGCTGGACGCCAGAACGGCGACCAGGAGGTAGCAGGCAAAGCGTAAGGGAGCGTCAGAAGTCCACAAGCCGATCGATAAAAGGACTACCGAAAAGCCGGCGGCAATCACCCCGGAGATGAAGATTTTGGAAGCGGATGACATTTGATTTTCTCCGATTGACGACGGCATCCGAAAAGGCAAGTGAGGGACCAGCGGAGCGCAGAAAGTGACGCGGGAGTGCAAGTGAGCAGGAGCAAAGGGAATTTCGGCCGGCAGGCGGCCCGGCGCCGGCACCGGAGAGGGACAACCGCGGAGTCAGATTGTCGCTCCAGGCAAGAAGAAGGCGCCAATTGGTCGCCGGCACTCTCCCATCGAGGTATGTGGAAATTCAGCAAAAGCGTCGAAGGGAGATGAGATGGATCCCCCTAGCACGATGGAGGTGTTTCTCGGCAAAGAGACGGTGATCGCAAGCGCCGCGATGCGAGAGGTCACACGGCTAATTCAAAAGGTGGCGCCGACAACGGCGACCGTGCTGATCACGGGGGAAACGGGAACGGGCAAAGAACACGTGGCGCGCGCGATTCACCATTATTCGCTGCGGAACGGAAGGCCGTGGGTGGATGTGAATTGCGGATGTCTGCCCGACCAACTCATGGAAAGCGAGCTATTCGGCTACGAGAAGGGCGCTTTCAGCGGGGCACTGGGATCGAAGCCGGGGCTGTTTGAGCTGGCGCATAGCGGGACGATATTTCTGGATGAGGTGGGGGAGCTCGATCCGCGAATGCAGGTGAAGTTGCTGCGCGTTTTGGATGGCGCTCCGTACTATCGCCTCGGAGGAGTGAAAAAGATTGAGGTGGACGTGCGGATCGTGGCCGCCACCAATTTTGTGCTGGATGATGCCGTGGCCGCCGGTAAATTCCGGCGGGATCTTTATCACCGGCTGGCGCAACTGACGATCCGAGTGCCACCGCTGCGGGAACGGCGGGAGGAGATCGCGCCTCTGGCGGAATATTTCGTCCGGCAAATCAATGAGCATTACCGTTTTGAAGAGGATGCCGTTCACGCACTCGAGATCTGGAGCTGGCCCGGAAACGTGCGGGAGTTGCGCAACGTGACGACCAATGCCGCCGTTCTGAGCGAGTCCCCGGAGATTTGCTGCGCGGCGCTTCCGGCCGACATTCGCTACGTGCAGACGGGCGGGCCGGCATCACAAGACGGCGAGATGAAGGACATAGAGAAGAAGGCCATATTGGATGCCCTGGTGCGCGCGGGTGGACACCACCGGCGGGCGGCGGAGATCCTGGGCATCTCGCGGCGGACGCTGGGCCGCCGGTTGAAAAACTATCGAACGGAGGAGGCGACGGCGTCATGCGTGCGGTGAAGGCAGCGATCGGCGAACGCCGCAAACACGAACGGCGGAGGAGTATCGGCTCTGTCTATTTCTGGTGGGACGAAGCCGCCGGCCACGAGGCCCGCGGGACGCTGCTAGACGAAAGCGAAGGCGGATTTCGCGCCCGGCATCATTGCCCCGGCTTGTCCGCCGGCCAGCTGGTGGGCATTCGGCTTGGCGGAGTGGAAAGCCGCGCGCGGGTGGCGTGGACGCGGGTAACGGGCGATGCGGTGGAGAGCGGCTTTATGCTGCTCGGCGGCGAGGCCAACGGCGGGGAGGCACCGAACTAACAGGCTGTCCCGTTGCGCACCAGCGAACATCGTGCTTCGCACGGACGGACTTACCGGATGATCATTCCCTGCCCGGTGGGAAGGGACAAGACATGGATTCCCTTGGCGCGGGCGACAGTATCGATGGCGTCGCGCTGGCATTCATGCCCACTGTAGGCGTAGTCATCGAGCAGAACCACAGCACCCGGTGACAGCCGATCCCAAAAGAACTCGAGAGCCAGCCGTTCCGGCAGTGCACAGTTCATGTCGATGTGCAGAAACGCGATTGGCTTGAATTCAACTGTATTCAGAACCTCCGGTATGGCGCCCTGTATGATCACCGCATTCTTCCACTCTGCGAAGTTCGCCCGGATCCGCTGCATGTCCGTGACATACGAACCCGCTTCCAGAGCACGCTTTGCAATTGCGACACGACTCTTCTGCACCTCTTCCGCCGAGTACTGAGTGAGAACCGGCCCCCCAAAAGTGTCGATCAGATAGAATCGGCGGTCCATCGTATTCCACTGCAGATGATGCATGATCGCCGAACTCATGAAGCCTGCATTCACGCCGCATTCGACGAAATCGCCTTCGACACGCAAGCCAGTCCGTGCCGCCCACAGTGCCACGTGCACTCTCCAGTCGAATCCTGGATCAATGCCGTGGTTCGCCTGCACGCCGCGTTCGTAAGCGGCGCGAAATGTCGGATCCAATCGAAAATGATCGCTGTGAATGGTGACAAGGCCGTCCAGGGCATACCGGCCTCGTAGCCTGAAGATGCCAATGCCGGCACCGGTAAAGAGAGTCCTGACCAGAGCTTTGATCACGCCATATCCGGTTCCATTCTCACATTCTTTCGGGCGCGCTTTCGCACCCTGCTCGATCGGATGGCGTTCCGCTACCCCGTGGGAACGGCGGGGCACGGCAAGCGAAGAGAAACTACAGGCCGAGGTTGTTGCTCAGCAGACTCTTGACGACATTGAGCTTGGCGAGGTCGGGCTGGCTGTTGTTCTTGGCAACTTCGACGGCTTCGCGGACCGCCGCGATCACCGTTTTTGCCTGCTCGAGGCCGCTGTTACCAAACGCAGCACCTTTCGCCGTATCGTAGACTTCGCCGCCCGGTAGACCGCCCTGGCTTTCCAGGCTGATCGTCACTCCGCCGCCGCCGAGGGAGCCGCCGACGCGGCCCTGTTCTCTGCCAGCCCAACCCTTCGCGAACCTGCCTGCGCTCGCCTTGTGAAAATGCAGCGCGTAATTCTTCGGTCCAGCGGGACCGGGCATCTGCAGCTTCAAGTTGTCGTTGTCGGTGAAGGTTACCGTCCTTCCCTCCGATAGCGTGACGGTCTTGCTCGCTGCATCGAAGCCGGGCGCTGTTGAAGGCGCAACTGGGCTTGGCGTCGCGCTTGGGCTCGGGCTCTCCTGCTTACTGGTGCTTGCCGGGGGGGCCGGGGACGCGCCGCCACTCATATGCTTCTCATAAGCCGATTTGATGTCGTAACCCGGCATCGGCGCGAACGTCGGTGCGCCGCCCGGCGGAAAAATAATCGTGCCGGCGCTCTGGTTTTTCTCAGTGTCCGTAACCTGAATGAAACCGCCGACGCGGTGGAACTTCAAATTACCCTCCGTGAAGTCCCCAGTATCAGCGGAAGCTGCACCTCGCGGCCTTTGCGCGTAAGCAGACAAGGAAAGAGAAGCCACGGCGAGAATAGCCGCAGCGAAACGCAATGCGATCGGCTTCATGGAGTTCTCCGGCGCTTCCGGCCGCGTCGAGATTTCGCCTCAGGGCAAAACGGCCTGATCCATATTGTCGAGTGAAATACCCATTCGCGCAAGTAAATACTACGCTCGAGAAACCTCGGGTGCTGTCAAAGGGCGTGATAGCATCGAAGGCAATGTCGTTGAGCCAGAGCGCCGGTGTCTCGGTCGAGCCGGCGCGCGGGACTACGAATTGGCGGATGTGGGTGGCGAGCGTGGCGATGATGCTGTGCTCGTGGCTATCGTACGTGGACCGGCAGATCCTGGCTGTGCTTTCGCCCATGATCCTGCGAGATACCGGGCTTTCGGCGCAGAGCTACGGCGAGGTAGTCTCGGCGTTTTCGATCGCGTATATGATCGCGAATCCGTTATGGGGCTCGATTCTGGATTACGTCGGGATGCGGATCGGCATGCTGGCAGCGGTTGCGATCTGGACGGTTGCGAGCACATCGCACGCCTGGATGGCGGGTTTCGTGGGGTTCGCGGCGGCACGGGCATTGCTGGGGCTGGGCGAAGGCGCGACGTTCCCGGGAGGGCTGCGGGCATCCATGGACTCGCTGCCGCCGGACCGGCACTCGCGCGGCATCGCGATTTCGTACAGCGGCGGATCGCTGGGCGCAATCGTGGCGCCGTTCGTGGTGGTGCCGATCGCGCTGCGGTTCAGTTGGCGGGCGGCATTCTTATTCTCGGGCGGGCTCGGCGTGTTCTGGCTCCTGTTCTGGACAGGAATCGCGCGGCCGCCGTATCTCAGCCCGCCCGCGCGCAAGCCGAAGCGCATGGAGTGGCCAAATCCGTTCGAGCGGCGGTTTTGGGCTCTGGTGACGAGTTATGCGCTGGGTGCGATTGCGATCGGGCCGGTGCTGTACTTCAGCCCGCTGTACCTCAACCAGGTGCTGCATTTCTCCGAGGCCGGCCTGCGCAACGTGCTCTGGATTCCGCCATTCGGCTGGGAACTCGGATATTTTTTCTGGGGGTGGGCGGCCGACCGCTTCGCGGGCGGCAAAACGCGGCCGATCGCAATGTTTTTTCTGCTGGCGATTTGCTGCCTGCCGATCGCGGCCGTGCCGTGGTCGAACTCACCGGCGATTGTGCTCGTGCTCTTCTTCTGGTCGATGTTCGTGACCGGCGGTGTTCAGATGCTGGCGCTGCGCACGGGCGCGGGCACGTATCCACGGGAGAAGACTGCGCTGGTGGGCGGGACGGCTTCGGGCGCGTGGTCGGCGGTAGCGGCAGTGCTGCTGCCGATATTGGGGCGCTGGTTCGATCAGCAACGGTTCGCGGAGATCTTCTGGTTGGTGGCAGCGATGCCGCTGGTGGGAACTACGCTCTGGCTATGGCTGAGCCGGCAATCGGATCCGCGCCGTCACCGCCCAACAATCGCCGGTTGAGCGTTCCACCAGTAAATAACATTTCTTCCAGGGCGGAGTCGACAGCGCGCCCGGTCAGCGTCT
Source organism: Bryobacteraceae bacterium (assembly GCA_036406715.1). Taxonomy (GTDB): domain Bacteria; phylum Acidobacteriota; class Terriglobia; order Bryobacterales; family Bryobacteraceae; genus PSRJ01. Next base: position 1,877 of record DASXAK010000154.1, on the reverse strand, counting down.
GACCATCCGAGAACTCAATCTGAAACTGGGCACACCTGCGCATCAACTCCTTAATGAAGGCGGCGCTGACGCCTTTGGTGCGGCTGACGATGGAGGCCATCAGATCGTCGGAGATCTCCAGGCCGCGGGCGTACAATTTCGTCAGCTTGGCGCGGCCCTCCTCATCCGGAAGCGGAAACTCGATCGCCTGATCGATACGGCCGGGCCGTGAAACCAGCGCCGGCTCGATCTGGTCGGGCCGATTGGTGGTCAGGATGAAGAGCACCTCGGCGTCTTCCCGCAGGCCATCCATTTCATTCAGCAGCTTGTTGAGAAGAATCTCCTCGCCGGGGCCGTGCATATGAGTTCGCTCGCGGGCGATGAGGTCGACGTCCTCAATCACCATCATGGAAGGCTGCAAAAAACGAGCCAATTGAAAGTACTCGCCGAGCAAGCCGACCTGTTCGGCGGTGATCAGCAACGTCGTATGGTTGGGCAATTGAGAAGCCAGATAGTGAATGGTGTAGGTTTTGCCGGTGCCCGGCGGGCCGTAAAACAAAAGTCCCTTCCGCGCCTGGAAACGAAGCGCTTTGAGCTGTTCGCGGGCCTGCATGAACCCCGCGACATTGCGATCGAGCAGGCTCAGGGTTCGCTGCGGCAAGATGACGTCTTCGCGCCGGACTTGGGCCAGCCGATGGACTTTGACCATACTGCCGCCGCCCATCGGATGGATATGCGCCTCGAGCGAGATGATCCGGCCGCGATAGGTGCGGCCCTGGCTGACCTGAAGCTCGAGGTTGCGGAACAACTCCTGTGAAAATTGCGCGCCACGTTCGCCGGACGGGACGGCGATTTCAACCTGCACGCCGGTCCGCAGGCCGAACCGGCCGCCCGGCGCCATCATGATGGCGAAAGGCAAATCCCGATCGCGTGAGAGCCACAATCCATTTTTCAGACAACGCGCCGGGACGGGCTCTCCTATATCAATCTCGTCGTGTTGGAGGGGGCCGGCATTGATTGGAAAATGCGAGCCAGCCAGCGTCTGAGCGAGTTCGGGAGGCTCGTGAGGATTGGGCGAGACGATGCCAAAAAGTTTTGTGCCCGCGTAGTTTCGCAGCACGCTCTCGATCGCGGCCTGGATATCCACCCGGGCGGTTATAGGAAACTGGCGTCCGGCGGTAGCGACCTGGCCGGCGGGTACGCCGAAGTGTTTAAGCAGAGTTTTGCGAAAACCGGAGTTCCCGAATCCGCCGCTGCCGATGGAAAAGGAAATTCCCATTCAGCTTTCCATCATAGATTTCGCGGACGCTGAAGCCAACCGGGGCCGGTGAGAGCGTGCCGGGCAGGCTGGAAGCCTGCCTCACGATGTCAGACGGCGGCTTGGGCGGTTACGCGGTGGGGCAGGGTCTTGGCGACGACCGTCCGGAATTCGGCCTCGGTGAGAAGGCGTTTGCGTTCGAGCGAAAAATCCTTCACGGCGCTCACCACCTGCATGGCTTCGTCCTCGGTGAATTCGACGCCCAGATTCTTCAATCCGTTTTTGATTGAGTCGATACCGCTGCCTTTGCCGAATACGACTTTCGCGGGCGGCTGGCCGACTACATCGGGGCGATAGGGGAAGAGCTCGGTCGGATGCTGGGAGCCGCAGTTCTGGAACCAGCTCGCGATGATGCCGGATTCGATCTGAAATAGCGCATCTCCGACAACCGGACGGTTGCTGGGTACGGCGTGACCGGACAGTTCCTGCACCAGACGCGCGAGGCTGTAAAGCTTGTCGTATCTCAAGCCGATGTCGATGCCATAGAGCGTAAGCAACGCCATGGCAGTCTCTTCCATGGGAGTGTTGCCGGCGCGCTCCCCGAGGCCGAGCACGGTGGAGTGAATCACTTCGACGCCTT
>DASXAK010000153.1:0-3137 GCA_036406715.1 Bryobacteraceae bacterium | reverse complement strand
GTGATCGGGCCGAGCGTGGAAGGCATCTTCATTCTCGACGACATTGTCGGTTTCATCTCGCGCGATCTTTACCTGGAATTCGCCCATCCGTATTTGAAGCAGATCTGCGACGCCTTTCCCGCGGAGTGGATCAAGGTCTATCACAACGACGCTTCGGTGAAGCAGCTTCTCGAAGATTTACCCGATACCGGCTTCGACGTCCTCAATTTCACGCACAAAATCGATCCGGTGGAGGTCGCTCGACGTACCGGGGGGCGGATGTGCCTGATGGGCAATGTGGCGCCGCTCGATCTCGGGGTCCGCGGAACGCCGGAACAGGTACGGGAAGCGGCGCTCGCCGTTTTGCAAAAAACCGGCGGACGCAACCTCATCTTATCTGTCGGCGGCGGCGTCAGCCCCGGGATGCCGGCGGAAAATATCGGGGCGCTGGCCGCGGCCGTTCGCGAATTTGCAGGATCTCTGGTGGGCCATGAGTAGGGAAGAAGAGGTACGGCGTACGCTGTTTGACGAGACACTCGCCGGCAACCCCAAAGCAGCCGGCCAGCTCACCGAAGAAGCGCTGACGCTTGGGCTGAAGCCCGCCGACCTGCTGTTCCAGGTCTTGATTCCGGCACTCGAGGAAGTCGGACGGCGTTTCGAGGCGGGAGATTATTTCGTGCCCGAAATGCTGATGTCGGCCGGGGCCATGCACGAGGCCATGCAGCGGCTGCGGCCGCTGCTGGCGGAGACGGGCGTGCCGCCCGGCGCCACCGTCATGATGATGACCGTGAAAGACGACGTGCACAATATCGGCAAGAATCTGTGCTGCCTGCTGCTCGAAGGCGCCGGATTCCAGGTGATCGATCTGGGGGTGGACGTGCCGCCCGACAAAATGATTGCGGCCATTCACAAGCACAAGCCGCCCATCATTGGCTTTTCGGCGCTGCTCACCACGACCATGCCGATGTTCAAGGTGAACATGGAAGCGCTGAAGCGCGCGGGGGTGCGCGACCAGGTGAAAGTGATGGTCGGTGGTGCATCAGTGACTCAGGCCTACGCCGATTCGGTGGGCGCCGACGGCTATGCACCGGACGCGACCGCGGCCGTAAGACTGGTGCGCCGTCTCATCGGAGAGCCCGCGGTGGCGCTGCACGGCTGATGCGGACCGAATTGCATTCGCGTCGGCGGTCCGTGATGATCGGCTCCGACCTGCCGTTCGCCGCGATCGGAGAGCGCATCAATCCGACGGGCCGTAAGCAGCTTGGCGCGCAGATGGCGGCCGGCGATTACAGTGCCGTCGCGCGTGACGCGCGGGCCCAGGCCGCAGCCGGAGCCGCGTTGTTGGATATCAACGCCGGATATTCGATGGGTAATGAACCGGCGATGCTCCGCGAGGCCGTGCGCGCGGCGCAAGCCGCCTGCGACCTGCCGCTGTGCCTCGATTCCTCAAGTCCCGAAGCCCTGGCCGCGGCACTCGAGATCTACGAAGGTAAGGGATTGGTCAATTCGGTGACCGGAGAAGAGAGGCAATTGGAAGCCGTTCTCCCGCTCGTGCGCAAGCACGGCTGCGCCGTCATCGGATTGGTGAGCGACGAGCGCGGTATTTCGCCAGATCCCGCAGAACGGCTGGCGGTAGCGCGCAAAATCGTCGAGCGCGCGCGAGACTACGGCATCCCGGCCGAAGACGTAATCATCGACCCCATCTGCCTTGCGGTCGCGACCGAGCCCCGGTCGGTGCCGGTAACGCTCGAGACGCTGCGGCTGATTCGCGACAGCCTGGGAGTCAACACTTGTTGCGGCGCGAGCAACGTCAGCTTCGGCTTGCCCGACCGAGCCGCGCTCCATGCGGCATTCCTGCCAATGGCTGTTTCGTGCGGGCTGACTTCGGCCATCACCGATGTCACTAATCCGCAGATTTCCGAGGCGATACTGGCCACCGACTTTCTGCTTGACCGCGATCAATATGCCCGGCGATGGCTTGCCCGATATCGCGAAAAAGCGCGGCCGGTCTGATCCCTACAATCTTCGGTAGACCTAAGCCTCGAAGTCCCAGATATGGAATTTCGATTAAGGAGCAGATTTGTCTTGATCTCCTATATTCAGAGTTGTATATATAATTTTAGGCTCCAACTAAATGGACTTTCAGTTGCTTGACAGAGGCAGGTGTGGATTATGAGAAGACGCCTTTCGCTGCGATTGTGGTGCGCTGCCATGCTCCTGGTGTTAGCCGGAGTACTCAGTGTTGCCCATGCTCAAGTTCTGTACGGATCGCTCACTGGCAATGTGACCGACCCGACCGAGGCCGGAATCCTCGGCGCCAAGGTGGAAGCTACCAACGTGTTGACCGGGCTCTCGCGCCAGGCGGACACCGACGCCCGCGGGGCTTATGTCTTTAACAACCTGCAGGCGGGCACATACAGGATTACGGCGACCGCTCAAGGATTCCAGACCACAACCGTGAGCGATGTGATCGTAAATGCGAACGAAGTCAAGCGTGTCGATTTTCACACGCAGATCGCCACGGCCACCCAAACCGTGGAGGTGGCGGCGGATGCCGCGGCTCTGCAGACCGACAAATCCGACGTGCATCAGGAGATCACGGCGCAGCAGGTGACGGAACTCCCCTACTCGGGCGGCGAAGGTAAAAACTTCCAAAGCCTCCTCTACCTGGTGCCGGGCACGGTCTTCCCCGCGACCAAGGAACCAAATTCGGAAGCCGGCAATCCGATGCGCGGACAAGCCCTGCAAGTGAATGGTGTCTCTTCCTCAGCCAACAGCTATAAGATGGACGGCGCCCCGATCATATATCCCTGGCTTCCCGTGGATGTCGCGTATGTCCCATCGACGGAAGCTATCGAGACGGTCAATATCAGCACCAACTCTTTCGATGCCGAGCAGGGCACGGCCGGCGGGGCTGCGACCAACGTCACCATTAAGTCGGGCACCAACGAGTTGCACGGGTCGGCATTCGAACGGAACCAGAATAACGACCTGGTGGCGGTGAACAACTACTTCAGCCACCCCGGCAGAGCGGCCAAGAATATTTTCAATAATTATGGCTTCTCCTTTGGCGGGCCGGTCTATATCCCGAAAGTCATGAACGGCAAGAACAAACTGTTCTTCTTCCTCGACTATCAAAACATCGTGCGCCGGCAGTA
>DASXAK010000152.1:0-19538 GCA_036406715.1 Bryobacteraceae bacterium | reverse complement strand
TCGCCGGCGCCAACCGTTCCAGCGCGCGCGCCGACAATTCCTGAACGGAAATCACCTTCAAGTAATCGGTGACGGAAAGCCCGCCGCGCTGACGAGCTGCGCCGCTGGTGGGCAGAACATGATTCGGCCCGGATGCGTAGTCGCCCGCGGCTTCAGGGCTGAACGGCCCGACGAAGACGCTCCCCGCGTGCCGAACTTTTCCCAGCAGATCCGCACTGGGAATGCTGAGGTGCTCGGGGGCGATGCGGTTGGCAACTTCGATCGCTTCGTCGAGCGAGCGCACCAGGACAATCGCCGAATTCCGCGCGATGGCCTTCGCCGCCACCCGCCCCGTCGGAAGACTGGCCAACTGCGTTTCGATTTCCTTCGCGACGGCGGAGGCCAGCCGTTTGGACGTGGTCAGCAGCACCGCCGACGCGTCCGCATCATGCTCCGCCTGGGCCAGCATATCGGCGGCCAGATGGTTCGGCTCGCCTTCCGCGGCAACGATCAGAATTTCGGTCGGACCGGCGATGAAATCGATTCCCACTTCGCCTGCCAGCAGCTTCTTCGCCGCCGCCACGTAGATGTTTCCCGGGCCTACGATGCGATCGGCGCGTGGGACCGTGCGAGTCCCGTACGCGAAGGCGGCGATCGCCTGCGCTCCGCCCATCTGAAAGACGTTCCGGACGCCCAGAATACCGGCCGTCCCGAATACTTCAAGTACCGCCTTAGGTGACGCGATGCAGACATTCGGGACCCCCGCCACCTGTGCCGGCACTACGGTCATCAATACCGTCGAAGGCAGCGGATAGCGCCCTGCGGGAATGTAGGCGGCGACCGTATCGAGCGGCCGCACCACCTGCCCCAGCCGGAGCCCCGGCGCGGTTTCACTCATCCATTCCCGCGGCATCTGCCGCTTCGCATACGCGCGGATGTTCGCTGCCGCTCGCTTGACCGCCCGCTGAAACTCCGGTTTGCACGCTCGCGCGGCCGCCGTCAGTTCCGCCTCCGGCACCCGGACCGTGCGGCGTTCGAGGCTATCCAATCGGCGGGCGTACTCGAGCAACGCGCGGTCGCCGTGCTTGCGCACCGCCTCCAGGATCGGCCGCACGACCGCCTCAGCTTCTGCTAGGCGTGCCGTCTTGCGCGCCAGCAGGGTTCCGATTTGCCGGCTTTCGAGGATCCGGATCACAGCACGATCTTGTTGAGCGGGTATTCGACAATCCCCTGCCCGCCTGCTTGCTTCAATCGCGGGATGATGTCCCGCACCGTCGATTCATCGAGAATCGTATTCACCGCCAGCCACTCGTCGTCGCTGAGATGCGAAATGGTCGGACGCTTTAAGGCCGGCAACACGCTCAGCACCGCCTGCAGACTCTGCTTGTGCACATTCAACATCAGCCCGACCTTCCCGAGCGCGTTGATGGCGCCTTCGAGCAGCATCTTCATGTCTTCCAGCTTGCGGCGCTTCCATTCGTTCTTCCAGGATTCTTTGTTGGCGATCAGCTGGGTGTTCGATTCCAGCACCGTATCGATGATCTTCAGCTTGTTGGCGCGCAAAGACGAGCCGGTTTCGGTGACTTCGACAATCGCGTCGGCCAATACAGGCGGCTTTACTTCCGTCGCACCCCAACTGAACTCGACTTTTGCCGTCACACCGTGTTTCGCCAGATAGCGCTTGGTGGTGCCGACCAGTTCCGTGGCGATGATTTTCCCCTGGAGATCTTTGGCCGAGCGGAAATCGGACGATTCCGGAACCGCCAGCACCCACCGGACTTTTCCAAAGCTTTGCTTGGCATAGATCAGGTCCGCGGCAGCCACCACGTCGGCCTCGTTCTCTTCCACCCAATCCCGGCCCGTGAGCCCGGCGTCCAGGATGCCGTCTTCTACATACCGCGCCATTTCCTGCGCGCGAATCAGCATGCATTCGATATCGGGATCGTCGATGCCGGGAAAATACGAGCGGCTGCTGGTCGTGATGGCAAACCCGGCGCGGCGGAACAGGTCGATGGTGGCCGTCTCCAGGCTCCCTTTCGGAATCCCCAGCTTCAGCTTCATTCCTTGCCTCCGTAGACGGCGTTGGGATCGTAGGTTTGTTTCTCCGAAATCTGCCAGGCGCCGTCCTGCAGCCTCCGGAAGAAGCAGCTCTCATAGCCCTCGTGACAAACACCAGGCCCCAGCGCCTCTACCTTGACCAGCACGGCATCGCGGTCGCAGTCAGTCGAGATCTCTTTCACCACCAACCGGTGGCCCGAACTCTCGCCCTTCAGCCACAACTTGCGGCGCGAACGGCTGTAGAACGTCGCGTAGCCGCTCTCGACCGTCTTGCGAAAGGCTTCCTCGTTCATGTACCCGACCATCAGCACGCGCCCGCTGGCGTGATCCTGAATGACGGCGGTGACCAACCCGTCCGACTTGTTGAAATCCAGATTCATGGAATCCAATAAAAAAGCCCGCCCCGAGCCCTGAAGGCTCTCCGCGGCGGGCGTCCTTTCCGGTTGTTTTTATGAGGTCAGGACACCGCTCGCCGCTTGGAGGCATGGTGATGATGATGATGCCGTGCGGCGGTGGCGGCTGCCATAAAGTGAGAGTATAGCAGATCGGCGCAGGGCTCCGGGTGACAAGCCCATAACGAAAGAAAGCGATTGCGAGCGGCCTGCCGCCACGCCAGAATGAAAGATGAGAACGGATACGTCCTTCTCACACTCCTTTTAGAGAGCGCCTGATGACACCGACCCAGACACGAACATTAGCGCAATACGTCACCGGGGGAACGCTGCCGCTTCCCGACGCCCTGCGCATCGCGACGGGACTCGCCGAGGCCCTGCGCAGAATTCATGACGACGGACACGTGCACGGGGCGTTGACACCCTCTCGAATCGCCATCACGACCTCCGGTTTGGAGTTGCTTCCGCCCCCTAGCGCTGCTCTCGAAATCACGCCGTACACTGCTCCCGAAGTTTTGTCGGGCAAGCCCGCCGATGCGCGCTCCGACATCTTCTCGTTCGGCGCCATCGTCTATGAATTGATGGCGGCGCGCGCGCCGTTTTCGGGAGACACCGAAGACGCGCTGAAAAACGCGGTGCTCCACAACTCCGCTCCCGCGGTGGGGAACCGGGCGCTCGATGGCCTGCTTGCCAATTGCCTGTCCAAGGATGCTGCGGCGCGCCCGCAGCGCATGCAGCGCGTCCAGATGGAGCTGAAGCTGGTCACGGTTTCGGCGCGGCGCACCGAAACTCCGGCTCATCGCGACAGCATCGCGGCGCTGGTTCGCGCCGAAGTCCAGCAGGCTTTCGCAACGCGCTTCACGGCGCGCGTCGAGGCCCAGGACAAGGCCATCGCAGAATTCCAACAGGCGGTCGGCGCGTCTCTCCAAGCGCTCCAAGCCCACCTTTGCACAATCGACGCCAAGCTCGCCGCGGCCCAGGAGACTGCGGTTCGGGCCGAGTCGGGCCTTACCAAGCTGGAGCTGCGCATCGGACCGCTCGAAGAGCGGGAAACGATTTCTCCCCAGCGCCTCGGCAATCTGGAAGTTCTACTGCAGACCGCCACGGAACGCACGTCCCGCGCCGAACAAGCCACGGAGGCCGTTCGCAAGCAGGCGGCGGAGTTCGCCGAGGCCGCCGCGCTGCAATTGCATGCTCTCGAGCAAACAGTCCGGTCGCAGGCCGATGCGTTGGATTCAGCCCGGAGCGCCCTCGCCCAAACCGATGACCTGGTCGAACGCGTCGTCGAAGCCTTGGACTCGCTGCAGAGCATTGTCCTCGAACACTCCGAGGATCGGCCTTCCGACGCCGGCTGATCGCTTTCGCGCACCGCGAACTGCTGCGGAAAGTATACGCCGCTCCATAACCTTACCTGATCACTTGCCCCAGGGAAACCCTGGTAGTAGAGCCCGGGAAAAACATGCTAACTTTTAGCGCGTATGGCGTACCTGGGAACCATTCTCTTTGCGCTTTTCTTTCTGCTGCTGTCGTCGAAATCGCGGGAATTTCTTGGGAATGTCTTCGCGGGCGCCGGCGACTTGATCGACAAGTGGGCGCCTTTCTCCTACCTTGTGCTCGCCATCATCGTGCTGGTTCCGTCGATCGCCGCCTTGGCGTTGATCAAGTGGCCGCAAGAGCCGGAGCCCGAGAACCCGATGGCGCGCTACAAAGGCGGCGAAGACGTCCTGGAAGACTAGGCCGCGGAGGCTCGCGCCACCACAGCTTCCTCCAAGTAAATCGGAAGAACGTCGGGTAAGCGCGTCCCGGCATGCGTGGATTCTCCGGTGCGGGCTTCCGCCTCGATCTCACTCAATGCCGTGTAGTACTGAAGAAGCAGTTGTGCTCGTGTAATCGTGTCTGCTGCCATAACGTTTGCAGTTTCGTCGATTTCCGCCCCCATGCAAAGTACTGGCCGTACGTTCAACGTACCGAGCAATCGGGGTACCGCCCGGCCGAAGTACCACGGCAGTACGCGCGGAACTGGCGCCCAGCCCGGTTTCCGGCGATAGTACGTGAAGAGCACACGCACATGCTGATCAAATACGCCAGCGGCTTGGTACAAGAAGGCATCCTGATCTCGATCCAGGGGAATCGGCTTCGCGTCGCTCCTAAGAACAGCGACGACTTAGTGGAGTTCCAGTTGGTGGAAGGCCTCTGGCTGTCCGAGGACTGCGAACCGGTGACCTTCGATCTGACGCCGGGCGTCCTGCTGACCATCGGTTTTCTGCCCGGCAAGCACGAACTCGTCCCCGCCGTCCCCACGCCCTACGTCAACTAAGAAGAGCGACGTTGCCTCGTCCCTAATAGCGCAGCAATCCCTGAATCAGATCGAGGTCCAGCAGGAACAGGTCCCGCTCGGGAAGCGTCGCTGTTTGCGGCAGGCAGCTCTTGCCCATCTTCCGAAAGTCGAACCATTCGGCTTTGATACCCAGAGCGCTCAGGTAGACGGAAACATCGGCCTGCTGCTGGCGCAGCGGCAGACTCAACCAGGCGACAAATACCTCGTGATGCAGACGACGGAGGAGGCGGTCCGTTTCGTCGGCGCCAAATTGGGCCGCCAGGCGATGGCTATACATTCCGGTATGGTCGTCCCGGAAGCTTGCAATCGCAACCAGCCGGCCTAACAGGGAGGGGTTGCGGGACAGTTCGTCAAGAAGGGCTTCGCGAGGCTCTGGCTCGGATCTGAGACCCTTTCGCCCGCTCGCATTGCGTTCGGTCCATGCCACGGACATGGCTGCCCCCGGCTCCCGACGAGTCCCGGTTCGCCTCTCACTGTAAATCTCTGCGGAATGACATACAAGATTACTAGTGGTTGTATGTCCGATGGCAGGGACGGCTCTGCGAACCAAACATAGCACCGCAGGCGCGCCTTTCCCCGCCGCCAGGATGCACCAGAGTGAACATTGACGAACTGGGACGCAGCGGACACAATCAGCTATCAGGCAATTGGTCCAAGGAGGACGCCGAGGTTGTCCCTTTCTCAAACGCCCGTCTCTGCCGCGGCCGGCAGTCCGAATTTTGAGCACTCCGCGGTCTTCGAACGTCTGACCAAGCTGCCCCCGTTTCATCCGGCGGCGATGAAGCTCTTGAACATCTCTGGCGAAAGCGAAACCGCCATGAGGGAGTTCGAGCAGGTCTTCAAGTCGGATCCGGCGCTCACGGCCGACCTCCTGATGGTGGCGAACTCGGCGGCATTTGGTTTCCGCGCACGCGTCGACAATATTCGCCATGCCCTGTCGCTCCTCGGCCTGGAGCGCGTGCGCTCGCTCGGATTCACGATTGCCATGAGTATTTACGTCCGCAATCTTGCCGGCAGCGATGAGGTACGCCTGGTCTGGGCGCACAGCACCGCAACCGCCGTGATCGCCGACGTCCTCGGCCGCTTGTATGATTCCCCGGGGATCTACACGGCCGGCCTCGTGCATGACCTCGGGCGCCTGGGCCTGCTGCTCAGCGTCGGTAAACAATACGGCGAGGTCCTGTCCAAGGAATTTGCGGACATGCCCGAATCCATGAAGCTCGAGAAGGTGCTGTTCGGTGTCACTCACTGCGAAGCCGGGGCGCTCGTCTCCCGCACCTGGGGTTTTCCCGAAAAGCTGCAAACCTGTATGGCGAATCACCATGAGGCGACGGCGCACCAGAACGGCACCGTTCCCGACCTCATCCGGATCTCTTGCCAAATGGCCGACTGGCTCGGTTTTCCCGAGCTTCGGCGCGAGGACCAGAACACACGGCCGGAATTGGCCCCGCGCTTTCGCAACGATCCTCAGCTGGATCCCGACAAGCTCCGCGACCTCATCACCAAACAGATCGCAATGATGAGCACATAGCGCCCGGTCCCGCCCCGCCCGGCTGCTATCCTGCTTTTCAGGAGATTCGAAACGATGAATGCAGCCGATCCACTTCTGGCGCCGGTCCGATCCGATGAGCACCGCGAAATCGGCGGCGTCCAGGTCGACGTGGCGCGAGCCGGCGCGGTCCGGGTGAAACGGATGATCTATCCGCCTGGATTTTCCTGGGACACGCACCTGCGGCCGATCCTCGGCCGTGAGTTCTGCCCGCATGCTCACGTCGGCTTCATGGCTCATGGACAGATCAACGTCCGGTTCGAAGACGGCTCCGTAGAAGAATTCAAGGCCCCTCAGTTCGTCGCCGTCGAGCCCGGCCATGCCGGCTGGGTTGTGGGCGACGAACCAGCCGTCCTCATCGAATTCGATTTCGAAGGCGACACCGTGGAACGGCTCGCTCTGCCACACGTGCATCAGCATCCGAAGCCGTAACGTTACAATCGGGGTTATGCAATATGCACGATTAGGTGACACGGGACTGGTTGTATCGCGGCTCTCGTTTGGCGCCATGACGTTTGGCAAGAGCACCGGCATTTTCGCCAGTGTGGCGAAAGTCGAGGAAAAACTGGCGCATGAGATGATCGCCCGCACTCTCGACGCGGGTATCAATTACTTCAACACCGCCGACGGTTACACCGGCGGACAGTCCGAGGAGATCCTCGGGCGGGCGCTCGGCGCCCGGCGCAAAGATGTTCTGATCGCGACCAAAGTCGGCTTTCGCACCGGCGAAGCTCTGGTTCATCAGGGCCTCTCGCGCCAGCACATCATGGCTTCCGCCGAGGGCAGCCTCCGCCGGCTCGGCACCGACTACATCGACGTCTACCTGGTTCACCGGCAGGACCGCCTCACGCCGATCGAGGAAACTCTGGACGCACTGAATGACCTCGTGCGCCAGGGAAAGGTGCGGTACGTCGGCTTTTCCAATTGGCCGGCATGGCGCGCCGCCGAAGCCGTGGGCCTGCAGCGCGAACATGGCTGGGCGCGTTTTCGCGCGGCCGAGCTGTATTATTCGCTCGTGGGCCGGGAGGTCGAGCACGAGCTCGCGCCCTTCACCCAGTCCGCCGGCATCGGCATTATGGTCTGGAGCCCGCTGGCGGGTGGCTTCCTTACCGGCAAATACACACGCGAGAATCCCGCGGGCGATGGCGGCCGCCTGACCGGCTTCGATTTCCTGCCCTATGACCGTAACCTCGGTCACGAGGTAGTCGAGCGGCTCCGCCAAATCGGAAATGCGCACGCCGCGTCACCCGCCCAGGTGGCCATCGCCTGGCTGCTGGCCAAAACGCACGTGGCCACGGTCCTGATCGGCGCGAACAAGATGGCCCAGCTTGAGGACAACCTCGGCGCGGCTGATATCCAGTTAACCGCCGACGAAGTGACAGGCCTGGACAAGCTCACGGCGCCGGCGCCGATCTACCCGAACTGGTTCAACGAGCGCACGGTCGACGCGGTGGCGACGAAGGCGCTATCGGGCGAAAAGACCGCCGGGGCGAGCTCCCGTTGACATCGGGTGCCCGGCTCCAATAATGTAGGTAGCCAGCGGGGATTTCTCAGGAGAGGAAGTCGAATGCGCAGAACGGTTTTTGCAGTAGCCGCGAGTGTGGGTTTGTTCGTCGCTACAGTCCCCGTGTGGGCGCACCACGCGTTTGAGGCTGAATACGACCAGAAGAAGCCCGTGCACCTGGTAGGCAAAGTGACCCAGATGGAGTGGATCAACCCCCATTCCTGGATCCACATCGATGTCACCGAACCCGATGGCAAGGTGACCAGTTGGATGGTGGAGTGCGGGAGCCCTAACATCATGCTGCGCCGCGGCTTCACCAAGCGCTCGCTCGAAGTCGGAACCGTACTGGACATCAAAGGCTATCAGGCCAAGAGCGGCGACAACAAGGCGAACGGCAGTAGTGTCACGTTCCAGGACGGCAAGCGCCTGTTCGTCGGCGGTTCGAATCCGGACGATGTGGAATCGAAGCGGAATCCGGGACAGTAGCCCAGGAGGTACTCCATGAGAATCCGATGCACGTGGTTGGCAGTCTGCTTCGGCGCGGCGTTGCTGGCAGGGCCCGGGCTGGCGCAGTCCAGTGCGAAGTCCGCCAAGACGTTTACCCCGCCGAAAACACCGTGGGGCGATCCCGACTTGCAAGGTCAATGGCCGGCCAGTTCGCAAATCCCGATGCAGCGCCCGGCCGCACAGTCCTCCGCTACTCAACTCACTGATGAGGAATTTGCGAAACGGAAGGCTGATTTCGACAAGGCGCAAGAGGTGGACAGCGAAGAATTCTCGAAGAACACCGGCAGCGGCCCGAACTCGATCAACCCGCCCGCCTATTGGATCGAGCGGGCGAGGCCCAACAAGCAAGCTTCGTTAGTCGTCGATCCGCCGGACGGCCGGATTCCGCCGCTGACACCTGAGGCGCAGGCCCGCATCAAGGCTCTGCGCGGCGGCGAAGGCCCCGGTAGCCATTTTCCGGATGTCGTGAACTCCTGGGAGGACTTCGACATTTACAGCCGCTGCATCTCGCGCGGCATGCTCAGCAGCATGCTGCCGACTCTGTACAATTTCGGAAACGAGATCGTGCAGGCGCCCGGCTACGTTGTCATTCGCAGCGAGATGATTCACGAATCGCGCGTCATTCCGCTGGACGGCCGTCCGCATGTCGGCAAGGACATCAAGACGTACCTGGGCGATTCGCGCGGGCACTGGGAAGGCAACACGCTGGTAGTCGAATCCACCAACTTCAACGGCAAAATCGGCATCGGAGGCGCGGCGCCCACCACCGACGCGCTCACGATCGTCGAACGCTTCACGCGCGTGGCTCGCGATGAGCTGAGCTACGACGCCACCATCAGCGACCCCGGCACCTGGACCAAGCCGTGGAAGATCCACTACCCGTATAAGCTCGATCCCACGTACCCGATCTATGAGTACGCCTGCCATGAGGGCAATTACATGATGCTCAATGCTCTCAAAGGCGCTCGCGAGTTGGAGAAGCAAGGCAGGGACACGAACGCCCACCAGTTCAGCCCCGGCAACCGCTAGCGTGCTGAGCCAGAAGTTTTGTAGCGCAGGCCTCCGGCCTGCCGACCCGGACAGTAACTGAATGCGAACCGTACTGATTGGCTGGCTCTGTGTGTCGGCGTCGCTAGTCTTCGCGCAGCCGCGCCTTGCTAAAGACCCCGGCCCGTTCCTGCGTCCGGGAGACTCCGAGTCCGAAGCCGAAGCCCGGCTCCAGGGCAAGCCGCAGAAGGCCGCTCCCACTCCTCACCTGCCCGACGGCCGCCCCGATTTCGGCGGCAATGGTGCGTGGTATCCCGGTTTCGCCGGTAACATCGCCGAGCCGAAATGGAAAGGCGTCAAGAGCGCGGATCAACACGTGGACGTTCCCTTTCTGCCCTCGTCACTCGACTTGTTCAACCAGCGCGTCGAGACCATCGGCAAGGATGACCCGGAGGCCCAGTGTCTGCCGGTCGGCGTTCCCCGCTACATGTTCGACCCGTACCCGTTCAAGATCGTGCAGGAGAAGGATCGCGTCATCTTTCTCTTCGAAGGCGACAACTATCCCTGGCGCATCGTGCCGGTCGACCCGGCGGCCAAGCATCCCAAGGACATCAACCCGACCTGGATGGGCGATGCCATCGGCCACTATGAAGGGGACACCCTGGTGGTCGACGTCGTCGGCTTCAACGGGAAAGCCTGGCTCGACCAGGCCGGCCACGCGCAAACCGAGAAGGCTCACCTGATCGAGCGCTACACACGTACCGATTCGCTAACGCTGAAATACGAAGTGACGATTGACGATCCCGGCGCCTACTCGCGCCCCTGGACAACCAGCAACACCGTCCGCTGGCGTCCCGGCCTCGAGCTAATCGAATACGTCTGCCAGGAAAACGAGAAGAGCTCGGTACACATGATTGGCAAATAGCTCGGCGCTACTTCAGCAACCCCCGCAGCGCTTCGGCCTTGGGATCCACTTCTAGCAACGAGACTGACCACGATTTCTCCTGGTAGGCCCGCTTCAGCTCCACTAACGCTGCCTCCCGTTGGTTCAGCACCGCCGACAACGCTGCCAGGTGATAGGCGTCCACATACTCAGTTTCTCGTTGTCGCTGGAGTTCGTCGAGAATTTCGGAAGCCTCTGCCGCACGTCCGCTCTTCACCAGGCACATCCCCTCGCGCGCGCGGATCCAGGGAAGATCCGGCGCCATCGAACTCGCCAGATGATGTTGCCCGAGCGCCTCATCGAGGCGTCCGGAAAACTCCAACGCCGCGGCGTAATCCGCGCGCCCCACGGGCGAGCTCGGATGCAGCTCGACCGCATTCCTGCCCGATACAACGGCCTGCTCAAAGTCGCCGCGAAACAGATAGAGCGCGGTGCTGACAAACGCCAGCGGCGCCAAAAGTGAATCGGCTGCCTCGGCTTCACGAATAGTGCAGAGCGCTTCGTCCACTCTCCCCACGGACGCCTGAACCAGACTCAAACGTACATACAGGTCCGCGATTTCCGGCTTCTCGCGTTGCAAAGAGAGCAGCTCCGCTTCCGCGTCGCCGGGGTTCAACTCGAAGATAAACCGGGAATAGGCGCGATCGATGCGCAATTCGGGAGTCAACCCGCAGAGCGCGACGGCGCGGGAATGTGCTTTCAAAAAACCTTGATGGTTCTCCCGCGGCGGCCGGATCAAAAACGACCCCAGCAGCAGATACGCGTTCGATATCGCCTGAAAAGCCCGGAAATCGGCGCTGCCCTGCTCGGCTGCCTCTTGAAAGCATCGCAGCCCGTTTTCAAAACCGATGCGCGTGAACTGATTGCAGAAATGCCAACCGCGGCGGATCAGATCCTCCGAAGCGGGCATTTCGAGGCTGTAGCCAAACCGCGGCCGGCAGGTGATCCACGAGCCGTACTCGCCCAGCGCGTCCTTCAGTTCATTGACCGTCACGATCAGCGTGTGATGCGCAACCTGAAGACCGTCCCAGGCCTCGCGCATCAATTGTTGGTATTCCACCACGCGCCCGGGATTCTGAATCAGTACCTGCAAAACGCGAAACGCGCGCGGCCGCACGGCAACCTCCGCGCCGTTGCGCCGCAGTCGCATGGAAGCCAGGTCTACCGAAAATGGACCGAGCGCGATCTGTGATTTCGAGCTTCCCGTTCTCGATTCCGGTGTCACGCTCTTTGTCCCGGTTGCTATGGCGTGAATTCTACCACGGCCAGTGGAGCCGGCGACGCTACGTCCGTTCCGGATCTTGGTCGCCGGCGTGTCGCATTCAGCGCTTGACAGGACACGCCAATCCGTTTATACCTAAACGATGCAAAGGAGGAGGCCATGATCCGAAGAGGGGGATTCTTCGCAAGCCTCGCCGCCATCGCAATGTCTCTCACGCCCGCCCATGCCCAGGTGGACTTCTCCGGCGCGTGGGCCCCGCTGTTTCACGAGGATCTGCCGGAACGGATTCCCGGGCCCGAACTTGGCGACTACATGGGAATTCCGCTCAACGACGCGGCTCGGCTGCGCGCCGACAGCTACGATGCCGACCGGATTTCAGTAGTGAGCGAATACCAGTGCCGTCCGCACGGCGGCGACTATTCCATGCGCGGCCTCTCCAACATGCGGATTGATGCCGTCATCGATCCCGTCACGCAGCAGCTTGTCGCCTGGCACACGCGCATGGGATTTCAGGAAATGGAACGGACCATCTGGCTCGACGACCGCCAGCATCCCGGGCCGCTCGCGCCCCACACCTGGCAAGGCTTCTCCACCGCGCGGTGGGACGGCAACATGATGAACGTCTACACCACGCACCTGAAGGAAAACTATATGCGCCGCAATGGTCTGCCGCGGAGCGATCGCGCCACCTTCACCGAACATTGGATCCGCCACGGCAACTATCTCACCGTTGTCACCGTGATCACGGACCCGGTTTTCCTTACGGAACCCTTGGAGCGCAGCCAGAGCTGGGTTCTCGATCCCGGGCAGCGCATGGGCCGCGACATCTGCGAATACAACCAGGAAGTGCCTAAGCCGCGCCCGGACTACGTTCCCAGCCACATGCCGGACACGAATCCGTTCCTCAAGGAGGTGGCCGAATGGTATGGCCTTGCTTCGGGGGTTTTGCGGGGCGGCGCCGAAACCATGTATCCGGAATACCGGCAGAAGATCGGAAAGCCGGAGCAACCCAAAGAAAAGTGTGACCGCTACTGCAACTGTGGCGCGGCGGACAACCCGACCTGTTTGGTGGCCCCGCGGAGTTCCCGATGAGCATCCTTTTGAAAACAGTCTGGGCCGGTTTGGCGCTGGTTGCCTGCCTGACCGCTCAGCAGCCCGATTTCGACAAGGTCGACATGCAGGTCCAGCACGTGAAGGGCGGCGTGTACATGATGACCGGCGCCGGCGGCAACACGGCTGTCCAAGTGGGCAATGACGGCGTCCTCATCGTTGACACGCAGTTCGCTCCGCTGGCTCAGAAGTTGATGACCGAGATCCGCAAGCTAAACCGCGGTCCGGTGCTGTTCATCGTCAACACGCATTTCCATCCGGACCACGTCGGGGGCAACGCGGCTTTGGCGCAGATGATCGGCGCCGCGAGAGGGCCGGGCCGCAGCGACGGCGACGCGCCTCTGAAAATCGTCGCCAACGAAAACGTTCTAAACCGGCTGACACAGAAAGTTCCAAACCAGCCGCCCTTTCCCGATGCCGGCTTGCCCGTCGACGAATACTTCACGCCCTTCAAAGACCTCCACATGAACGGCGAAGCGGTGTTCCTCTATCACGAGCCGAAAGCGCATACGGATGGCGACAGCGTCGTCTTGTTTCGCGGGTCTGATGTCGTGGTTACCGGCGACATCTTCACGCCGGGCGGCTACCCCTTCCTCGATGTCGAGCACGGCGGCACCGTGCAAGGCGAGATAGCCGCCCTCGATCACATCCTCGAGCTGACGGTTCCCGCCAAGACCCAGGAAGGCGGTACTTATGTGATCCCCGGCCACGGACGCATCTGCGACGAAGCCGACGTGGTGGAGTTCCGAGATATGGTCGTGATCATCCGCGACCGCATCCAGGACATGGTCAAAAGGGATATGACGCTCGACCAGATCAAGGCTGCGCGCCCCACGCGCGACTACGATACGGAGTACATGGGACCCGGCAGCTTCGTCAAGGCCGATCAGTTTGTCGAGGCCATTTACAAAAGCCTCACCCAGAAATCGAAATGAAACCGCTGCTCTTGATATTCCTGATCTCCGGCGCCGCCGCCGTGCGGGCGCAATCCGCCCGCGAGGCCGCGCCCATCGACCTGACCGGCAACTGGGTTTCGATCGTCACCGAAGATTGGCGCTGGCGGATGACCACTCCGCTCAAAGGCGACGCTGCGAGCATTCCATACAAGCCGGAAGCCCGCAAAGTGATCGACGCCTGGGATCCCGCCAAGGACGATGCCGCCGGCCTGCAATGCAAGGCCTATGGCGCTCCGGCCGTGATGCGCATTCCCGGCCGCCTCCGCATCTCCTGGCAGGACGAAAGCACTCTGAAGATCGAACTCGATCAAGGCCGCCAGACGCGCCTGTTCCACTTTGGAGCGAAGCCCTTCCAGATGCCGGCGGCCTCGTGGCAGGGTTATTCGGCCGCGCGTTGGGAGGCGCCCGCGTCGCCTCAGGGCAACGGCCTGCCGGTCGGCATCTCTCCGCGCTTCGGCGCCCATTCCCGCAGTCTGGAAGTCTCCACCACTGATCTCCGGGAAGGCTACCTGCGGCGAAACGGCGTCCCTTACAGCGATAAAGCCACGGTTACGGAATACTACGATCTTTTTCAGGAACCGGGCGGCGACACCTGGTTTACCGTGACCACGGTCGTCACCGATCCGGTCTATCTTTACACGCCGTTCGTGACCACGACCGATTTCCGGAAAGAACCGGACGGCTCCATATTCAGCCCGGCGCCATGCTCGACACGCTAACCAAACGCCCGGCCGTAGACCTTCCGAACGCGCGACGGATCCACGGGTTCCCGGCGTGGCTGCAACTCGTCCGCGCCTACAATTTCATGGAGGCCCGCATCTCCGCGGATCTCCGTGACGATGAGTTGACGCTCGCCCAGTTCGACGTCCTGGTGGCACTGGTGAAGAAAGACGCCATCAGCCAGCAGGAGCTGGCCGATCATCTGCTCGTGACGAAGGGAAACATCGTCGGACTCATCGATCGTCTCAGCGCCCGCGGCTTCGTCGAACGGCGCGCGTCCGACACCGATCGCCGCGTAAATTTGCTACAAATCACCGCGCGGGGCCGCCGCGTGGTGGAGCGGGCGCTCCCGCGCCAGCTCAAGCTGATCTCCCGGCTCATGGCGACTCTCACGCCTGCCGAAGCTGCTCTGCTCGAAGACTTACTCTCCCGCCTCCGCAGCTGACTCGAGCGCGGGCTCCGCGCGCCTTACCCAGCGCGGCGCCGAAGCCGTTTGCTGCCGGAGCATCAGGTTCAACTGACCCGTGTGATGTTGCACGTGCCGCATGGTATACAGCATCAATTCCGCGAATGACAGGTCGAACTTGCCCCACCGGCACGGTTGCTTCGCGTTCTCCTCCGTCAGCGCGGCCAGCGTGGCGCGGCATTTCTTCCGGCAATGTCCGACATAGGCGCGCAATGCATCCTTGGTATACGGCCGGTCCGGCAGCAGCCCCGCCGGATCCAGTTCCTTCAAATCGAACGGAGCCGGTGGAGCGAAACCTTCCTCCACGCCGCCGGAGAGCCCAAGATCGAGATAGAACAGCGTGTGATAAGCCACATACCAGAACCCGACCACGCCGTTACTCACCCACGCCGGCTTCTTCGATAGATCGCTCCACAGCTCATCCGGACAGGCGACGATGGCGTTCTCCAACATGTCGAGAGCAGCGCCCAACTGCCCCCAGAGAATTTGGTTCCACGCCGTACTCATGTCGCCTCCTGACGCTGGACGCAACGATGGTAGCGCAGTATCATGCCCGCAGGAGGACCGATGCGATACGGACTGCTGTTCTTAGGCGTCCTCGCAGGCGCACTGAGCGCCCAGGCCCCGGCGGCGCGGCCGGTCGATCTCAACGCCGCACGGGCGCTTTGGCGGAATATCAAGAATCAACTGACCGCGGCCAATGGCGAAGAGTATTTCCGGCTCAATCTCGAGAACGCCGACGTGCCGGACCTGATCGGGACGTTGGTGTCGGCGACACCGGCGAACCAGCCGGCGCAGTTGATCCTCAACCTTTCCGGCGGCAGCACTCCCGAAGTGACACTGATTTTCAAAGACGAAAGGCGCCAGGACAGTCATCTGAACGGGCCCCTCGCGCCGGGTTCGCAAGTCCAGTTCCGAGGCATTCCCGTCGCGTTTACGCGCGAGCCATTCATGCTGACGTTCGAAGTCGGGACCGCGCCTGCCAAGGCGGTACAGAGGTAGCGGACAGAGCCCTAGCGGGATAATCGGAGGTCCCGGTGCCCGCCAGCTTCGGAAGCCGGCCCTATCTCCGGATCTGCCCCCCGCAGTTCCCCGGCCTCGTCCAGCAGCGCTGCCCAACGGAGCATCGCCACCATCGTCATCGACATCCTCACCGGAGACCGCAAGGCCGACCCGTTCAATTCCCGCCGGTTAAAAGCCATTCCACCCGAATTTCTCATACCTCACTAGTGCAGTTCCCGGCCAATCCGTTGCAGGCGAGCGAAGAATTTTAACATTCCCAAACTCGGGAACTGCCCGGTCCACAGTGCCCGTGGCCTGCGAGCGCGATAATGGTCGTTTACGGGCTCCGCCCGCCTGGTATGCAGGTCGTCATTCTTCTTCTCGCCATCTCCGCCTTGGCTACCGTTGGCATGGGAGTCTTTTTTTGGAGGTTGTTCCGAACCGAACGCAATCGAGCGAACGGCTGTATGCTTTGCTATAAACCATTGTCTGATTCGGGAACCCGGAAATGCATGCGATGCGGCTTGATCGTCTGCCTTTCGTGCGCAGACAAGGGCCCGAATTGCCCGCACTGCCAGGCCGCCTGGCCGCGAGCGGAAGTGCCGGGCGAACGACGGGAAGAGCCGCCGATGCGCCCCGCCCACTCCTGAGAAGCATTCTCCAGGCCGATCCGATAGCGTCGTGTACAATAGTCTGAACGCAATTGCACCAACCTGGGAGGTTGTGTGTCCGAACAGAATCGGGGCGGCGAAAAAAACCCGGACGAACCCGCTACTCATGCCTCTGAGAAGCCCATCTCGGGCAAATGGCATATCGACGATATCCGGGTCGCTCACGTCCTGTTCATGGACATCGTGGGTTATTCCAAGTTCGCTACCGACGAGCAGACGCGCCTGATTCACAAGCTCCATAAAGCCGTCCGCAATTCGCCCAGCTTTCAGCAACTCCAGCACGGCGACGATTTGATTCGCCTCCCGGCCGGAGATGGGATGGCGCTCGTGTTCTTCCGCGATCCCGTACTGGCGGCGAAGTGCGCCATGGAAATCGCCGCGGAATGCAAGCCGGATCCTCAGTTGCTGTTGAGGATGGGCATCAACAGCGGCCCCGTTTATCGCGTCAGCGACATCAACTCCCAAACTAATGTCGCGGGCGCGGGCATCAATGACGCGCAGCGCGTCATGAGTTGCGCCCAGGACGGCCAGATTCTCTTGAGCAAAAGTACGGCCGACGTGCTGCTGAACCTCAGCACCTGGCAAGACCTGCTGCATCCGATCGGCGAATATTCCGTCAAGCACGGCAAGGTTCTCCAGCTCTATAACCTGTTCAGCGATACCATCGGCAATCCGAAGGCGCCGGCCCGCCACGCCGACCCGGCGAAAACACCGCGAGCCGTTCCCAAGCCGGAAATCTCGTTCATCAGCTGGCGGTATCCCGTCCAACTCAACTTCCGGCGCAGGCGCTCAGCCGTCAAAGTGATCGTCGCCGCCGGCATCGTCGCGGCCGCGCTGCTTGCCTGGAAGATTTTTGTCCCTAGACAAACGGGGACCGTGCCGCTCTCCATCCGCAGCCTCAACCTGACCGCAAATTCCGACTTTCACCCGCAGGTCTCCAAAGACGGCCACTTTCTCGCTTACGCTCTGTCGGATCGGAACGAAAAGTCCGACGTCTACATCCAGCGGATTTATCCGGAAGGGGGATTGGACGCGCCTGAAAAATTGACAGGACAGGATTGCTTCGATTACCAGCAGCCGGTCTTCTCGCCGGACGGACGGTTGATCGCTGCGCGGGCCAATCTTCACATCGGTAAGAACGCCGACCGCGATACCTGCGCCTCCGCCGGCAGTACGGAACGCGAGGGCATTGTTCTGATCGACGTCGCAACTCGAAACGCGCGCGCCGTGACCAATCACGGCTACGATCCGTCCTGGTCGCCCGACGGCACACTCCTCGTCTACGCAACCGAAGGCATTCAGCGGCCCGATGACCGTCACACGCCGAAGAGCGCGCTCGAGAGCGTGAACGTTCGAACGGGCGAGATCCGGACCATTTACGACGGCGATGCCGTGAGTCCGATGTGGTCTCCCCATGGCCTTCGAATCGCGTTCTGGGCAGTCGACCGCCAGGGGCACCGCGATATCGCCACCATCTCTGCATCAGGCGAGGAGCCAAGGTCCATCACCAACGATGCCGCCGTCGATTGGGACCCGGTTTGGTCGCCGGACGGCAGATATATCTATTTCGCCAGCGACCGCGACGGTCCTTCCACGCTCTGGCGTGTCGCGATCGACGAGCGCACCGGCATCGAAAAATCAACTCCGGAGAAGCTTGGCTCGCTGCCGGGTGACAGCAGTCATGTCAGTTTCCTGAATAACGCAAGCTCCATCTTGTTCGTGGACCGGGCGGTCACATCCGACATCGTCAAGGCCGATTTCGATCCGAAGACTTCTTCGGCCTCCACGCCCGACGTGGTTACCCGCGGTTTGGTGGCAACCCGTCCCGATCTGTCCCCCGACGGCACCCGCCTGGTGTTCAACGCCATGATGGGAAAACGTGACGACATCTATACGGTTTCGGTTGAAGGCAAGGATTATGTCCGCCTGCTCTCCGATGGATCGGTCAATCGCGGGCCTCGATGGTCGCCATCCGGCAAGCAGATCGCATATTTTGCAAACAAGAGCGGCACCTGGCAGCTTTGGATCCAAACTGCCAGCCAGCAACCGGTACAAGTGACCTCGGATCCCGGTTTGGGCGCGCTTTATCCGGTGTGGGGTCCGGACGGCGGCACCCTTGCCTTCACGCGGCGAGGCTCAAAATCCGCCGAATGGCAGTGTTTCACCATGGATACCGGCAAACGCCAACCCGCCGCTCTTCCACCTCTCGGAGACGCGTTCCATTCGTTCACCGCCTGGTCATGGTCGCCCGACCGCAAATACATCGCCGGCTATCTGCAAAGCACCGATGGAAAATTTTCCGGAATCTCTGTCCTGTCGTTGGAGGCCAAGACGTATCGTCAAATCACAACCTTCGGCCGCGATCCAGTGTGGCTGAAGGACAGTGCGACTCTCCTGTTCAGCGATCAGGGGCGGATCTGGTCGATCAACTCCGCCGCCAAAGCGCCGGAAGCGACCTTACATCAGGTGATCTCAGTTGCTCCCAACGAAGTGACCAGCCGTGGATTTGCGCTCTCGCGCGATAACCGCACGATCTTCTTCGGCCTTCAGAGAGTTCGGTCCGATGTAATGCTCGGACAGATCGACGCACGTTGACCGGCGCATCCTAAACCCGAAACGCGCTTCCGTCGATAGACAACGAGAGCGCCGAAGATGACCCGGTATTGCACAGTTTTCGTTCTCTGGGCCGGCGCGTTCGCGCAGGAGCGCCCGCTTCCCAATCCGGAAATTTTGAAATGGCAGGCAGAAGCCCAAGCGCGGGAGCGCGCCGTCCACCGCCGCGTTGAAAACCAGATCGAGAAGGCAAGAGCCACTCAACCCGCCCCCAGGCCCAATCGCACTCCACTGAGCCGGCGAGCCGCCGTGAGCCGCGGGCGTGCGCATGCGACGTCCGCAAAGACACTACGGCCTTAAGCGAGATAAAAGAAGGAGCGTTGCGGGGCGGCCCGGCTACGAGACCGAGTCTCGCGGACTTATCGCCGTGCGTTGTGGACCGCCCAGTAGTTTGAATCGCATCTACGAGGCCATTGGAATCGCTTTATGGCGCTACGTTTAACTCCCGTTTCGATGCTCGACTCTCTGAAACCCGATGGGACGGCGATACGAGCTATCCGCACACCACCGGATGTTGTGGA
>DASXAK010000151.1:0-5485 GCA_036406715.1 Bryobacteraceae bacterium | reverse complement strand
GCAAGCGCGCTGTTTTTCGCCCTGACTCCCATGGCCGGCAGCCGGGCCCCTCGCCGTTCGCTCGCCGCTCCTTTGCTCAAGGTTGGCCCGCAAGCCATCGCCTCCAATGCCGTCGGTCCCAGCTACGGCTTGTTCACCTGCCAGTTGATCGGTCTGAGCCCGGACGCGACCTGCTACGATCCCTATCAGGTCCGGCATGCCTACAACATTGACACTCTGATCAATGCAGGGTTCGATGGCAAGGGGAAAACCATCGTCATCGTTGACGCCTTCCAGTCTCCGAACATCGTATTGCAGCTCAATACCTATAACGCGTTTTATGGCCTCCCCGGATTGAACGGGCTCGGCGCCCCGCCTGACGCGACTCTGGGCACGTTCACCCAGATCGCGCCCGATGGCCTGACCCCGTTCGTGGTGGGCGATGACAATATGACCGGTTGGGCCGAAGAAATCTCGCTCGATGTCCTGTGGGCCCACGCCATTGCCCCCCGAGCCAACATCGTTTTAGTACTGTCGAAATCGAACGACGATGCCGACATTCTGAGCGCGACCAACTATGCCGTCAACCATCACTTGGGCGATGTCATCTCCCAGAGCTTCGGCGAGAACGAAAGCTGCGTGGATCCGAAGCTTCTCGCGCAGGAGCATTTATTGTTTGCCAACGCCACTCTGCGCGGCATCACCCTCCTGGCCTCGGCCGGCGATTTCGGCTCGGCTCAGGTGACTTGCGACGGCAGCGATCTGGTACAAGCGGTCTCCAGCCCCGCCAGTGACCCGCTGGTAACCGCAGTGGGTGGCACCGAACTTCACGCTGCCCGTTATTGCCTCCCGCAGCTCGGCTGCAATCCCGCTGCGAACCCGCCTTTCGGAACCTACCAGGGCGAGGTCGTCTGGAACGAAGGGCCACCGATTAACGGAGCGACCGGCGGCGGATTCAGTGTCCTGGTCGATAAGCCCTTTTACCAACTGGGAGTCGTCTCCGGCAAGCAGCGCGGTGTGCCGGACGTTTCCTACAGTGCCGCCGTCAACTTCGGCCTGCTGACGTACCTCAATATTCCCGGCATTCCCCCCGGCTTTTATGGATTTGGCGGCACCAGTGCCGGCTCCCCGCAGTGGGCCGCTCTAGTCGCCATTGCCGATCAGAAGACCGGCCATAACCTGGGCTTCATCAACGCGGGGCTCTATCGGATCAATCTGCTTCGGAGCCAGTACTCGGCCACGTTCTTCGATGTGACGAGTGGCAACAACGCGTTTTTCGGGGTACCGGGATTTAGCGCGGGACCGGGCTGGGATGCCACTACCGGTCTCGGATCTCCCAAAGCCGACCAAATCGTCAATAACCTTCCTCGGCTCGTCTCGCCCCTCGACGGTCTGATCGAGATCGCGGAGTCCTTGCTGCATACCGCGGGCGGTTCCCACCACGGCCACATGGGACCCCACTAACCTGATCCGCTGCGGCGCCGCGTGCCGCGCCGCAGCACTCAGTCACAACCGCTCGAAATTTTCCCAAAGCTGTTGAATCGAAGGTCTTAACGGCTCATTCTCACCCCTTGGAAAAACCCGGCCCTTCGTATGGCCGTGCCACAATGGAATCGGATGAAGGACTCTCGATTCTTTGGGGCAGGCTTTCGGCCTACCGGGCAGCTTTCGCATCGATCGATGCGAGTTACGCCTATTTGCCGCCGCGCGAGAGCAGTTCGAGAACCTTCCCGTGAAGCGTCGGATTGGCCGAGGCCACGAGGTCCGGCTGCCACACGACATCCGGGTTGCCGTCAGTCGACGTGACGACACCTCCGGCTTCGCTCACGCACGGTGCCAGTGCTGCAATATCCCACGGATTCATTCGGGGATCCAGTGCGACGTCAATCCGGCCCTGGCACAGCAGCGCATAATTGATGCAATCGCCCGACCAGCGAAAGCGGCGCGCGGTCGTGTAGAGCCGGGAGAGCGGGAGCGCCGATTTCTCAGCGCGCGGGTCCAGGTCGGTCTTCGCAAATTCGGTCGCGACGACGAACGCCTCGGCGGGATCCGTAATCGAAGAGGTTCGGACGCGCCGCGGCTCGCCTCCGTCACGCCGGTACCAGCAGCCCTGCCCGGCCGCGGCATAGAGGGTTTCACCGAGGGCTGGCGCCGCGATCACCCCCACGCACGGTGCGCCGCCGCGCAAATAACCGATCAGCGTCCCGAACAACGGCAGCCCGATCGCGAACGAGGCGGTCCCGTCTATCGGATCGAGAAGCCATAGGTTCGGAGCATCCCGCCGGCGCTCACCGCCGAACTCCTCGCCCAGAATCGCGTGATCGGGGTAGCGCTCGCTAATCCGCCGGCGCAGCAGTTCTTCGGCGCCCCGGTCTGCGTCCGTCACCTCCGATCCGTCAGCTTTCTGGTGCACCGCAACATTCTTCCAGAGCGGCAGAATGAACCGCCCGGCCTCGGCAGCGAGTTCGAGCGCGAACTCCAGAATTTCGGTGAGAGCAGGTTCCGGCATCGCACTCTACAGTCCCTTCCAGACCGTGATCTGCAGGGGTTGGCCAACAGGCGGCTGGCGGACCACAAGCCGGCCGGCTGTGTCGAGCAGAATCTGAAACATCGGAAGATCGTCCGGCTTCACCACATACGTCCCGCTTTGCATCCGGCTCGAGTCTTCATCGGTTGCGGCCACGATCGACGTCTTGCCGGTCACTCGGATCCGGAACTGCGCGCTCGCCGGCTCGTAGTTGGCGTAGCTCCAGCAGCGCCCGATGCAGGCCCGGTCGATCATATGCGTCAACGCGTTCACTTCGAGACCGGAATCTACCACCGAGAGCACCACCCGCTGCCCGGACGGGAATTGCATCACTACCTGATCCACCTGATCTTCAAAGTCGTTCAGCGCGCTTTCGTCGGAATACAAAAACGCAAAAAACACCACGGCGACGGCCCACAGCGCGGCAGTCTGCACCCGCCGCACCGGCATGTTCGCCAGCATCGCGCAGATCAGCACCCCGAGCGGCAGAGACATGCGCTCCGCCACGTAAGCCAACTGGTGGTTGTAGCCAGGAAGCAAAATCGAGTTCGGGATCAGGACGATGGCGGCCGCCGTCAGGACGAAGAGGGGCGTGAACACGCCCGAAAATGCCTGCCTCCACGCCACGAGAATCCAGACCCATACCGCAGCCAGCGCGAGAGCGGCCAATTTATATTTGTCGCCGAACACCCAGAGTTGGTCGGCTCCGATGATGTGCCAGAGTTGACTGCTATACCAGCGCGAGGGCATGGAAAACGCGATCGCAACCCGGAGCAGCACGATCAATACAATCCCCAAGCCAAGCAGGTAACGGCGCGCGCGGCCCGGGGCCTTCCGCCACACCCAGACGTACACCAATGCGCCGATCGCCCACACGACCGCCAATCCATGCGCCACGTACGCCAGCCCCAACAAGCCCGCGGCTGCGATCAGCCGCTGCGGTTGAGGTTCCCAGGCTAGAGCCATCGCGAATAAGCAGAGGCCAAGCGCCAGATAGAAGTTGAAGAAGCCGATATGAAACACCCAGCCATAGGCGAGCATCGCGACTACCGGCGTCAGGGTCCACGAGCGCCGGCTCGCGGCCGCCACGAACGCGAACGCGCCCCAGAAGAATACCAGAACGCAAACGGAGACCGCGATACGCTGCGCGACGGCGGATCCGACCGAGCCGAACAACGCGCTCAACAAAAGATCGAAAAGCACATTCGTATGTTGAGCGGCAGTTCCGAGCCCCGGCGCCTGTCCCTTCCCGATCAACTGCCCGAGCCAGGCATTATAGAGATGGCTGCTCAGATCGCCGGCTTGCAGGCGGGACTGCCAAAAGCACGGGATCAGCACCGCCAACGAGATCAACACATAGGCAAGAGGATTCCGGCTGAATCCGGCAAACCTGGACGGTGTAGCAGCCGGTTGCGGGGTAGCGCTCCGCGACTTGGGTCGCGCTGTGGCTGCCTTCTTCATTTGCCGCCGAGGGCCGGATCGTGCACCGGTCCAAACGGAAGTTCCGGGACGGTCGAGCCGGGCGGGAAATACCAGAGCAGAATCGATTTGCCTACCCGCTCGCGCGGAGCAACGAGATCGGGCCACAACGTCACTTGCGGAAGCGTGTTGAACAAGCCGAGCCGGTTCTGCTTGAGGGCTCTCATCGCGATAGCATTCCAACCGGCGTTCGGCAGCGCTCGCGACATCGACTCGTAGACTTTAATGCCTTCGAAACCCGGATGGCGCGTAAAGTCGTATTCGTCGCCCGCGATGAAGGTGACTTCGCGCGCGCCCAGGGCCTGCAAACGCAGACCGAGACGAGTCACGTCCTGCCCCCAATCGACGTCGGAATCAACGAGGAATTTCTCCGGCTGATTGCCGGCCACCACGTTGAAGTACGTCAGATAATCGGGGTGGCTTGCAACCGAAGACGCCGTCAGCCAGAGGAGGAGAAGCGCAACTGCGGCAGGAATCCATTGTGAACGTATCGCGGTGTTCCACGCGTGCGTCACGGCCACGGCGCCGAGCACGGCGAGTCCGATGTAAATTGGCAGAACGTGGCGAAGCCCGATATTGATGTGGCTCGACATGGCGACTGCCAGAATGCCGGCCGCGTAGGCCACCGGCATCCAGGCCCGCGAATCACGAGGTTTGCGAACCGCCATCCAGACGCCCGCACACGCCAGAACGAGAAAAGGAATCGGCGTCTTCACGGCAATCGCGACCGGGAAGAAATACCATTTCCCCAAACGGCTGATTTCGCCCAGCAGATAGGTCGGATGGCCCTGGGCATTGTGCTCCGCTACTTCGCGGACGCCCGACCAAAGCTCCGGTGCGGGAACCCCGTGAGCAAACGAGAAGCGATAGCCGGCCCAGACAATCAAAGAGGCAATGACGGTCGAAAGCCCCAACAGCGGCGCCAGCGCTTTGGTCTGTTGAGCAAGACGGCGAAGGGACGGGCGCTCCACCGCGGTATACCACAGCAATGCGACGGCGGCACTCGCCGGAAAATAAACGAGGACCGAGAATTTCGAAAGGACGGCCAGTCCTCCGCACAAACCGAAAACGGCGGCATGTCGAGCCGACGGTTCTTCGAGCAAAACGCAGCCGGCGAGGAACACCGCGCCGAGCATGGCC
The DNA here is from genome assembly GCA_036406715.1 of Bryobacteraceae bacterium. Lineage (GTDB taxonomy): Bacteria > Acidobacteriota > Terriglobia > Bryobacterales > Bryobacteraceae > PSRJ01. Next base: position 360 of record DASXAK010000151.1, on the reverse strand, counting down.
GTGCATCCCATGTCGGTGGTGGCGAGCCCGGCGTGGCCGAGGAGCGGCGGAAAAAAGCTGAGCAGAAAAACTGAGACTACGCCCGTGGCGGCTCCAAAGTATCGCTTGCCCCAGAGGTAAACGACGAAACACGCCGCCCAGAAGAAGGGCAGGATCCCCAAACGCGCTAGAACCAGCGCCTCCTCGTATTTGTTGCTGCCATAGAGAATCCTGCGTCCTTCGCTGAACATCCAGCCGTCGCCCGGTTGTTTGGGACTGGGCGGCGAAACACCAATGAGAGCGGGGCCCAGGCCGACGGCAATGCGGGTGAGAGTCGGATGCTGCGGGTCAAACCGGTAAACGCCCCTGGTCAGGAGTTCG
>DASXAK010000150.1:0-9983 GCA_036406715.1 Bryobacteraceae bacterium | reverse complement strand
ATCCCTCGGCGCGTCCGCTCTGGAGCCGCCCCGAATCCGGTTGATTCCGGTTCACCGCCTATGCCAAGATGTGCCTCAGTATTATTCCGTAAAGCGCAATCTTTTGGAGGGATCCATGCCGAATCGATTCGCCGAATCAGCCGCCGGTCTCGCTCTCGCCTTCGCGGCTCTGGCCCCGTTTGCCGCTGCCCAGCCGCCGCGCGCTCAGGCGCCCCTGGCTATCCCAAATCCGCATTACGTTTCCATTCCGATGGAAATCACGGTGAATCGGCCCGCCGCCGAAGTCTGGAAGCGAATCGGCAAATACTGCGACATCGGCGAGTGGTTCCGCATCCCGTGCACCATCACCTCCGGCAAAGACGGCGAATTCGGAGCCGTCCGCTCCGTCGGCAATGAGATTCTCGTCGGGAAAACCGAACTCTCCTATACCTACACACAGCCTGTGCGTGAAGGCCAGCCCTACATTCTTTATCACGGCACTTTGGAAGCGCGCCCGGTGACGGCCACCACGTCGAAACTCGTCTACACCCTGCTCTTCGATAACTCAATACTCGCCGACGATGCCGCGCGCGAAGCCGATATTGCCCGCCGCACCACGCAGTTCAAGCAGGCGCTGGAAAATATGAAGATTCTCGCCGAGGGCGGCACGCTTCCTCCCGCCCCGCCGCGCGGCGGCGCACAGAAGCAGTGAGGCCGCTCACACCCACTGGCCCACGATCTCGCTGAAGCACTCGAGCCCGCTCTGGATCACCCCGCCGTAGCCGTGCCCGGGGCGGCTCCACGCTCCGGCCAGATACAGGTTCTTGATCGGTGTCGCGTGGCCAATGCGGTTGGCCCCGGAATTGTCCACCGTCTGGTCCCAGCCGTAGATCGCGCCGCGGTCGTTCGCGGTATATCGCCAATTCGTCAACGGCGTGCCGATCTCTTTCACTTCGATCGCCTTCGACAACCCCGGCAGGAGGGCCTCTTCAGCGCGCGCGATCAGTACCTGCGCCATCCTCTCCTTTTCCGCGTTGTACTCCGTCTTGCGCCCCGCCCGGTAATCTTTCTCGAATCGTACCCAGTGGTCGAACCCCTGAAGCACAATCAGGTTCACCGTGTTCTTGTGCCGCGGCGAGTAGCTGTTGAACAGGTTGTCGTACAGCGTGACGCAGATTCCGTCGCGCTCGACATCGGCCCGTTGCGCCGAGTCATAAAGAGCTTCGTGATCATAGCTCGGTAAGAGAAAAACCTCCGAGTCCGGGAGTTCCAGTTTCCCCACCAGGTCGCGGTTCAACCCGAGAAATACCTGGAAACACGAAAGGCTCCGGCTGAACTGGGCCAGGCGCGCCTTGTAATCCATGAACGTGCCATCGTCGCTCTCCGGGTCTTCGTCCAGCATCTGGTAGAACGTCTGTCCGGCGCTGGCGTTCGAAATGACCGCGCGCCCTCGGAACTGCTTGCCGCCTTCGCATTGGATGCCGTACGCTGCTCCGTTCTCTGCCAGGATCCGTTCCACCCGCGTGTTCAGCATTACTTTGCCGCCGTGCGCCTCGATGAACTTCACCAGCGCGTTCGAGATATCCTGCGACCGTCCTTTCGGATAATAGCCGCCCTGCTCGAGGTATCCGATCGCCGGCAGCGCATAATAGAAACTCGCCAGCTTCGACGGCGGCAGCCCATAATACTGCCACTGCGCCGAAACAATGGCTTTGAGCTTCGGGTCGCGCAGCCGGGCATCCACCATCTGCCCCCAACTCAGCATGCCGCAGCGATACAGCGTCGGATATTCGACCGGAAACAACACCGGGTCCGCCTGCTCTTGGGCGCGCGAGATTTTCTGCACTTCCTCCAGCAGGTTCTGGGCATCCTCAAAAAGGCCTTCGATGCCCGCCGACTCTTCCGGAAACCGGTCGGAAAGTTGAGCGAGATAGGCGCGCAGATTGCGCTGCCGCACCCGAATGTCGTGCTGCGGGAAAATGGCGCGATAGAGATACGGGTGCGCGACAAATTCCACGTCCTTGATTTCCGGGAAGCCGCCGATCAGGTTATGCACGCCATTCCTCTCGCCCACCGAGGTTGAGTGCAGCGAGACGTCGAAGACGAACCCGCCCGCCCGGCTGAAGGCCGTAGCGTAGCCGCCCGGCTTGTCGTGCTTCTCCACCACTAATGGCCGGAATCCCTTACGGGCGAAGGCCGTCGCGCAACTCAAGCCGCCCAGGCCCGCTCCGATAATCACCGCATCGAAGTCGTCCTTGTTGGGAGTATCCGCTTTCGCCGGCAGCGCTTCCCAGTCGAATGCCGCCAGGGGCGCGGCCGCCAGCGCGGCACGGATCAGCGCCCGCCGTGTAAAATCGCTCTCCGACATAAATATTCCTCACTTTCAGGCCTGTTAAGCTGATATTAGCTCCCTTTCACCCCGTGGGAAACCCGGCGGCGGACAGATACTACAATCGAAACAAGTGGCCACGACGTCACACACGTTCACCGCATCGGCAGCATCCGGCAGCGCGCTTTCCGGCTTCTTTCTTTCCGGTTTTTTGATGGCATTGTTGAGCGCGCTCCTGCCCGCCTGGGAATACTACCGCGACCCTCCCGCGTTCGTGGCGGTCGGGAATTATTTCCTCGCGCTCGCCGTGGGGCTCATGGCGTCGACGGCTCTGTCTCGCCCCATGCGCCGCCGCCTCTCGTTGCTGCTCGTGTTTGCCTGCGCGATCGCCTGCGGCGCGCTCGCCGCACTCGCGTTGGTGCCTCCGCCCGCTTCGGAGTGGTATCGCGCAACAGGCCTCCTCGTACTCGGCGCCGCAGCCGGCCTGCTCAACCTGGGACTCTTCCACGCCATCTCGCCCGCCTATCAGCGCGACCCTGCGGGCTCCGTCAACAAAGGCGGCATTTGGTATGGCTTGGGCTGCATGGCGGCGACACTCCTCGTCGCCGGAACATTTTCGGCCTACACCGTAGCCAGCATCGTCATCTTTATGGCGGCCGTACCCGGCATCTTCGGCGTGCTCTACGCCAAATCCGCCTATGTGAGTTTGCCCGAAGGCAAACATCCGACTCTGCAACAGGCGCTCACCGATTTTCGCAGCCCCGGCGCGGTCATGTTTGCGCTGCTCCTGTTTTTCCAGTTCGGAAACGAGTGGTCGATCGCCGGTTGGTTACCGCTTTTTCTCATCCGGCGCGTCGGCCTGAGCCCGACTGCCGCGCTGCTGACCCTCGCGCTCTATTGGCTATTTCTGATGATGGGCCGCCTGGTGGCCGTGGCGATTCTCCCGCGCGTCCGGCACGGACGTTTATTAGCCGCGAGCGTTTTGGCTGCCTTGTTCGGCTGCCTGATTCTGTTCTTTACCAACAACCGGTTCGGCGCCGGCATGAGCGTGCTGTTCATCGGCGCCGGATACGCCAGCATTTATCCGCTCGTCGCCGAGGCCATCGGCCGCCGGTTTCCTTACTATCATCCGGGCTTCTTCAACGGCATTTTTTCTTTGGCGATGGTGGGCGGCCTGCTCGCTCCCGCGACGCTGGGATATGCGGCCTCGAAGCTGGGCGTAGGCGTCGTCGTCGGGATCCCCTTGCTCGGCACCATGATGGTCGCCGCGCTGCTATTGCTGATCTGGCTCGAATCGAAGGTGACCGGCCGATGAGAACGCTCGCTGCCGCGATCGCCGTTGCTTGTACGGCACTGGCCTGCGCCGCGCCGGCGTTCACCGCTTCTCTGGACCTGGAGATTCCGCGCCTCATCGACACTGCACCGGCAGCGCGAGGCGCGTTCTGGGGAATCCAAGTTGTCGACCTCGCCTCCGGCCGCACGCTCTACTCCCGCAATCCTGACCGGCTGTTTGTCCCCGCCTCGAACGCCAAGCTGTTTACACTGGCGCTCGCGCTAAACCGGCTCGGCGCCAACTTCCGCTTCGAAACGCGCGTGCTCGCCGCGGCTGCACCCGATTCGAACGGCGTGGTGCGCGGCGGGCTGCGGTTAATCGGCGGCGGAGATCCGAACCTCTCGGGCCGCGTGATTCCGTATCGCGTCAACGCGCCGCCTGGGAATGCGTTGGCTGCGATCGACGATCTCGCCGATCAGATCGTCAAGCACGGCGTCACCCGCGTCGAGGACGGTATCACCGGCGACGACACGTGGTACGTCTGGGAACCGTATCCGGAGGGCTGGGCCGCCGACGACACGCAGTACGACTATGGCGCGCCCGTCTCGGCCTTGAGCATCAACGACAATTCGCTCACCGTAGCCGTGAAGCCGGGAGCGAGCGGCGGCGATCCCGCTGAGCTGTCGCTCGATCCGGCGCTCGAATATTACGACGTCGACAATCGCGTCCGCACCGTACCCGCGCCCGGCGACCGGCAGATCCACTCGGACCGCGCGCCCGGCAATCGGCAGCTCCGGCTGTGGGGTACGATTCCGCTGCGCGACCCCGGTGACATCCTCACTATCGCCATCGACGATCCCGCCGACTTCGCGGCCCGCGCGCTGCGCCGGTCCCTGGAAGAGCGCGGTGTTGTCGTCGAAGGCGGCGTAACGGTGCGCCACCGGTTAGCCGACGAATCCTGGACCGCTCCCACCGGCGCCGAACTCGCGTGGCACGGCTCGGCCCCGGTTGTCGAAGATCTGCGTATCACCGCCAAAGTCAGCCAGAATCTTCACGCCGAGCTCGCCCTGCGTGCCGTCGCCAGACACCGCCGGAATGACGGAAGCCGTCAGGCGGGCCTCGAAGAATTGAAGACGTTTCTCTCCGAGAGCGGACTCCCTCCCGATTCCTACCGTTTCGCCGATGGCTCCGGCCTTTCGCGCCTCGATCTGGTCACGCCGGCCGCAATGGTTCAGTTGCTGCGTGCCATGTACGCTTCGCCCTTGCGGGAGGAGTGGATTAGCCTTCTCCCGGTGGCTGGTCAGGATGGAACTCTGAACACGCGCTTCACCGCCCTTCCGGCGCTGGGCCGTATTCACGCCAAGACCGGAACCCTGACGCATGTGAGCGCGCTTTCCGGTTACGCGCAGCGGCGCGATGGAAGTTGGGTCGCGTTTTCGATCCTGGTCAATAACCACAACGGCCGCGCGCTGGAGGTCCGTAGCGTCATCGACCAGATTTGTACTTTAATAGTTAAGTAGGTACGAACCCATGCCCATCTACGAATACCGTTGCGAAGACTGCGGAACGAAGTTTGAAAAGCTGGTGCGCCGCACCGCGGAGACACCCTCGCTCGAGTGCCCCTCCTGCGGTCAAAAGCATTTGACGCAGGAGCTTTCCACCTTTGCCGCGCACGCCGGCAATGGCGGTTCGAAATCCCAGGAAGCGCCTTCGTGCCCCAGCGGCATGTGCAGCAATCCCGGGATGTGCGGCATGAATTTCAACTGAGCCGGCTTTCGCCCAAGTGTAAAATTCGTCGCCGCGACTCCTAGCGTTTTTCTCCCTCGTCCGTCCGAGCCTTTGATGGCTCAACTACCCGCACTCCGTTGTCTTCGATGCGGGCATGAGTGGACGGCCAAGCGCCACCGCCGGCCGTTTGCGTGCCCCCGCTGCCAATCCATCGGTTGGGATGAGCCGCCTCCCCGATCCCGGCCTCACAGCCGCCGCTGGCTGTCCATCTCAGCCCTGCGCGTGAAGCGCGGGTTTTTCTGACGAAGGTTTGCGCGCGAGCCCTCGCGTTCTTGCAGTCGCATCTGGCGGCTTGAACGATGACGAATGCGGAAACTGGTAGAGTGGCCGTATCAGCTGTATGGAAGACCAGAGCCGCCCACGCACGTGGCAAACCATATTGGCGTTCGCCATTATCTACCTCGTGTGGGGTTCCACGTTCCTCGCGATCCGGGTGGGCGTCCGCGAAGTACCGCCGTTCCTTCTCGCGTCGATCCGATTCGTCGCAGCGGGGCTCGCGCTTTATCTATGGATGCTTGTGCAAGGCGAACGCTCGCCGAGCGCGCGCCAGTGGACGTCGGCCTTTCTCATCGCGGTATTGATCTTCGTCCTCGATTACGGCCTGCTGTTCTGGGCAGAGCAGCGCGTGCCTTCCGGGCTTGCCGCCGTCATGCTGGCGACAATCCCGGTGTTCATGGCGCTCTCGGAAATCATTCTGCTCGGCACCCAGAAGCTTACTCCGCGATTGATTCTGGCACTGCTGATCGGAATCGGTGGCGTCGCGGTGTTGGTGAGCCGTTCGTTGAATCTCGGCGGCGCGCCGGTAGACACGAAGGGCGCCGTGGCCCTGATCATCGCCGCGATGAGTTGGTCGCTTGCATCCGCGCTGACGCGCAAACTTCCGCTTCCGCCGTCGAAAGTCATGAGTTCGGGCGCGCAAATGCTGGCCGGCGGCATTTTGCTGGCGCTCACGTCGGCCGGATTAGGTGAGTTTGGTGGGTTTCGACTTGCCGCCGTCTCGGGTGGCGCCTGGCTGGCGCTGGCTTACTTGATTGTCGCGGGTTCGATCGTCGGGTTTACTGCCTACGTCTGGCTGATTCATCACGAGTCGCCGACGAAAGTGGGGACGTATGCCTACGTGAACCCGGTAGTCGCCGTTTTGATCGGATATTTTGTGGGCGGAGAAGGTCTTGGCCCGCGAGCAATTCTGGGCACGATCTGCGTTCTCATCAGCGTGCTGGTCATTACCACCACGCCCGCAAAGAAACCCGCGCAGCAGGCAATCACCGTGACTGCGAATTCCGCATCCTAGCCAGGATTTCCTGAACGACCGGCGTTTTTGCGTCCGCGTAGTCCTGCATGCGCTTCCACGCCCGCTGCGCCAATTCCCGCTTTGCCTTCGCATACAGCTCACGATCACTTTTGCTGATTCGTAGCCAATCCCGGAACGTCAGCATACGATCGATTTCGGGACAACCCAGCGAGAAGACATGGAGATGGACGTCTGCAGCCGGGCTCTTGAACATGCGGTGTTCGTACCATTCCGGTTCGCGAACATGAATTTCGTAGCCGGCTCGCTCGAGCGCCGCTGCGTATTCTTCTTCTCTGGCGGAATCGGCGACCACCAGAAGAATATCGATAATCGGTTTGGCCGGCAGTTCGGGAACCGACGTGGATCCCACATGTTCCAAAAGCAGCACTCGCGCGCCGAGCGCCGTCTCTACCGCGGCGGCTTCGCGAAAGAAGCGAGCCGGCCAACCGGGGTCATAATCGACGATCCGAATCATGCTTTCCTCTGCACAGTATCGCCCGCGTCACGGGTGCGATAATGGCCGCGGAGAATCCCCATGAACACGATCAGCTCGGCGATTGTCTGTGTGGCATTGTTGCCGGCGGCCGCATCTGCCCAGTTGGTGGAAACCTACAATCCGCCGCGCGGCAGTTGCTGCCTTCCCGTCACCGCGCAGGTCCTCGCCGATCAACTCCAGGATTGGAATCAACTCGGACGCTACCGTGCCGATGATCAGACTCTCCAGGCGCAGCCGCCCGACGCGCATCGCGTCGTCTTTCTGGGAGATTCCATTACCGATCTCTGGCGATTGGCGCAATTCTTTCCCGGCAAGCCGTACGTCAATCGCGGCATCAGCGGCCAGACCACTTCCCAGATGCTGGTCCGCCTGTATCCGGATGTGCTCGACCTCAAGCCCGCGGTGGTCGTGCTCCTCGCGGGCACGAATGATATTGCGCGCAACACAGGGCCACAGACGCTGCAGATGATCGCGGAAAACATCCAGGCCATTGTCGAGCTCTCCCAGGCGCACGGCATCAAAGTGATCCTCTGCTCACTGACGCCTGTCAGCGATTACACGAGCCGGAAGCAGACCGCGCAGCGTCCGCCGGCGGATATCCTCCGGCTGAATGGCTGGCTGCGTGACTATGCGTCCAAGGGCAACCTGACGTTCGTCGACTATTATTCGGCGCTCGTCGATGACCGGGGAATGCTCAAGGAAGGATTTTCCGATGACGGCCTTCACCCCAACACGAAAGGCTACGAGTTGCTGGCGCCGGTTGTCGAGACAGCCATTGCCGCGGCGCTGCGCTGACGCCGCAGCGGTTCACGCTGCGCGAGCGACGCTCCGGTACTGCTGCTCGGATTCCGCCGGCAGCAGCACCCACAACGTATAGATTCCCAGGGCCGTTCCGAAGGGCATGTGGATCAGATTGATGGCGCCCATCACGATTGCAAGCATCCGGGCCCATGGTTGCCGGTCCAGCAGGCCCCAGCCGGCGATCAATCCGAGCACGCTGCCCGCGACAAAGAGCCAGCCAACCGTCTGCAGAATGCCGGGGACAAAGTACGGCATCCCGTTCGGCAGAAACGGCATCATGCGTCCAAAGAACGCCAGCAGAAACATGCCGGGAATCAGATGGATCGCGGACATCGCCAGCCACAGAATCCCGAGCAGCCGCACGTGCCCCGCGATGCGGCCTCGGACGGGCATGAGCGGCGCGCTTCCGACCGGTTTCCCGCACGATGGACAAAATGTTGTGCCTGCCTGCAACGGGCCGCCGCAATAATGGCAAAACATATCCTCTCCTTATCTTCAATACGATACGACTGTTAACGCACTCGTGTTCCCGGTCTCTCGGAAATCGTAGAACATAGCTTCCGAAATCGGAAACCTGACGGAGTCGCTCCTTCTGTAATCAGTCACTTAGCGATGGCCCACAGCTTGCACTTCCGTAGGAGGGTTCAAGAGGTTTCATCGCTTTGGTGCGTTGCCTCCTTCGTGTGGGTAGCCCCACTCCAGGTTGCTTTTGAGAGTGGGGCTTTTCTTTTCTCTGTTAGACTAAACTTTCCGACCGATGACAGGTCTCTACGCCCGCTGGATCGACCGCTGGGAGCGGCGATTAGCCAGCCGCGACACTAACCGCGTCGTCAGGCCCTTCGAGTGGGGAACCGACTGGCTGGCGCGGATTGGTTATCCCCATTGCCCGGCCGATGCGAATGGTTGCTCGGCCGCCTCTATCGCCCGGTTTGTCGAAGACGCGCTCCAGGATTCCGACCGGTTCTATTCGTACAACCCGATTCTCGATTACCAGCTTCGCGATGGCCTGCTGACCTTTACCAGCCCGGGAGGATCTCCGTACCCGGAAAACGACACGGTGCACGCGCGCTGGTTCCCGGTCCCGCGCGACCGGGGCCGAGCCATCGTGGTGCTCCCGCAATGGAATTCGGACGCCGGCGGTCATATTGGTCTTGCCAGGCTGCTCAACCGGTTCGGCATTAGCGCCTTGCGCATGACCATGGCGTATCACGCCGAACGCATGCCGGCCGAGCTGCAGCGCGCCGATTATCACGTCTCGAGCAACATAGGCCGCACCATTCACGCCTCGCGTCAATCCATTCTTGATGTGCGGGCTTGCTTGGACTGGCTGGAGCAGCAGGGCTACTCGCGTGTTGGAATTCTCGGTACCAGTCTCGGCTCCTGTATGGCGTGCATCGCTACGGCTCATGACCCACGTGTTCGTGTTGGAATCTTCAATCACGTCTCCATGTACTTTTCCGATGTAGTGTGGACCGGCCTATCGACGCAGCATGTGCGTCGCGGCTTTGGTGAGACAGTGAACCAAGAGGATCTGCGGCATTTTTGGTCGATCATCAGCCCCGCGCCCTACCTGGAACGCTTTCGCGGCCGGGACCTGCGAAGCCTGCTGGTTTGGGCGCCTTACGACACCAGCTTTCTGCCGGTCTATTCCCGCAAGGTGTTGAAACGGTTTTGCGAGCTGGAATTGCCGCACGAGACTCTGCAGCTCCCGTGTGCGCATTACACCACCGGACGATTCCCCTTCAACTGGATCGACGGCCTTGGGATGTGCCGCTTTGCAGCACGCTGGTTGTGACACGAATTCGCGCGCTACAGCTATCAAACGCAAAGAGTTGACAGAGGGCGCTATGCATGCGAGCATGAAGGTATCACTGGGAAAGGAGGTGGTCCAGAAAAATGGATAGTAGTATAAAACCGCGCGAGGTGGCTGACTGTTAGAGTCGAGCCTGCTATGCTGAGACCCCGTCCAGTATCGGGGTCACGTTCCTGTGGACCAGCTGCCTCACGCGTCAGTTAGGCCTCAGGT
>DASXAK010000149.1:0-62529 GCA_036406715.1 Bryobacteraceae bacterium | reverse complement strand
CCCGATCGGAATTTCCAGTTCCTGGTCCGTGTTGCGGTTGAAATACCCGAGCAGCAAGCTGAACGTGCCGTCCGGATTCTTGAACCAGCCTTCGAAGGCGCCGGTCACGCTGGCGCCGGATTCATGCCGTGGCTCAAGGGGAAGCTGCGCCGATAGAACCATCGAGCAGGCCGTAGCGAGCCCGGCGAGTTTCCAGAGTTTTGCCAGCATGTCTACCGGGCCGGCCGCGCGTCGCTGATCTGTTTCTTGCCGTGCTTGGCGGCCCAGTCGTTATAGTCTTCGTCGCTGATGTAGGTGACGTTCATCCACGCGTGGCCCATCTCGTCGACCGTGCGATCGCCGAAGCCCACCCACTGATCCGGGTCCGGGTTGTTCGGGTTGCCGCGCGTGTTGTCGTACCACGCGGTCACTTTGATGATGGTGCCCTTAGGCAACACCGGCGCCGCGTCATCGTCGTAGATGTAGTTCGTCATCCAGTTGAAGTTGAACTTGCCGACATAGCTGACCACCTGCGTGCTGCCGTCCGGAAGGATGGCTTCGACTTCCATCGCCTTGCCGCGAAGGTGCATGTGCGGCTGGAAATTCTCGAGGATGGCTGCTTTGGGAAGTACGGTGTAATTTTGAAACTCCGCGATGGTGTTGGGATTGATGTCCACAAGGCGGCCGCGATCGGAACCCTTCACTGCCTGGAAGGGCGTCAAATAGGTGCGATACTTGGGCTCCTGCCCCTTCGGATACAGCCAGATTCCGATGTCGACCTGATCCACAATCTGTTCGCCGACCGCATGAATGTGAATGTCCCAAGAGATCTTGGAGCCGGGCATCAGAAGCTTGCCGGTGTCGGGGCGGTAGAGGTCATAGCCCTTGCCGATCGCCCATTCCATCAACATGGCGCGTCCGCGCAGTTCAGCCGTGGTGCCGGGGATGATGGAATCGGGGTCATCCTGTGCAAGGTACGCGACCGCATGATGCGTGGTCTTGCGGGCCGCGAGCGTGCTCGGCCGGATCTCGACTGCCTTCACCCAGCGCGGCTCGGTAACCGGGATGTCCGACGCCGGCCGCCACCAGACGTCCTGGTGATGAGCCGCCATCGTGTACGGCTCGGACTTGACGACGAGGTCGGGCTGGCCCAGTTCCCTCGCCGCTTTCCATTCGTCGGCATCCGGCCACTTCACCGGCGGCGGCATATCTTTCGGATTGCCCATCGCCGCGCCGGTATCGACCCAACGTGCGACCGTGTCGATCTGGTCCTGAGAGAGCGACATATCGTTCTTAAATTTCTTTACGCCGACGGTCGTATCGATGTGCCACGGCGGCATCTGCCGAGTGATCACGCGTTCCCTGATGGCTTTCGCCCACGGGCGAGTTTCTTCATAAGTGACCAGCGACATCGGCGCCATCGAGCCTTTGTGATGGCACTCCTGGCACTTCGCCTGCAAAATGGGAGCGATGTCCTTGGTAAACGTGGGCTGCGCCGCGGGTTGTTGGACCAGATCCGCAGCGGTTAACGGCAGCGCGAGAAGGCCGCCGAAAGCCAGCACACTCAACGTGGAACGAATCATACAGGGACTCCTTTCACCGGGTTTCCCCTCCGGAACCGACCGCTTGACAGTCTAGCCAACGCGCCCCCCGAAGTCAAAGGGGCGGGCCTTGCAGTCGTCTGTTTTCGTCGGTCGCAATAAGTAACGAATCACACCCGCGTACGGCAATTGTCTGATTGTGAGGAAACTGTTGCAGTTGTATGGTTGCCTATCCGCTCATAACGCCACTAACACGGAGGTGCTGCCGTTACGTCTGACGGCGGTGGATTGGGGGCAAATCCGATGAAGCTCGCCGCGAAGACGCCACTCACGAAAGCAGGGCCGAAGCTCCGGGCGCGAAAACAGAACGGCGGCGTCTGGGAACTTCGGCTTTATATCGCCGGTCAAACTCCGAATTCAATCACTGCGGTGACGAATTTGAAGAGGATCTGCGAAGAGCGGCTACAGGGGCGCTACCGGATCGAAGTAATCGACCTCCTGGCGAACCCGCAACTCGCAAAAGGAGATCAGATTATCGCCATCCCGACTCTGGTGAGACGGCTCCCCGCACCGGTGAAGAGAGTCGTCGGCAATTTATCGAGAAGCGAACGCGCGGTGGTGGGATTGGACCTGCAACCAGGGGCGGCGCACTCCTAATTGATTCAAAGTGAATCTGTAAACGGGAAAGGTTAGCGAAATGGGCACGAAAGTAAGGAACCGAAAAACGGTGGACAGCCGTTTACTGAAGGCGCAGAGCGGGATCCAAGGTCTCGATGAGATTACACGCGGAGGGTTACCGAGCGGCCGGCCCACGCTGGTCTGCGGCAGCGCCGGCTGCGGCAAGACGCTATTCGCGATGGAGTTCCTGGTGCGCGGCGCCATCGAGTACAACGAGCCCGGCGTGTTTATGGCGTTCGAAGAAACCGCCGAGGAACTCACACAGAACGTGCGCTCGCTCGGATTTGATCTGGATGAGCTGGTGGCGAACAAGAAGCTGTCGCTCGATTTCGTCCAGGTCGAGCGCAGCGAAATCGAAGAGGCCGGCGAGTACGATCTCGAAGGGCTCTTTGTGCGCCTGGGTTACGCGATCGATACGATCGGCGCCAAGCGGGTGGTGCTGGACACGATCGAGACCTTGTTCGGCGGCCTGCAGAACGCCGGCGTGATCCGCGCCGAATTGAGGCGGCTGTTCCGCTGGCTCAAAGATAAAGGCGTCACCGCCATTGTCACCGGCGAGCGGGGCGACGGCACTTTAACCCGAAACGGCCTGGAGGAATACGTCTCCGACTGTGTGATCCTGCTGGACCACCGCGTCACCGACCAGGTTTCGACGCGCCGCATGCGGATCGTCAAGTATAGAGGTTCCAGCCACGGCACCAATGAATACCCGTTCCTGATCGATGAAAAGGGCTTTAGCGTCCTCCCCATCACCTCGCTTGGGCTCGAGCATCAGGTCAGTAACGAGCGCATCTCGACCGGCATACCGCGTCTCGACACGATGCTGGGCGGCGAAGGTTATTTTCGGGGCAGCACGGTGCTCATTTCCGGCACGGCCGGCTGCGGCAAAAGCAGCATCTGCGCCCAGTTTGCTAAGGCGGTTTGCGAGCGCGGCGAGCGCTGCCTGTACATTGCTTTCGAGGAATCGCCCGGGCAGATTGTACGCAACATGCGTTCCATCGGCGTCGATCTGGAGCCGTGTGTCAGCAAGGGCCTCCTCCGCTTTCATTCCACCAGAGCCACCACCGACGGCCTGGAAGTGCACCTGGCGAAGTTCCATAAAATGGTCCAGGAATTCGACCCGCGCGCGGTCATTATCGATCCGGTGGGCACCCTGGTGCAGGCCGGAGCGCTCCGGGAAGCCCGGGCGATGCTGACGCGCCTTGTCGACTTCTTGAAGGCGCGACAGATCACCGCCGTATTGACGAACCTCACGTCCGGACGCGAGTCGGCAGAGGGTACGGACGTGGAGATCTCTTCGATAGTCGATACCTGGCTGCTGCTGAGGGATATCGAATTGGGAGGCGAACGCAACCGCGCCATGTACGTTCTGAAGTCCCGCGGGATGGCGCACTCCAATCAAATTCGGGAGTTTCTTCTGACCGAGCACGGGATCGAATTGATGGATGTGTATGTGGGCGCCGAGGGAGTGCTCACCGGATCGTCCCGGTTGTCGCAGGAGGCGCGCGAACGGGCCGCGGCTCTGGCGCGAGAGCAGAAGATGGAAGCCCGCCAACGAGAACGCGAGCGCAGACGGGAAGCCCTGGAAGCCCGGATCACCGCCATGCGAAAAGAGTTCGAAGCGGAAGACGGGGAGGCCGCTCGTCTCGCGGATCAAGACAGGAGCCGCGAAGAGGAACTCGCGCTGGACCGGGAAGCCATGTCCCGAAGCCGTCAGTCGGACGCACCGCGCACTCCTGAGCACGTTCCGGAGAGACCAAATGGACGGGCGGCTGGTGCAGAAGTCTCAGTCACCACAAGCAGGCTTGACAGCTCGGACGTGCCCCACGGGGCACGATCAGGGCTGCGCGGCTCGGAGTGAATGGCGAAGTGCCGCCACCGAGGTTTGCGGCTCCAGGCGGCCGAACTCGCGGCTCACGAAGACTACACCGCGGAGGGGGTCGGCGCCGGGCGGCAGGTCCTTGGCGCCGGAAGGGAAGTGGTTCGCCTTAAGTATGTAGGCGAGGATCGCCGCGTTGGTTTCTTCAGGGAGTTGGCCGGGGCGGTTGGCCGGCATCGCGATCTGGATCTCATCGGCGATGTCGCCGAGAGCGGTGAGATCCCAATCAGCCGTGAAATCACTGCCGGTCAGCGGGGGAGCCTGGCCAGTCCCTTGGAGCTTGGGGCCGTGACACGATGCACAGTATTGCCGATAGGCGGCTTCTCCGCGCTGAGCCTGTGCTTCGGTGTAAATGCCGTCCCACACCGAGGGCGGAAATTCCGCGCGGATGGCGAGGCACACGATGCCGCCGAGAAGTAGAACGCGCGCGCGCCGCCATCGAGAGCGATGGATCATAGTCCTTCCGCTTGTGTTAGTCTATCGCATCAAGTTGCTATCCTGAGCCCCATGGATCTGAAACTCGTGCCGCTCGAGATTCCCGAGGGCGGGAACCTGATCCTCGGGCAGACTCATTTTATTAAGACTGTCGAGGACGTTTACGAGGCGATCGTCAATACGGTGCCGCAGATGAAATTCGGCGTGGCGTTCAATGAGGCGTCGGGGCCTTGCCTGACGCGCGTCGACGGCAATGACGATGCGCTGCGGGCGCTGGCACAGAAGAACGCCACGGCGCTGGCCGCCGGCCACGTGTTCGTTGTCGTGATGAAAGAGGGTTACCCGATCAATGTGCTGGGGCGGATCAAAGACGTGCCCGAAGTCTGCTCGATTTTCTGCGCGACAGCGAATCCGGTTCAGGCGATCGTGGCCGAGAGCGAACAAGGGCGCGGCGTGGTGGGGGTGATCGACGGGTTCTCGCCTAAGGGCGTAGAGACTCCGGAGGACGTGGAGAAGCGGCGGGGATTTCTGAGGATGATCGGGTATAAGCGGTGAGTGCTTGGCAGGCCGGAGACCTGCCCCACGAACGTCACCGGCGTTACTTGGCGAGGTCGATTCCGAGTTTCTTGAGTTCCTCGGAATAGTAGCGCTTGTGCAGCAGGTCCCACTCCTCGGTGCCCTCGGGGATTTCCCGCTTTTGCGAGCGGATCTTCAGGCGCGCGGTGCGGTCCACTTTTTCCTCGGCGACCAGCAGCTCCGTCATGGCGCGGACGATCTCCAGCCGGACGTTGTTGGGATCCTTGTCTTTCAGCCGTAACTCGCGGCTGCGGCGCAGCATGTCGACGACCTTGTGGGAGATGTCGGTGACTTTGTCGCGCGAGAGCTTCATGGCGTCGCCGGAGTCGCGGCCGGAGGCGCGGATCACTTTGCGCTGCGTGATGAGGGTATTCTTGATGCGGCGGAACATCTCCTGGTAGCTCACGCCTTCGCGGCGCATGTACTCGCTGTACTGGCTGAGGAGATCGCGCACCTCGTCGTTGAGGCGGTCCTCGACGGCGAGTTCTTCCTCAATGACCTCGCCAATTCTTTCGGCGACTGTATCGGGCGCCGTCGTTTCAATGATCCTGGGAGTCAACCGATTGACGAGTTGTCTGGAAATGTAGGCGACAAATTCTCTGGCAAGCAGCATTCTACGCGCGCAAGCCGTAGTGTAGCATACCGTTGCGTAGGGCTCCGATGGCGCGCGCTTTTAGTTCACGATTGCGTCCAGCTCTCCACGCCCCAGGCGTACGTGGATGCGGGAATCAGGCGGCGCGCTGCGCGCGTCTTTGACGATGCCGGTTTCGTTCGAAACAATTGCGTATCCGCGCTCCAGGATCCGCAGCGGACTCAGTGCCGAGAGCTTGGCCGCAAGCTGCTCGTGCCGGCTGCGCCGGACCGCCAGCCGCACCTGAACGGCTTGCGCGACGCGTGTCTGCGCCGCGTCCAACCTCCGCCGGCCGGTCGCGAGCCGCGGGCGCACGTCGAACCGCTGAAGGCGAATTTCGAGCGCGCGTCTGCGGCGCTCGCGCGCATCGATGGCGGCGCGCAGGCGCTCGCGCATACGATATTCACCCTCGTCGACGCGTTGCATGCCGCGGCCGACGCGGCGGTGGAGCAGGTTCAGGGCCCGGTCGATCCCCTTCTGCCGCAAACGGCGTTCGAGCATCGCCAGCCGGTAGCGCAGTACCTGCGCCGATTGCGCACGGGCGGCGGCGATGCGATCGAGCAGCTCTTCGCGAGTGCGAACCACGAGCTCGGCGGCGGCGGACGGTGTCGGCGCGCGGAGATCGGCCACAAAATCGGCGATGGTGACGTCGGTCTCGTGTCCGACCGCCGAGACCACGGGGACCGCGCAGGCGGCGATCGCTCGCGCCACCACTTCTTCGTTGAAGGTCCAGAGGTCTTCGAGCGAGCCGCCGCCGCGGCCGACTATCACGAGGTCGGCCCAGCGCGTGCGGCCGAAATATTCGATTCCGCGGCACACCTCGTCCGCCGAACCTTCTCCCTGCACGAGCGCCGGGAAGAGGCGCACGTGCACGCCGGGGAAGCGGCGCGTGAGGACGTGAATCAGATCCGAGATGACGGCGCCGCGCGGCGAGGTGACGATGCCGATTCGCCGCGGAAAGCGGGGCAGCAGCCGCTTCCGCGCGGCGTCGAACAGGCCTTCCGCCGCCAGCTTCTTTTTGAGCTGTTCGAACGCCAGTTGCAGTGCGCCGTATCCTTGCGGCTCGAGGAGTTCGAGGAGGAGCTGATACTCGCCGCGCGCTTCGTAGACATCGATGCGACCGCGAGCCAGAACCGCCAGCCCGTCCTGCGGCTTAATCTTCCAGTAGCGGTGGGCCGAGCGAAACGCGACGCAGCGCACCTGGGCGTCGCGCTCCTTCAACGTGAAATAGTAGTGGCCGCTGGTGGCGAGCTTCACGCCCGAAATCTCACCCGACACCCAGAGGTCGGAAAATTCGGCGTCGAGCACTCCGCGGATGGCCGCGTTCAGCTCGCTGACCGTAAAGATTCGCCGTTCCGGGGCGCGATCGAACTCGAGGGCGAATTGCTCCACCGAGCCATCGTACCGCGCAAAAGGCGCCAGTCCCTTCCTTACTGAATGTTGATCAGGATGCCATTGGGCGACTGGAAGCTGCCTTGACTGATCTTGATGGGTTGGTCGCCAGTGGGCACCGAGGCCGGAAGCTGGATGTTGACCTGGTACAGACCCGCGAAGCGGAGCACGGCTCCCAACACGGTCATGTTGGCGCCGGCGACGGTCACGGTTGGGGTGGTCGTCACAGGCGGAAACGTGGTGGGCTGCTGGCCGGCCGGCACGGATGGGTTGGTCGCTCCGAGCCCGGTGACCCAAAGCGTCAGGACATCGCCGGCATGGGCGGACACCGTGTTCGGAATCACCGACGCCTTGCCGATGTATTCACTGCCGCGTGAAATCAGAGCGTAGGGATATTGTCCGCCGCCCCACTGCAACAGCGCCGGGGAATTGGTCTGATAGGTTCCGGTGGCAGCTGCGCTCACCGTGCCGTTGTTGTTCACGACAACGTTCACGGGGCCCAGGGCCGCATCGGTCGGCGCCTGCACGTTCACCTGGGTCGGGCTGATGTAATACACGAAGGCCGGCTTGTTGTTGATAGTCACGCTGGTGCCGTCCATCGAGGTGGGAAAGTTCTCGCTCGCATTCCAACCGCGGCCGGGATTGGTAGTCGACAGATTCGTGCCCTTGATGGCCACCCAGGTTCCGGACTGGATCGGCGAGTTCGGGAGGTTGCTGAAGGCGTTGTCGACTTCGCCGATGGTTGGTGCGTTGCCGCCGCCTCCGCCCGAGGGCGTGAGCGTGTAGCTCTTGGTGTAAATGTGGTCGCCGTTGCTCGATGTGTCGCCGTTAGCTGCATTTCCAGCGACGTACACGACGACGTTGCCGACGTTTGTGGCCGGCGGAGTCCAGTCGAATTCGTACGTGAATGAGCCGGTGTGCCCGTATGATGCCTGATATCCGGCCAGCGCGTGTTCGACGTACTGAAGCGGCAGATTGCCGGGGCAAGAGTTCGCCTGCTGCTGTTGAGAGAAGGTGGAGGTCGAACACATCAGGGTGGTGTTGCCATCGGTCGGCGCCAGAGTGCCGGCCTGGGTGGTCGAACTGCTCGCGCGCCGCGCGGTCAGCTGGAATCCCCACGCCCGTTGCGCGGAATCGGTAATCGTTACCATGAGGTGTTGCTTGGTTCCGGGGACATAATTCATTCCATTCGGAAAGGCGACCGACACGCTGCCCCCGTTATTGTTCGCCTTGCCCAGATGGCAAGAGGTGCAATCGCCCAGGTCTCCGGGAGCGGCGGTGTAGCCCGCGTCGGGCCCGCTTGTGTACGCCCAAAGCACAATAGGCGCCACGCTCAATACGAGCGCCCCTCCAATAACCCGTAAGTTCCGTTTCCGTCGCATCGTCTTCCCCTCGCCACTGCGTGACTACCGAAATTGTGCAGGATCTTCGCGTTTCGACGAAGCCGTCACTGGATAGGGTTTTGGAGGCTAACGTTCGGCAGCTTTCGGGCGGCGAGTTACCGCATGTTAATCAGCCGGCCACGGGTGGGGTGCGGCGCGGCAGCCGCATGAAACAGTTGAAAAAAATACGGGGCCAGCGGCGTCGGCTGCCCATCGAGATCAAATAGCCCGAAATCCTCGGTTGGGCTCTGATCGAACAGATTCCACGCGACCGCGTAGTCGACACCCCAGGCGGCCGCCGCATTCACCACAGTATTGTTGACCGTGACCGCGTCCGGGCGGGCGGCTCGCGGGAAGCCGAATTCACCGATGATCACGGGAAGGCCCGAGACCGATCGAATGGTATCCAGATCCGCGAGAAGCTGGGCGACCGGGTTCGGACCATTGATGCTTTCGTATGCGGAGTAGGATACGTAGTCGACGGCCAGCCCCGGCAGCACGTCATAGAGAACGCTCGGGAGTCCGTGGTCCCGCAGCGCGCGCACGATGTTCATCTCCGCAGCGAGCTGAACGCTCCCGCCGGGGAGCCCTTGAGCGGCGGCAAGCCGCAAGCCTTCTTGGACGCCGGCCGCGCGCGCTTCGAGCCAGAGCCGCAATCCGCGCAAGCCTTCGGCGGGAGAGGCGACTCCGAACCAGGCCGGATAGTTCGAATCGCAGCGAGTCCGCACTTGCGGATCAGTCGCGTAGCTGTACGCGGCGCCGCAGAAGATAGCATTATCGCTTTCCCAATTATCGAGAATGAATCGTTTGTCGGGATAGTTCCGAACCAGGAACAGCGTCAAATCCGCATATTCCCCGACCAGCGCCGCCGTGTTCTCCGGGGAGTAAAAGGATGGATCGAAGTAGCGCTGGCTATCACACCCGAATGTGAGGTCGTCATAGAGCGTGAAGATGAACGTGGAAATCTGGCGGTTTGAGAGCGCGCGCACCAGGTCCGGAGTCTGAAGGGCGCCGAGGAGCGAAAAATCCGGTGAGCAAGCCTCGCCAGTCTGGTAATCAACCACTGCGCGCGCCGATACGGTGATGCGCGCGACCGAACCGCCGAGTTGCGCGATCCGTTCCACGCCCTCGGAGACCGAATGCGGATAGACTCCGCCCCAATGATAGATGCCGATTTGCGTGGCGAACGCCGTGTTCGCGCAAACCAGGATTCCGAAAAGCGGCCCAACCGCCGATAAAACTCTCGTTTTCGTGAGTCAATTGTAAGGTGACCTCAGTAAGAAGAATTGAGGCGAATGTACTGAGAGGGTTTGGTTGGAGGTACCGGTACAAACGAGGGCTTTAGTCAGCGAGGATTCCCGCGATACGCAAGGCTTTGCGCGCCGTGGTACTGACCGGGATTCGATCGAGGGTGCGCGGCTCGTGCCATTGGAACGGCCGCCGTGTCGCACCGATCGATGCTTCCGCCACTCCAAACGTGAAGTGGTGATGGGTGATGGTGTGACGGAACACACCCAGGCGGCGGCCAATGCGCGCGCGAGGCAACTGATCGGGCGTCGGCAGTTCCCAAAAGCCCGCCATGCGGCGGGCATCCGGCTCGCGCTGGCGCAGCAGGATCCGGCCTCCCTTGCGTACGACCAGCAGCATGTCTTCGATGGCGACTGGATCGATGCGGCGCAGCTTTACCGGCAGTTGTTCCGCGGTCCCGTTCGACAGTGCGGCGCATAACGACGCGACGGGACAGAGCAGGCACAGCGGGTTCTTGGGAAGGCAGACTGTGGCACCGAGTTCCATCAGCGCCTGGTTGAATGTGCCCGGCTCGCGTGGGTCGAGCCACTGTTGCCCGATCTCACGAAAACTCTGGCGAGTGCGCGCGGATCCGATGTCCGAGGCGTCGTTTTCCAATCTCGCCACCACCCGCAGCACGTTGCCGTCAACTACCATGTGCGGCAGGCCGAAGGCAATGCTGGCGATGGCGGCCGCCGTGTAATCCCCCACACCCGGAAGGGCGCGAATCGCGTCGTAATCGCGCGGGAATGCTCCCGCGGCGGTGATCGTCTGGGCTGCGCGCCGCAAGTTGCGCGCGCGCTCGTAGTAACCCAGGCCGCTCCACACCGCCAGCACGTCGGCTTCTTTGGCGAGCGCCAGCGCATCCACGGTGGGGAACCGCTCCAGAAACCGTTCGTAATACGGAATGGCGCTCTGCGCCCGCGTCTGCTGGAGCATGATCTCGGAGAGCCAGATGCGGTACGGATCGCTGGTGCGCCGCCACGGCAGATCGCGGTGGCCCTGGCGGTACCAGGCAAGGAGCAGGTCTGAAAAGTTTGGCCGGTTCACTCAATCACACGAAGCCATTCGGCCACAACGGCAAAATCCTGCGGCTCGACGTCCCAGGCTTCGAATTCCGGGTTCAACGGTTCCAGACGGATGCGCTCGTGGCGCCACTCGTCTTCCCCGGTCTGGACTTTCTGGCTCGTGTACCGCTTGACCGTGTAGCGCGCGGTCTCCTCAAACGCGCCGAAGCGTTCGACCAGCACGAGTTTTCCCTGGCGCGAGCCGACGGGATGATAGCGGAACAGGTTGAGACTGCCATCCGGAATCCGCGGCTCCATGGAGCGGCCGACGACATGCGCCGCGAACAGGTTCGCGTCGAGATGGATTTCCTCGGGAGCGCGCACCCAATCCTCTTCCGCCGCTTCCATATCTTCGCCGAGCTTGCCCGCGGCGGCGCGCAGCGTGTAGAGCGGGACGTGGGTCAGGTACGGCTTAACCTCGAGCGGCTCGATGTGTTCCCCGTACAAGCGGTCGAGCACTCGGGTGAACGAGTCTACCGGCACCTGCTTGCGGTCGGTTACGCGGACGGCATTCGAAAGCGAATCTTCGAGTGAAGCCAGGTATGCCTCGCCGCCCATTTCCGCGGCGCGCGCCGGGATATCGGTCTCGAGAGCTTCCAGGACTTCAGCGTCATCCGGATCGGCCAAATCATCGTAGCGCTGCCGCATCCGCACCCAAAGCCGGTCGCTTTCGGCGTCGATGAGCAATACTCCGATCGGCTGCGGCGCGCGCTCCGGAAGCGCAGCTTCGAGAACGGCGTAAGCGCCGCGGCGGCGCGCCGTTATCGGAATCACGCTGGCCGGCATCGGATTCTGATCCTATCTGGCTTATCGGTGGAAGCGCCCGCGGACGTTAATTGGCGCCGCCCCCGGTAG
Organism: Bryobacteraceae bacterium; assembly: GCA_036406715.1. Classification (GTDB taxonomy): domain Bacteria; phylum Acidobacteriota; class Terriglobia; order Bryobacterales; family Bryobacteraceae; genus PSRJ01. The sequence continues at coordinate 50,827 of DASXAK010000149.1, read as the reverse complement.
TGACGCTGCCGGGCATGCCCTGCGGGTAGTATCCGCGCCGCGCCCGGATCTTCACATTGGGCAGATTCGCGATCTCCACCTTGATGTTGCGGAACACCTTGGGTTTCGCCTCCGGATCCACGTCCGGCACGTACCGCAGCACGTATTGCGTGGTGATATCGCCCGAAATCGAGCCCACCGCTTTGATGATATTGCCCGAGATCTCCGCCTCGTATCCGCCGGTCCCGACCTTGTAGGCGTAGCTGCCTTCGTCGGACGGCTGCGCGAAGTAGGTATTGGCCGAAAGGTCTTTGTACAGCGTGTTAAGCGGGTATTCGACGTGCCCGCCAGTCTCTTCGGCCAGCCGCTCCAGCACCGCGCGATCGGGATTGTCAAAGCCGTAGGCCATGGTGCTGATCCCGTAGATCGTGATCAAGTTGCGCTGCGCCAATTCGATGACTTCGTCGAGAGTCTTCTTGCTCGCGCTGTCGTGCCCATCGCCGACCACTACAATCACCCGGCGAGGCTCGTACGGCTCGCCCTTCACCAGATCGCGGCGTGTGCACGCCAGGTAAATCGCATCGAACAGCGCGGCGCCGCCACCGGGCTTCATCTTGCGGATTTTGTCGGTGATCTTGTCGGCGTCGGTCGTCGTGTTGACCGTAATCTCCGCGTTGTTCGCGTAGGAGATCAGATACCCGGAATAGCGCTTCTCGCCCGGTAGCAGATTCCACACCAGCTCCATCACGGCGTCCTGGTAGCGCTTCCAATGCAACCGCGTATTATTGCTCTGGTCGATGAGGAAGCCGATTACCACCGGCTGCTTCTCGCTATGGCTGAAAAAGGTCAGCCGCTGCGGCTTGCCTTCGTCCAGCACTCGGAAATCTTTCGCCTCGAGGTTGGAGACGAACTTGCCTTTTTCGTCGGTGACGGTGACCGGCAGAATTACCTCGTTCACCTGCACCTGAATCCGGGTGTTGGGCTGCTCCTGTTCCTGCGGAATGGCCGGAGCCATCAAGAGGAGAGCCGCCAAAAGAACTGCGGTGAAGCGGGCCAGGTGTTTCATGGCGTTGGTCCTATTCTAATCCTTTGCCGCTACGACGTCCACGGCGAAACCCGCGTCCTGGGAAGACAACCCCTCGAAGAACAAGAGGCTGCCGGCCGGCATGCGTGCTGTATCAAAAAATGCCGTGCGGACCTTGCGGACCTGGTCGGCGATTTTCTGGCTGAGCGGATACAAGCGCGCGAACGCCACATCTCTGGGCGCGGCGCCGTTTTGCTCCAAGAGCTTTTGCAGACGTTCGAACGCCAGGCGCGCATCGCGTTCCTCGAAGCCGAACGAGGTCTGCGCTCCGGTGAAGAGGACATGCGGGGAGCGGAGAATGGCGACCGATGCGCCATCCGGCTCGGCGGGACTTCGGAACTCGAGCGGTGGCCCGGCTTTCTCCCGCGGCACAGCCACCGCCTCGCAGCCGGCTGCGGCGCGAACCGGCTCCCGCTGCGTTTGGACAACGTCCAGCGCGGCTTTCGGATAATCTGCAGCCAGCCGGGAGCGAGTGTTCTCAACGCTGTCGAGCGAGCTGAGGAAACAGGTCACGCGCAGCACGCCGTCCGGCTCCGATCCGGCGGTCTTCACCGCCTCGCGCAGCCGCGCGAGCGATTGCCCGGCCAGCGGCGCGACTGGCGTCAGCGGATCCTCGGCCGCCGCGATCTGGGCCGAGATCCAGGCCAGGCCACCGGGATGCAGCTCTTTGCGCGACGCTGCGACAGCCTCCAGAATCACCTGCGCTCCGGTGAGGGGCAGTCCCCCGCTTTGGATGATACTGACGACCGGCAACGGCTGCTTGTGTTCGGTGAACGTCTCGCTAATCAGGTCGCGCACGCGGCGCAAATCGCCCGTACCGGCCAGAAAGGCGCGTATCTGCAGCACCGTGTCATCGCCATCCTGGCGGTCGAGCGCCTTCAGCGCGTCCCTCACCTGCTGCGAGAGCAGTCCTTTGGCCGAGAGCGGGGTGACATAGAAGGTGAGGTGACGGGTTTCTCCTACGACGGCGGCCGGCAGTTCCTTGGGAACCTGCAGAATTTGGTTGACTTCTTTTTCCTCGTCCTTCTTCTTCTTGGCCGGCCATGCCACCAGCGCTCCCGCGCAAGCCAAGGCAGCCAAGATCGAGGCTTTCCGCGTCATGAACAACCGAGCCACTCCGATTCGGTAGGATTGTACCAAACGGAGCCGAGGACGGGACTTTGGGCCGCCACTTGCCAGCCAATATGGTATGCTATGGACTAGCATGGATTTGGGGCCCCTCAACTCGAATTCGGAGTCGCCGCTCTACCGCCAGCTCTACGAGCAGATCTCGCAGCAGATCCGTTCGGGTCGCATGGCTCGTGGGGCGCGGCTCCCGGCAACCCGGGAATTAGCTGGCCTGCTTGGTCTTAACCGCGCCACAATTTCTGCCGCCTACGAAATGCTCGAGGCGGAAGGCTTGATTTCCGGCCATGTCGGCCGTGGGAGTTTTGTGACAGGCGGCACCGAGGCGGAGCAAATCGGGGTGGACTGGAATGCTCTGCTCGACCGCGGCGATGCTCCCGTGGCCCGGCCATCGGCAGCCGGCCGGGAAGTGATCCGGTTCGTGGTCTCCCAGCCTTCGCAGGACCTGTTTCCCCTCGACGCTTTCCGCGCCAGTTGCGCCGCCGTGCTCCAAAGGCATGACCTTGGCGACGTTCTGCAACTCGGATCTCCGAGCGGTTATGAGCCGTTGCGGCGGCACCTGTTCGAGGAGGCGCGCCGCCAGGGCACGGTAGGTCCGGCCGACGATCTGTTGATTACGAACGGCTGCCAGCAGGCACTCGATCTGATCGGGCGCGTCCTGCTGCGGCCGGGTGACACGGTAGCGGTGGAAGACCCGATTTATCCGGGCCTCAAGAATCTGCTGGCGGGAATGGGTGCGCAGTTGTTGGGGCTCCCGGTTGCCTCGGACGGCCTTGAAGTGGAGCTGGCCACCCGAATTCTCGCCCGCGAACGGCCGCGCTTCCTGGTGGTCACGTCCGATTTTCAGAATCCAACCGGCGCCACGATGCCGCAGGCGGCGCGCGAGGCTTTGTTGGCCGCGGCGCACTCAGCCGGCGTGCCGGTGGTCGAGAACGATGTGTACGGCGAACTGCGGTATCACGGCCAACCGGTTCCGCCGCTCAAGCAACTGGACGCGCACGGCGGCACGGTCCTGCTGCGCAGCTTCTCCAAAGTGAGCTTTCCGGGGCTGCGGGTCGGGTGGGTGCTGGGTCCAAAGGCCCTCATCGAGCGGCTGCGCAATGCCAAAGAGGCGTCGGACCTGCATACCGATCAACTCTCGCAGGCCGTGCTGCTCGAGTTTGCTGAGACGGGGCGGCTCGGAACGCACCGCGCCCGGGTGCTCGAAGCCGGCGCGAAGCGGCTGGCCGCCACGATGGATGCCTGCCGCGAATATCTGCCTCGGGGATCGCGCTGGAGCCGCCCCGAGGGCGGCATGAATGTGTGGGTTCGGCTGCCGGCGCCGCTCGACGCCGGCGATCTGCTGGCGCGCGCGCAGCGCGCCGGTGTGGCTTACCTTCCCGGACGGTACTTTGAGGTTTCGCGGCGCCAGGCGGGCGCGTTGCGATTGAGTTTTGCGGGGCTGACCCCGGAACAGATCCGGAAAGGCATCGAGATTCTGGGGCGCGTGGTGGCGGCGGAATTGGAAGACGCCGCGCAGGGTTTCGATCCACTCCCCGCGCTGGTTTGAGGATGGCAGGAGAGAAGAGCAATGTTCCACTTTGAGAGCGAAATATTTCGAGTGAAAGTCGGTCTCGCCGAGATGCTCAAGGGCGGCGTCATCATGGATGTCACCAACGCAGATCAGGCCAAGATCGCCGAAGACGCGGGCGCCTCGGCCGTGATGGCGCTCGAGCGAGTGCCGGCCGATATCCGCAAGGAGGGCGGCGTCGCGCGCATGGCTTCGATTTCTAAGATCGAAGAGATCATGCGCACGGTGTCGATTCCGGTGATGGCGAAGGCGCGGATCGGCCACTTCATGGAAGCGCGAGTGCTCGAGGTGCTGGGCGTCGATTACATCGACGAGAGCGAAGTGCTGACCCCGGCCGATGAAGAGCATCACATCGACAAGACCGGTTTTAAGGTGCCGTTCGTGTGCGGCGCACGGAATCTCGGCGAGGCCTTGCGCCGCATCGCCGAAGGCGCGGCGATGATCCGCACCAAGGGCGAAGCCGGAAGCGGCAACATCGTCGAAGCAGTCCGGCACATCCGCACGATCGTCAAGGAGATGAAGAAGCTGACGGTGCTCGGCAAGGAAGAACTGGTGCATGAGGCCAAGGGATTGCAGGCGCCGCTCGAGCTGGTGGAGTGGGTCGCGTCGCACGGCAAGCTGCCGGTTCCGAACTTCTCGGCGGGCGGAATCGCCACGCCCGCGGATGCTGCGCTGGTAATGCAGTTGGGGGCCGAAGCTGTATTCGTCGGCTCCGGCATCTTCAAATCATCCGATCCGGCCGCGCGGGCCACCGCCATCGTGCAGGCCGCCAAGAACTACAACAACCCCGAGAAGCTGCTCGAAGCCAGCCGCGCGCTGGGCGATGCCATGCCCGGCCTGGATGTCTCCAAGATGCAGGAATCGGAGCTGATGCAGACGCGAGGCTGGTGATGACGAAGCGGGTGGGTGTTCTCGCATTGCAGGGCGACTTTGCGGCGCACGCGACGGCAGTCGAACGCGCCGGCGCCGAGCCGGTATTCGTGCGCGATGCGGAGCAGCTCGAGGGGATCGACGGGCTGGTGATTCCGGGCGGCGAAAGCACCACCATGCTGAAGCTGTTGCACTACGATGGTTTGATCGAGCCGCTGGCCCGGTTCGGCCGCGAAAAGCCCATTTTCGGCACTTGCGCGGGCGCGATCCTGCTGGCTCGCGACGTGACGCGCCCCAGTCAGGAAAGTCTGGCGTTAATGGATATTGGGGTGGAACGAAACGCCTACGGGCGTCAACTCGACAGTCGCGTCACCAACATCGATCCGGAGCCGGAATTCGAGCAGCGCAGCCGGCCCGGCAAACTCGAAGCGGTCTTCATTCGTGCACCCAAAATCCGGCGTGTCGGACCGGAAACCAAGGTCCTGGCGCGCTACCAGGGTGACCCCGTGCTGGTCGAGCAGGGCCGGCACCTGGTGGCCACTTTTCACCCGGAGCTTACGCCTGACTCACGTGTCCATTCCCTTTTCCTGGAGAAACTGTGAAAAAAGCCAAGCGGGTTCTGTTCGTCTGTATCGGAAACTCCTGCCGCAGCCAGATGGCGGAAGCGTTCGCCCGCGCCTACGGGCGCGACGTCATCAAACCGTCCAGCGCCGGCGTATATCCGGCGACGATTATCGCGCCGGATACCAAGCGTGCTATGGCCGAGAAGAACCTCGATCTGAAGGGTCAGCATCCGAAGAACGTCGATGAGATGGAACTCTCCAAGTTCGATCTGATTGTCGATATGAGCGGCGGCTACCTGGAAGGCTTAAAGAAGACTCCGGTGGAAGTTTGGGACGTGCCGGACCCGATCGCGCTCGATTATGACGAGCACTGTAAAGTGCGCGACCGCATCGAACTGCTGGTGAAGCAGCTGATCCGCGAACTGGGCGCCGGCAAACCCTTCGCCCGGGTGTTCAGTATCGGGCTGTAATTTCAGCCGCCGATGAACGCTAAAATTCCTGTTTGTTTTCGATCACGCTAATCGGCGTTCATCGGGGGCCATTCGTAATGCCTTGATCACTCAGACGGTGCTGCGGCCTCGGAAGAAGTGGGCGATGATCGAGATGACTGCCAGAATGAGCAGAATGTGAATCAGCCCGCTCGCCACATGGAACGCCACCCAGCCAAGCAGCCAGGCAACCAAAAGGACAAAAAACAAAACGAGAAACATAGACCACGCCTCCGGCGGCCAGAGAACGGCCGCTGATTGGTTCGAAGCACCTGGAATGCCAGCGTATGCTGGCGATCAGTGGCGGTGAAGCAAGGGTCACCAGGACGTGGTGCCCGGGGCGGGACTTGAACCCGCACTCACCTTGCGGTGAAAAGGATTTTAAGTCCTTTGCGTCTGCCGATTTCGCCACCCGGGCCGGTTGAAAATACCGAGCCTAGCTTAGCAAGGGACTGGTCGCGGGGTCCACTTTTCGTGAAGGCTGACTGCCTCGCCTCGAAACCTCCTGATTACCGTTGGGTTTTCGCGCGACGTGCCGTAGCGGTTCCGCAATCAAGTTGATGCTTTCTCATCTTGCCGTACAAGGTGCCGCGGTCAATTTGGAGCACTCGCGCCGCCCCGGCGATGTTGCCGCTGGTGAAGCGGAGCGTGGCTTCAATCATCCGCCGCTCCGCATCGCGCAGCGAAGTACCGACTGGAATTGTGATGGACTGGTTGTCAGCCATCTCGCCGCTCCAGCTTGCCGGTAAAGACCCAGATACTGAAGCGATGGAGGGCATCTTTGAACTGGCGTTTCGCCTCTGCCCTCTCATCAGGCGTCGCACTGCGAAGCGCCTTTTCTGCTTCATCCAACTCCGCTCGCAAGCGGAGTTCAATCTCGTCAATGGTGTACAGGTCACCCATACCGCTACAGGCTAGCCGCCGTGCGCTCACTGGGCCTGAAGAGTCTTTATATACTCCGCAAGCACCTTCACCCGCAGCTTGGCCACTCCTTCACTGTCAGGATCGAGTGAGCGGAACAGCGTTCCCCAAACCGGCATATCGCGCGTGCCGTGAGCGGCGACAACATCATAGCCGGTGATGTAGTTCATCACATGAACGTCGGGGAAGGTTCCGCCGTTCTTCCGCGCAAGCTGTGTCAGGTCCGCGGGCCGCTTTTTGGTGGCATTCATGGCGGGGCCATTGCCCCTGCCCTCCACGCCGTGGCAGGTCGCGCAATACTCTTTGAACATCGCCGGGCCATCGCCCGCCAGAGTGGGTTGCACTGCCACCTTCTTAATCTGTTGTGCCGCCATTGCACCACACAGAACCAAGGCGATTGTGACTGCTTTGAGCATAAAGAACCTCCTCGCGGAAAGGAAACGTCCCTACCGCAGATGTCTTAATGGGAGCGAAGGCAGTTCCATGGCCAACAGCAAGAACCGCCCTAAACGATTGAAGAGACGATTGGATGGACGGGACAAATAGGGCCGTATTGGGTGTTTACACTCACCTGGTGGCAAGTCACTGGGCCTTCAGCACATAGGCTAAACATAGTATTGACTCCCTTTTATCCTTAATCGAAAATGAGGATGTCCCTTTAGCCAGTCGCTCGGAGGTTCTATGAAAGTCTTAGCAGTGCTTCTCATAGCCGTATCCGCCTGCCTCGGGTCGGACATCTCTGGCATGTGGCGGCTCAAGCACGCGGCTGCAGATGGGCCGTCGTTGCCCATCGCCGTCCAAGTTGAGCAATTCGGGGATCATGTCCAAGTCCTCAAGCTTGTTTCCACAGCCCTTGGGAAGCGTGTTGAACAATTGTGGCTAGGCACAGCCGCCATTCACACTTTGGCAAGAGCTATCGAGATCACCGTCGCTGGTGAGACGTGGATTATTGGCGCTCGCGGTGAGCTAACAATCCACGAGGCCAACGGCCGGCACGTTGTGCTGGAGCCAGCGGAAGGAGTTGTCGAATGAAGAGCATTCTCTTTGTGGCCCACGAGCCGGTTCTGAGAGATGTCTTTCGTTGGGAATTGGCTGGACACTACCATATCTTCGAAGCCACATCGGCAGTGGAAGCGCTCGACATCTGCCGTAATCACACGGGCGTTGATCTCCTCGTATGCGATACCGAGTTGGGCCTCGTGTCGGGGATGGAATTAGCGTGCCTCTTGCGAGCTTGGAACTCCAACCTGCGTACGATCCTCACCACAGACCTGCTTTGCGAGTGCTGGACTGAGCGGCAGAACGCCGAACTGGGCGAACTTCCACCGGATGATGTGCTCATTCTTGAACGGCCATTCAGCACGAGGGATTTGAAGGCGGCGATTGCGCGCCTGGTGCCAGCGGAGCTTGCGGCAGCCACAACCGCCTAAAGGATGAAATCTATGCACCCCGTAAGGGACGATACCGGCATTATCGAAGAGCGCCTGCGATATGAATTGGACGAGGCGTTTACCGCCGTCGAGCGAGCGGATGAGGAGCAAGAAGCGCGCGCGAGAACACGTCTGAATCGCGCGGTTCGCAGGCTCTATGACTTTATTGGGTACGGCAAGATACCGCAGGATTGGCAGGTATCGGATGGGTGGTAACCCATAATGCGCCGCTGCATCGATCGATTCAACTAACGCGCGGGCGTCTTCCCCCGAGCAGCGCAGAGTCCGGGTTCCGCGGCTGGCTTGAGATGGGTCTCAGTATACATCCGGAAATTCGCCTACACTACGTCTCATGAGCAAGGAAGTGAGCCGGAAAGGGCTGCCGGCGCGGCGGCGCTACCTGGCGCTGGGAAATACGATGGGATTTCCGCGCGCGCTTCGGGACGCGATTCCCGACCTGCCGACGTGCGTTGGGCGGGTGCTTCAGGTGGATGCGATCAACGGAGATGCCTCCAACACCCGTCTGTGCGGGCCGCGCGTCAATCTCAAACTGGTAGTGAAAGAGACCGGCAAATTGAAGGGCGAGTTCGTGATCCGGCTCGACCTCGATGCGGACGCGGCGCGCAAGATGGGCGAGACGCTGAGCCACCTGGCGGATCGCGCCGACAAGAGCCGGAGCGAATAATCAAGACGCCCGCTGTTTCGAAATCGGTGGTGCGGCGTTAGGCCGAAGCGGAAAGCTCGCAGGGAACCAGGGTTCGCAACTCCAGGCGCATGCCATCGAAGAGGCGGAGCAACTCGGAGGCATCCACCGTGCCGAGTCCAAAGTAATAGAGGACCAGGCGGCTATAGGCGGCGGCCATCGCGAACGTGAATGCGAGACGGGTCCGGACCAGGATTTCGGCGAGATCCGGGCGGTCGGAGCTAGCTTGGGCCATCAGAAGCTTGAGAGCCAGCGAGACGCGATTAAAATCGACGCTAAGCGAACGCATATAGCCCCGGAAAATTTCGCAGCGCTGCCGGCGGAACCGGGCGGCCAGCTTGGGAGTGAACCCGGGATGGCGCCTCAAGAACTGCAGTTCGTCGTCGCTGAGCAGGCCGAGCATCGGGCGATAGCGCTCGGTCGAGAGCTCGTCGATCCAGTCCAACGTAGCCGGAAGGGCGACACGCGGGCAGGCCATCTTCAAGATGGCGATGACCAGGCCTGCACCGAGGGCGATGGAGGCCAGAAGCGAGACTGCGATCACGGCGCTCATGGGGCTATTCTCGCCGGAACGGGACCCCGGCCAAAAGTCCCAGTGGTACTATTCGGCTCCCATACCCTAACTAAAGAAAACATCCCGGAGGAAATCCACCAGCGCCACCGGAATTCCCTGTAAGTGACTGAGAGGAATCGTACAATCAGCGGCATAAATGCAGTACCACCTTAGTACGAGCAGTACTGTCATCGGGTAACCGGGTCCGCCATGATAGGGGCGGCAGGAGCACTACCCAACGAGAGGGGCTGGGAATGTTGTCACAGTATTTCGCGCTGCTGTCGGTGGTCTTTATGATTCCGGTGGTGTTCCTGTTTGACAGGGTTCACCAGCGGAAACGGCACTATCGGTGGCTGTGGGAAATGTACGAAGGGATAAAGGTTCTGAGCCAGGCCGGATCAGGCGCCTAGCTGACCGGCGAGGTCGAGGATATCTCGCGAGACGATATCGAAATCGCCGGCGCGGGCCTGGTCGGCTTTGCGCGTCGGACCGTATTCCTTCGGACGAGCGATAAACGCGGTACGCAATCCAAAACCGCGGGCGGCCTGGAGGTCGCCGCGGTGGGCAGCGCACATCATCACCTCACCGGGCTGGAGGCCGAGCAGATCGACGGAGGTCAGGTAGGCCTCGCGGTCGGGCTTATAGTGATGCGCCACTTCGGCGCCGAGGATGAGGTCCCAGGGCAGGCCGGCGTGCTTGGCCATATTAGTGAGCAGCGCCACGTTGCCGTTGGAAAGCGGCGCGATGATGAACTTCTTCTTGAGCCGGGTCAGGCCGGCGACCGAATCGGGCCAGGGTGTGAGTCGATGCCAGACGCGATTCCAGTGGTCCTTCTCTTCGGCCGTGAGATTCGTCAAGCCGAATTCGGGGAGGATCTGGTCGAGGATCATGCGATGCAGGTCGTCGAGCCGGGTCCAGGGCAACTCGCCTTTACGAACTTTGTCCATGGCCGGCGCATAGCCGGCGCGCCAGCGGTCGGCGAAGCGGGCCCAATCCACGGTGACGCCGTGAGCTTTTCCCCAGGCTGCGCCTTCGGCCGCGATGGAGCCGCGCCAGTCGACCACGGTGCCGAAGGTATCGAAGACGAGCGCTTTGGGCACAGGCTGGGCTTGGGCGCGCATTCTCTTCAAAGTGACCGAGGCAACGACGGCTCCAAACACGGCGAATGACTCGCGACGGCCGATCCGCATCGTCTCAGCATACAATGACGGGGAGGACGCGCGTGATGAAACTGGTGGTCGTGATCGTGGCGGCGTTGTCCGGATGCGCCGGACTATGGGCGGCGGAACCGCCGCAGGCGGAGATCTCGAACAATGTGGTGAGCGCGCGGTTCTACCTGCCGGACCCAGACAGCGGATACTATCGCGCCACACGGTTCGACTGGTCGGGCGTGATCTCGAGCCTGGACTACAAAGGGCATTCGTATTTCGGGCAGTGGTTTGAAAAGTACGATCCGAAAATTCACGACGCCATCATGGGGCCGGTCGAAGAGTTTACGACCGGCACGGCCGGATTCGGATTTAACGAGGCAAAGGCCGGCGGCCCGTTCGTGCGAATCGGCGTGGGCGCTGTGCGCAAGCCTGCGAAACCGCCGGCTTCGGGGTTTGTCACTTATGACATCATCGATCCGGGCTTGTGGACGGTGCAGCGCGGGCCGGACTGGATCTCCTTCACACACCAGCTTTCCGATTCCGCCGGATACGCTTACGTCTATAAGAAAACGATCCGGCTCACCAAGGGCAAGCCGGAGATGGTGCTGGAACACAGCTTGAAGAACACCGGCCAGCGCGTGATCGAGACCAGCGTCTACGATCACAATTTCTTCGTTATCGACGAGCAGGCATCGGGGCCGGATTTCGTGGTGAAGTTTCCGTTTGCGGCGAAGGCCACCGGGGATCTGAAGGACATTCTCGAAGTCCAAGACAAGCAGCTCACTTACCGGCGGAAGCTGGAAAAGAACGAGACGGTACTGACCCCGATCACCGGATTTTCGGAGAACCTCTCCGATTACAACATCGCGGTGGAGAACCGCAAGACGGGCGCGGGCGTGACCGTGACGGCGGACCAGCCGCTGGCGCGAGTTGTTTTCTGGTCGGCCCCCAAGGTGGTTTCCCCAGAAGCGTACATCAACCTGAAGATTCAACCGGGCGAGGAACGCACGTGGCGGATGGCGTACGAATTTTATATGCTGCCGGCCGGAGTGAAGAAGTAGCTGCCGGAACGAGCTCGCCGTTCGACTATCCGAGCCGGCGGTATCGGCTGGTCAGTTCCCAAACGAATCTGCCGATCTCCAGGATCGTGGTCGCCAGCAGGAACAGAAAGAGGGTTTGCGCTTCCTTGTAGGACATCGCAGTAGCCTGCGACAGCGCCCGCGAGGCCGTGGCGATGAATGTCAGTTGAAAGCCAATGGCATCCGTTACGGGGCTGATCAGGTCGAACAGCGCCACCATCAGCGCTGATTTCATAACGAGCAGCAGGATTCGCAACAACATAACTGCGTCCATCACCATCGTGCTTTGACGCGACGGCACTCTTCAATACTCACTTTGGTTTCGCCGGCGCGTGTGATCTTCATCATCCAAGGGATAACGGGAGATTCCTCTGTGGGGGAATCCCGGCCTGAAGTCTGCGGGCAGGCCGGAGGCCTGCCCCACGCTAGAATAGGCACCATGCGCGCATGGCTGCTGGACTCGTTCGACGGCGTGGAGAAGATGCAGTTGCGGGAGGTGGCGGACCCGCAACCCGGCCCGGGCCAGATTCTGATGCGTGTGAAATTCGCGGCGTTGAATCCGGCGGACGCGTTTTTGGCGCGCGCGATGTATCCGGCGAATCCCCCGCTGCCGCACATTTTGGGGCGGGACGGCGTGGGTGAAGTGGTCGCTGCCGGTCAGGGCGTGACCAACGTTCGGGTGGGCGATACGGTCGGGATTCTGCGCTGCGAAGTAGGCGTCGCGACGTGGGGCACGCTGGCAGAGAAAACCGTGGTGCCGGCGGCCAGCGCGGCCCCGGTTCCGAAGGGATGGAAGCTCGAAGAAATGGCATGCGGGCCACTGGCGCTGCTGACGGCCTACCAGGCGTTAACGCAATGGAGCGACCCGCCGGCGCCGCCCGCGGAAGGGTCCACCGTGCTGGTCACCGGGGCGTCCGGCGGCGTCGGCATCGGCACGATCTTTCTGTCGAAATCGATGAAGCTCACGGTGGTAGCGCTCTCGCGCAGCAAGGAAAAAGGAGCGAAGCTCAAGGAACTCGGAGCCGATTTCGTGTTCGATCCGTCGTCGCGAGAGCTGCGCTCGGAAGTGGCGAAGGCGCTCGCGCCGAAGAAAGTCGATATCGCCGTGGACAACATCGGCGGGCCGTTCTTCAACCAGGTGATCGCGATGCTGGGCTACGGAGGCCGCATCAGCGTTGTGGGGCGCAGCGCCGGACCGGTGCCCGAATTCAATACGGCGTCACTATTCTTCAAACGCAACCGGATCGGCGGCGTGGCGGTGAGCGACTTTACGCCGGAAGCCGCGCAGACGACGTGGAACGAGATTGTTTCGCGGCTGGACGCGATGGGGAGGCGGCCGGTGGTCGATCATGTGTTCCCGTTCGACGAAACGAAGCAGGCGTTCTCGCGGCTCGGCGAGGGGCCGATGGGGAAAGTAGTGATCCGAGTGGCGGGGTAGTAGAATCCCCCTATGCGCCTGCTCTTTCCGCTCGTTTTTGCCGCTAAGCTGTGGGCTCAAGATGGCGGCACGATCACCGGCACGGTGCTCGACATCGACGCGAATCCGGTGGCGAACGCGCCGGTGCAGGTGAAAGGCGCGAACAACGCCGCATACAAAGCGACTAGTTCGAATAATGGCAGCTACACGATTCCGGTCCCGGCCGGAACGTACGACGTCTCAGTCGAGATTCTCGGGTTCAATCCGTTTTCGCAGAAGAATGTGAAGGTGGCGGCGGGGCAGAGCGTGCGGCTGGATATCCATTTACTCGATTACCAGCTCAACACGCTGGGGGACGGGCGCGAGTTCCGGGTCGATCTGATTTCGCCGCATAAAACGCCCAGCGGACCCGCGCCGCGGACCAGGGAGGGCAAGCCCGATTTCACTGGCGTCTGGTTCGCGCAGCGGCCCGTGGATCCGGGCAAGCCGGAGCCGCTGCCCTGGGCGGAGAAACTGGTGCAGGAGCGCATCGCCAGCAATTCCAAAGAGGCTCCCGGGGCGCGCTGCCTGACGCGTGGAATCACGGCCGCCGGAGCGCTGTTCCCGTATGAGATTGTGCAGACGCCGGCGCGCCTGGTGATGCTCTTCGAGGACGACATCCCCAGCCATCGGACGGTGTATCTCGACGGGCGCAGCCATCCCAAGGACCCGAACCCGACTTGGATGGGACATTCGGTCGGCCACTGGGAAGGCGACACGCTCGTGGTCGACACGATCGGGTTCAACGACCGGACCTGGCTCGACCCACAGGGTCATCCGCATACCGAGAAGATGCACGTCATCGAGCGGGTGCGCCGGCCAGAGCTCGGCCACCTGGAAATCGAATTCACGATCGACGATCCCGGCGCTTACGCGAAGCCGTGGATCATCAAGCGCGTCGCGGATCTCGATCCCAATGACGAGATCGGCGAATACGTGTGCACCGAAGGCGAGCGCGATGTAGTGCACATGGTGGGGAAATAAGGCTAGCGCCCGCGCGGGCGCGGGCCGAAGTTCGAGAGCAAATAATCGAGGAACGCTGGGCGGTCCTGGTCGCTGACCTTGGCGCCCCAGCCGGTCATCTTCGTGATCTCGCGGTCCCACTGGGCGCGCGTGAGGCGCTGCTGGCGGAGCATGTCATCGTCGTGGCAGACGCCGCAGGCCTGGCGGAACCCAGTGGGCGGGTTCGTACTGGAAACTGGCGCCGGCGCAGATTGAGGTTTGGCGGCTGGCTCGTTGACGACCTCGACGCCGACGCGCGGAATCACATTCCAGGAGTAGCCCGAGGGATTCCATTCCTGATCGAAAGGCTGGGTATTGCCGACCGCATCATGGGCACGTGCCAGGATCGTATAATACGCCAGATCAAGCGGCGTCCAGCGGAATTCCCAATGGCGCCAGCCGAACTGCGTCCGCTGGTTGGAATGAAGCGTGGCTGATTTCCACGTACGGCCGCCGTCCACGCTCACGTCGACGGCGGTCACCGGGCCGGCATCGCCGCTCCAGGCCACGCCGCGAATTACAAGCGGCTTTCCCACCGCCGCCTGCGATCCATCGAGCGGATCGGCGATGATGCTCTTGATCTTCAAGCTGGTGACGGGTTGCGTCTGGTCGAGGGGAACGGCCGCCCCCGGCGCTACCGGCCGTTGCGGACGGCGGTACGCGCCCTTCATCCAAAAACCGTCGAATTCTTTATCGAGCACGCGGATACCGGTGACCCACTTGACCCATGAATCGCTGGCCCAGCCCGGCGCAACGACGCGCAGTGGGAAGCCATGCTTCACAGGTAAGGTCTCGCCGTTCATTTCGTATGCGAGCAGGGTGTTGGAGTCGAGCGCCTTCTTCACGGGAATCGAGCGCTGAAAATCGGGCATGGTTCCGAGTGGGACGTCGGCGCCATCGAAGAGGATTTCGCTCGCAGAATTCTTGATGCCGGCGCGTTTCAAGACGTCGGTCAAGCGTACGCCGCGCCAGCGCCCGTTGCCCACGGCGCCGGTGGACCACTGCGCGCCGGGCAGGGGCGGTTCATAGAAGCTGCGGCCGTTGCCGGCGCACTCGACGACGGCGACCAATTCCGCGGATGGCATCCTCTTCAAATCGTCGAGCGCCAGCGTAAGTGGCGAGCCGACTTCGCCTTCGACCTTTAGCCGCCATGCATTGGCATCAACGGCAGGCACATAGACATGAGTGCGGACGAAGAAGTGCTCGATGGGCGTGATGTAATCGGAGAATCCGGAGAGCGGCATCTCGAGATCCTCGGGGCGAGTCGAACGCACCGTCATGCCCTGTTTCGGCCGGTCTTCGGCCCGGAGCAGCGCACCGGTGGCGGCCAGCAAGAAAGTCCTGCGTTGAATCCTCACAGGGCGGCAACTCTCTTGCGCACCGCGATTTCCTGCCGGGTGGCGGATTGTTCCAGGTCTCCGCGTTCGGCGGCCACCTGGTCGGCATATTCGGATTCGCCGAGGGCGCCGAGATTGCTGTCCACGCTCAGGAGCATCGCGCGTGTCGCGCCCGCCAGCAGCATGGCGGCGCCGGCCAGATCGGTAGCCACGGCGCCATTCGCCATTCCGGCGGCTTCGGCGCAAATATTGAGGCCGGCGACCGCGGTGCGCGCGGCCGCGAGCGGCACATCGGTGGCCCGGCGCAGCGCGGCTGCCATCGCGCGACTGCGGGCGCGGCGTTCGTCGTCGGTATTCTTCGGGAGCTGTCGCGCGCGCATGTAGGCCGCGTAGGCGGCGGGATCTTCGTCGGCGTAGCGCGCCAGCCGGTCGGATTCTTCGCGGGCCGCCTCGACCAGCGCTTCCAGCCGGTGCCGGTCGCCTTTGAAGTCCTTGCGCTTGCCGATGATCTCGAGGACCATGACGATGAGCCCGAGCGCGGAAGCGGCGGAGACGGTGGCCACGGCGACGGCCGCGACGCTGGTGTCGGCGCTCGACACCTTCTCACGGAATTCTTCGAGGTTGGATTCCCACACTGATGGCGGCATAAGCGCTTCACGTCACATTCGTTGGATGATGCACCTGCGGCAAGCCGGCTTCGACAACGATCTCGGGGACAAGCTCTTCCTGCTTGTAGGCCATGATGTGCACGCCGGCCACGCCTTGGATCTCGCGGACCTGCTGGATGATGTCGATGCAGAGCCGCTTGCCTTCGCCTTTTCCGCCTTTCTTAAGTCGCTCGATGATCTCGTCGGGGATCCAGACGCCCGGAACATTGGCCCGCATCCATTCGGCGGATTTAGCGCTGCGTACCGGGCCGACGCCCACCAGGATGAACACTTTTTCGTGCACGCCGAGGTTGCGCACGCCTTCCATGAATTTGCGGAGCCGGGGAACGTCGTAGCAATACTGCGTCTGGATGAAATCCGCGCCGGCCTCGACCTTCTTTTTGAGACGAAACGGGCGGAAGTCGTAGGGGGGCGCGAACGGGTTTTCAGCAGCGCCCAGGAATAGCTTGGGGGCCACGTCGATTTTGCGGCCGCTCAGGAACTCGGATTTGTCGCGCAGGATGCATGCGGTGCGCAGCAGGGTGGTGGAATCCAGATCGAAGACCGGCTTGGCTTCGGGCTGATCGCCGGCCTGCACGCCGTCTCCGGTGAGGCAGAGAACATTGCGGACGCCCATGGCGGCGGCGCCGAGCAGGTCGCCTTGAATCGCGATGCGGTTTCGGTCGCGGCACGAGACCTGCATCACTGCTTCGTAACCGGCGCGCGTGAGCAGGGCGCACATGCCGACGCTGGACATATGGACGTGCGCGCCAGAGGCGTCGGTGGCATTCATGGCGTCGCAGGTAGACGCAATGACGCGGGCGCGTTCGTACACGGCTTCGGGATCGGCGCTATCCGGTGGATTCAATTCGGCCGTGACGGCGAATTTTCCCGAGCGCAGCACCTGTTCCAGGCGCGAGCCGGACCTCATTGCTCCCACCCGGCGGGTGGCTGGAGAGTCTCGGGATGCAGATGATTGATCCAGGCGGAGCTGTCTTTCAAGCGCCGGTTGACCGGCGCCAGGATGTGAAAGAACTCATCGCCATAGAGCGGCATTTCGCGCGACCGGTTCCAGCCCTGAGTCCAGACGCAGGGCTTATCGGGCAGGACTTCGCAGCGCCCGTCCGGCCGGACGCCACCGCACGGCCCGTTGCGCAGTTCCTTCGGGCAAGTCATCGGGCAGGTCATGCCGGTGCTGTGCAGCACACATTGGCCGCACATGCGGCAATCGAACACGTCGCCCTTGGTCCATCTCTCGAAAAGCACGAACATCCGCTCCGCTGCGCCGCCCTTTTTCAGGACGCGGCGGAACGGCTTTAGGGCTTTGGCTGTGCCGGCGTAAAAGAGCTCAAGCGCGTGCGGTGAGTTTTGCAGGAATCTCAGCACCGGTCACCAAAAATATGCTACCGCGTCGGTAAATTTGCTGCCGAGTAATGCCTGCGATCTTGTCGCCGGCTCCGCTTTACGAGCCTGAGGTTCCCGCTGATGTGAATCCTTCACGCTCGTCGAAGCCGGTCTGCATTTC
The DNA here is from genome assembly GCA_036406715.1 of Bryobacteraceae bacterium. Lineage (GTDB taxonomy): Bacteria > Acidobacteriota > Terriglobia > Bryobacterales > Bryobacteraceae > PSRJ01. The sequence continues at coordinate 33,344 of DASXAK010000149.1, read as the reverse complement.
GCGGAGCAGTCGTTCGGTTTCTGGTCGGGGGTTGGCCGCTCCCGTGATCGGGCGCCCGATTACGAGATAATCCGCTCCCGCCAGAATGGCGTTCTTGGCGGTAACGCGGCGCTTCTGATCATCCTTTGGCGAGTCGTCGTCGCGAATTCCGGGTGTCACGACCAGCAGCCGATCGTTGGAGATCTCTTTAATCCTGCGGGCCTCATGGCCGGATGCAATCACACCATCGCACCCCGCCTGAAGTGCCTTTTGTGCCCGGAACAGGACCAACTCTTCCACGGTGTGCTGCGTGTACCCCATTTCTGCGATGTCGGCCGCATCCATGCTGGTGAGGACGGTGACCGTGAAGAGTTTCAACTCGCTGCTCCCTCGACCCTCGACGGCGCCGCGAATCAAGTTGCTCGATCCGTGTATGGTCAGGAACGACGCCCCGGTTTCTGCGGCTCTCGCCACCGCCTTCTTCAAGGTTTCCGGGACATCGTAGTACTTGTAGTCGAGAAATACCTTTTTGCCGTCGCGAATGAGGCTTCGGATGAGGTCATCCACTCCGGTCGCAAGCTGGAGGCTCAAGCCGATTTTATAGAAGGTCGCGGCGCCTTCGAGCACCCGAACCATTTCACGGGCGGCGGACACATTGGGTAGGTCCAGGGCAACAATCAGACGCTCCGAAGCATCGATTCGAGGCTTTGACATGAAAGGGATAAACCCAATTTTAGCAAAATCCTGCAACGAAATAGCCGGCCATCGGTTGGCCGCTTATGCAAAAGCTGGTTGCGGCCGGGGATCTGCTTCCGGCTGGCCGATAAGCAACGTGGATGAGCACCGTGCAGCAGACAGGCCTTGGAAACGGCGGTGACCTACCCTATCGCCAGGCGCTTGACTGCTACGTGTTGGCCATCAAGAATATGGCGCAATACGCGGTTGAGTTGGACGAGTCGTTCACTCCCGCCCACCGCCTGCACTTGAAGGGGCTTGCGGACGAAGTGGCGTGCGGCGAGGCTGAGGTTCTGGACGAAAGCCGTGCCACTCTACGCAGCTTGTTGCGGGATTATCGGGACAAAGCATCTCAATACCTGAACAAACTGCGGCAGGAGCTGGCGCACACGGCTAACGCCTTGCAGGACATCTTCAACACGCTCAGCCAGGCCGAAGGGGACTCGGAAACGCGCCTTCGCCAGGCGGTCAAGCTGCTGCGCGAGATCGCCGCGGCCGATAGCCTGGACGCCGTACGTTCGAAGCTGGTCACGGCGACGGAAAACATTGAACAAAATGCGGAAAACATTCGCAAACAGCACCAGTTGACGGTGTCGCAGTTTCTCGTCGAGATCCGGTCGCTGCACCAGCGCATCGAATGCCTGGAAAATGCCGCGGCTCTGGATGCTTTAACGCATTTGTTCAATCGGGCCGAAATGGAGAAACGCATTCTCGACGCGTGGGATGGAGGGTTCCTGCTGCTGTTGCGAGTCGATGGGATCCGTCGCGCCGCGACCGAGTACGGCCGGGACGTTTCGCATGAACTGGCAGGAGCATTCACACGCCGGTTGCGGAATTGCGTGGCGGACGGAGTCGTGTGTGGCCGCTGGAGCGAAGAGGAATTTATTTCGATCGGCCCGCCGGCAGACGCCGCGACGCTGAAGCCTCAATTTATCGAGGAGCACCTTTCGGGGAAATACGTTTGTCTGCAAGGCTCGAAAACGGTTCACCCGTCGCTCCGGCTCGAAGTCCGGGTAGTGGAACGCCCGCCCGGCCGCGATGCGGAGGCGGCGTTCGCGGAGGTGCGCGAGTTTTTCAAGGAGTAGAACCCTGGCCTCACGGCCGCTACATCAGGCTCAGGGGATCGACGTCGATCATGAGCGCGGTCGCGCCCCACTTGTGCTCCAAGGCGAAGCAACGAATTCGCTGGAGGAGTGCGTTGAGCGTTTTGCGGCTGGCGGCCTTGATCAGAAACTGGTAGCGGTACTCGTTGTGCAGGCGCGGCACGGGCGCTTCGGCCGGCCCCAGAACGCGCAATTTTTCCGGCGGCGGAGTCATCAGGCGCGCCAGTTCGGTGCTCATGCGCAACGCCATCTCTTTGTGTTCGCTGCGCACCAACACGTTGCCCATGGCGCTGAACGGCGGATAATGCATGGCGCGCCGGAAGGCCAGCTCTTTTTCATAGAAGGCCGGGTAGTCCTGGGCGGCCGCCAGCCGGATCGCGTAGTGGTCGGGATTGATGGTCTGGATCAGGACCGTTCCCGGCGCGGCCCCGCGTCCGGCTCGTCCGGCCACCTGCGTGAGCAGTTGAAAGGTCCGCTCGGCGGCGCGAAAATCGGGCATCCCCAGCCCGGTGTCCCCCGAGATGACGCCTACCAGTGTGACGTTCGGAATGTCATGGCCTTTGGCGATCATCTGGGTTCCCACCAGCACGTCGTAGTCGCCTTCGCGAAATCCATGCAAGATGATTTCGTACTGCCGCTTTCCGGTCACCGTGTCGCGGTCGAGCCGGGCGATGCGCGCTGTCGGAAATTCGCGGTGCAGTTCCTCCTCAACGCGTTCGGAGCCGAGCCCCAGAAAGTAAATGTGCTCGCCGGCGCAGCGCGGGCAGACGGTGGGCGGCTTCTGCGCGTACCCGCAGTAATGGCAGAGCAGCCGGCGGTCGCGTTTGTGGAAGGTCAGGGTGACCGAACAGTTGATGCACTGGATCCGCTCGCCGCAAGAGCGGCACGCGACGAAACTCGAAAATCCGCGCCGGTTGAGCAGGATGATGGCCTGCTCGCCGTTTTCCAGGCGCGCGCCCAGCGCTTCGAGCAACTTTCGAGAAAACGTCGCCTGCCGGCGGGTTTCGAGGAACTCCTGGCGCGTGTCGATCAGCTCGACCGACGGCATGGGACGCTGTTCGATCCGGGCGGGAAGCTCGATCAGCGTATATTTGCCGCACTGCGCGTTATACCGGCTCTCCAGGCTCGGGGTGGCGGAGCCAAGCACCACGCAAGCGCCTGCCGCCTGTGCGCGCACCACCGCGACATCGCGTCCGTTGTAGCGGGGAGTCTCCTCCTGCTTATAGCTGCCGTCGTGCTCCTCATCGACCACGATGAGGCCGAGATCGCGCACAGGCGCGAATACGCCCGAGCGCGTCCCGACCACGACAGAGGCCGCGGCCGAACGGATGCGGCGCCACTGGTCGATACGTTCCACATCGGAGAACGCGCTGTGCAGAATCGCCACGCGGTCGGGGAAGCGCGAGAAGAACTGCCCGGCCATGGCCGGCGTCAACGCGATTTCCGGAACCAGGAGAAGCGCCCCGCGGCCCTGCGCCAGCACGGCCTCGATGGCGTTCAGATAGACTTCCGTCTTGCCCGATCCGGTGACGCCATTCAACAAAAACGCGTGGAATTTCCGGCTTTCGACGGCCGAGCGAATCTGCTCGAAGGCCGCCTGCTGCGCGGGATTGAGGAGGTGCCGCGCGCGCACAGGGCCGAACCGCATCTCGACCGGCTCGGGCTTGAGGGTGACTGCCCGCTTTCGGGCCAGGGAGCGGGCCGCGGCGCTCGCGTTCTTGACCACGCCTTCGAGGTCTTTCAGATTGTGCGATCCCGGATGGAGCTCCAGGAATGCATGCAGCTCCCGTTCGGCCTTGCTCCGATGCCCATTTTCGGCATGCCCGGCCAGTTCTACCCGTAATCGTTCTGCGGGAGCGCGAAGCGGGTCGCGCTCCTTTTGCACTTCTTCCCCGATCAGAAAGCCCCGGCGTTCGAGCGAGCGAATGGCTTTGTCGGCGAGCGGCAGAGTGCGGTTCAGATACGCAGACGAGAGCGGCCGTTTTTCGAGCAGGCGCAAGACCTGCGTTGCCGGGTCATCGGGAGAAGAATCGAGCAGGAGTTGGCGCGCGGCGTCGCGGCCCGCATCCGTCAGCGACCACACCTTGCCGCGGCGGATTTCCGCCGAGAGCGGCAGCATTCCCCGCAGTACTTCGCCGAGTGGCGCGCAATAGTAGTTCGCGATCCACCGGCCGAGCGCGAGCAGTCCCGAATCGAGCACCGGCTCGGCGTCGAGCAGGCGCAGCGCCTCGCGAGCCGCCACTTGGGGCCGCTCGTCGTGGCAGCTGAGAATCACGCCCGTGAGCTTGCGCGGTCCGAACGGAACCACCAAACGGCTGCCCGCCCGCACACGATGCCGCAACGTTTCCGGCAGCGCATACGTAAACGGCTGGTCAAGCGGCACCGGAAGGCTCACGTCGCAGTACAAGTACGAACCCTCGGGCATCGAACTCCAGCATAACCGCTTACAATGTGAATCGAGAGTGGAGAATCGGGAAATCGCGCGCCTGCTGTGGGAGACAGCCGACCTGATGGAGATCGCCGGCGAAGACTCGTTTCGGATTCGGAGTTATCGAAACGGAGCGACGGCGGTCGAAGGCTATCCCGAGCGCATCGAAGACATCTTGCGCGATGCCGAGCGCAAAGTCACAGACATTCCAGGAATCGGCAAAGGCCTCGCCGTCGTGCTGCGCGAGATCGTCGAAGGAGGCTCGTGCGAACGCCGCGACGTGCTGCTTCAGAAATTTCCGCCGACCGCGCTCGAGTTCTTGAAGATTCAGGGACTCGGGCCCAAAGGCATCGCACTCATATTTGAGCACTACCGGGTGAGCACGATTGACGAGCTCGAGCGGCTCTGCGTCGAGCAGAAGCTGCGCGCACTGCCGCGCATGGGCGCCAAGCTCGAAGAAAAGGTGCTCCGATCGATCAGCCAGTACCGGCAGCGCACCGGCCGCTATCTATTGAGCTACGCAGAAAACATTGCCGCCGAGCTGACGGAGGTGTTCCGGCAGGTACCCGGGGTAGAAGCGGTCACGCCCGCGGGCAGCCTGCGCCGCGGCCGCGAAACCGTGGGCGATCTGGATTTACTGGTAACCGGGCCCGATCCGATGCCGGTGCTCGAACGGTTCGTCACCTATCCGCGGGTCGACGAAGTGCTCGGCCGCGGCGAGAACAAGGCCAGCGCCAAAGTCGGACGCGAAGGATTACAGGTGGATGTGCGTGCGCTGCCGCTCGAGAGCTTCGGCGCCGCGATGCAGTATTTCACCGGCAGCAAGGATCACAATGTTGCGATCCGAACCCGCGCCGTGAAGATGGGGCTCAAGCTGAGCGAGTACGGGCTGTACCGGATTGAAGACGAAACGCGCATCGCGGGCGCGACCGAAGCGGAAATCTACGACGCGCTAGGCCTGCGATGGATTCCTCCCGAACTGCGCGAAAATTGTGGGGAAATTGAGGCAGCGGCGGAGGGCAAACTTCCCGAACTGGTCGAGATGAAGCACATTCGCGGCGATCTCCACATGCATACGACGGAGACGGACGGCCGGGCCACACTCGAGGAAATGGCTGCGGCCGCGCGCGAGATGAGTTACGAGTACATCGCGATCACCGATCATTCCAAGGCGCTCGCCATGGCCAACGGCCTCGATGAAGCCCGAGCTGTCGCGTTCGCCCGGCAGGTGCGTGAACTGAACCGCGGCGGGCTGGGCATCCGGATCTTCTCGGGACTCGAATGCGACATCCTGCGCGACGGCGCGCTCGACCTGGCCGATGATGCGCTCGCCGAACTCGACCTCGTTATCGGTAGCGTTCACAGCCATATGAATCTGGAGGCAGCCGAAATGACCGATCGGCTGCTGCGCGCGCTCGAATGTCCGCACCTGCGCATTCTGGGCCATCCGACCGGCCGTCTTCTGCTGCAGCGCGATTCCTATCCGTTCGATTTCGATCGCGTGGTTGCTGAGGCCGTCCGCCGCGGCGTCTGGTTCGAGATTAACGCCAGCCCAGAACGGCTCGATCTGAGCGGCGCCATGATCCGCGCCGCGCATTCCAAGGGCGCGAAGTTCACCATTTCCACCGACGCCCACCACCCGAAGCATCTTAAGAGCATGCGCTATGGCGTGATCACGGCCCGGCGCGGGTGGCTGAACCCGTCGGACATCCTGAACACGCTGCCGGAGGACGAGTTCGCGGCCGCGCTTCAAAGAAAATCATGAAAATCACCTCTTCCCGGGAAGTCTACAAGTGCAGTCTGTTTCGAGTCACCGAAGAACGCGCCGTCGACAACAAGAGCGGCTTCAAAATCAAGCGGGCCGTAGTGCGGCACCTGGGCTCGGCCGTGATGATGGCCGTAGATGACCGCAAACGAATTCTGCTCGTGCGGCAATACCGCTTGCCGGCGGGGCAATATTTGTGGGAGCTTCCGGCCGGCAAGCTCGATCCTGGCGAGAAGCCGCTACAGGCCGCCAAACGCGAGTTGGCGGAAGAGACCGGCTACAAAGCGCGCACCTGGAAGAAGCTCGTGAGCTTCTTTCCCAGTCCCGGCTACGTCGGCGAGAAAATGACCATCTTTCTGGCGACGGATCTCACCAAGGGAGAGGCCACTCCCATGGAGGATGAGCGCATTGAGAGCCGCTGGTTCACCCAGCGCGAAGTCGGGGACCTGATCCGATCCGGAAAGATTGAAGACGGAAAGACGATTATCGGCTTCTTCATGCACCACGCGGCGTAAAGGCGCCGGCAGGTACCGCGGCCTCACATGGCCGGGCTAGTACAGCCGCTTGAGCGCCCTACTATCTAATTACAGGCCTGAAAGTCCGAATTATGGATATAATTAGAGCAGGCGGGGATAAGCTCCACGCCGAGGAGGTGCTTGGTGCTGAGTCCTGGCGAGCTATACCGGGAGAAGCTCACCCGTGCGGATCAGGCGCTGGGCGTTATTCGGTCCGGAGATCGCGTTTTTGTGCACCAGGGATGCGCGGTACCGACGGTACTCACCGAGGCGCTGCTCAGGCGCGCCCCGTCTCTGCACGACGTTGAAATCCTGCACCTGCTCACTTTCGGCAAGGCGGACTACACACTGCCGCAATATGACGGCCATTTTCGCCACAATTCGCTATTTATGGGCGCCAATGTGCGCGAGGCAGTGGCAGCCGGCCGGGCCGATTACACCCCCATCATGCTCGGTGAAATCGAAGAGCTGTTTTGCTCCGGCGCACTGCCGATCGATGTTGCGCTGGTGCAACTCTCGCCGCCCGACGAATACGGCTACATGAGCCTGGGGGTTGCGGTCGATTGCACCCTGAACGCCGCCCGGTGCGCCCGGCGCGTCATCGCCGAAGTGAACCGCCGTATGCCGCGGGTGTATGGCGATTCGTTTGTGCACGTCAGCAAAGTCGACGCGATCGTCGAGAGCGACCGGCCGTTGCTGGAACTAAAGCCTGAGCCATACACGGAACTGCAGGCCCGGATCGGCGAGCACGTGGCATCGCTGATTCCGGACGGCGCCACGTTGCAACTGGGAATCGGCGGCATTCCGGACGCCGTGCTGGCCTGCCTCGGAGACAAGCGTGATCTCGGGATTCACAGCGAGATGTGCTCTGACGGCGTGATTCCACTCATTGAAGCCGGTGTCATCAACGGTGAGGGGAAAACGCTGCATCGGGGCAAAGTGGTTGTGGGTTTTGTGCTCGGCACCGAGAAATTGTTCCGGTTCATGCATGAAAACCCGATCTTTGAATTGCACCCCACGCAATACGTGAACGATCCGTTCGTGATCGCGCAGAACGAGCGGATGATTGCGATCAACTCGGCGATTCAGGTCGATGTGACGGGACAAGTCTGTTCGGATTCGATCGGAACGCGCCCGTATAGCGGTTTTGGCGGCCAACTGGATTTCATTCGGGGCGCGGCGCGGTCCAAGGGCGGCAAACCGATCATCGCGTTGCCCTCGACCGCGAAGGACGGGACCATCTCGCGGATCGTGCCCGTGCTCGATGCCGGTGCCGGTGTGGTGACCACGCGCGCCGATGTGCATTACGTAGTAACGGAATACGGGGTCGCTTACCTGCACGGCAAGACGCTGCGGCAGCGGGCTGAGGCGCTGATTGCCATCGCGCATCCCAGGTTCCGCGACGAGTTGAGTGATTTCGCGGCCAAGGTTCATTACCTCGACCGCAAGCCCGCGTTCGTGGGTTAGGAGGATTTATGCCGGTTCAAACCGCTCATCAAGTCGCGGTGCGGCGGCTGGAGGCGGAGGATCAGCCGCGGTTGGCGCAGATGTATGCGACATTCGAGCCGCTCGGGGGCGCTCTCGGACTGCCGTCGCCCGACCCGGTGCGGCGGCAGGAATGGCTCAGCACCTTGCTGGACTCGCTCAACCTGGTGGCGTTTGTTGACGACAAGTTGGTCGGCCATCTGGCGCTGCTGGCGATCGACAACGATTCGGCCGAATTGATGTGCTTCGTGCATCAGAATTTCCGCCGGCAGCACGTGGCAACGATCTTGGTGCGCGACGCGCTGAAACACGCGAAGGAGGCCGGCTTCCAACGGATTTCGGTCTTTATCAACACTCACAATCTCGGCGCACGCCACGGGCTGCTGAAATTCGGCTTCGAGCCCGTGTGGGAGGACCTCGAAGAAGCCGAGTACGCGTATTGGCTGTGGGGGAGGGAGATATGAAAGCCGCCGACCGCGGACGTCTGGATCTGGATTCGCAGGAGTGCAAAGGCTGCGGGCTGTGCGTGGAGGCGTGTCCGCCCAAAGTGCTGCAGCTCGCTTCCTACTTGAACCGCTATGGCTATCATCCGGTGACGTACCTGGGCGAGGGCTGCACCGGATGCGGCATCTGTTTCTTCGCGTGTCCGGAACCGGGCGCGATCGTGGTGTGGCGGATAAAAGCGGAGGCGCCGCGGCCGCTGGCTGCGTAAGAGCCGCACAAGAGAGGAGCCCGGGATATGCGCAAGGAGCTGATTAAGGGTAACGAAGCGATCGTCAAAGGGGCAATTCTGGCGGGCTGCCGGGCCTATTACGGCTACCCGATTACTCCGGCCAGCGAGATTGCGGAAGCTGCGGCGCTCTATATGCCGCAGGCAGGCGGCGTGTTTGTACAGGCCGAAAGCGAGGTGGCCGCGATCAATATGATTTACGGCGCCGCGTCGGCTGGGGTGCGCAGCATGACGGCATCGAGCGGCCCGGGGCTAAGCCTGATGCAAGAGGGGTTCAGCTACCTGGCGGGTTCGGAGCTTCCATGCGTCGTCGCCGACATCATGCGCGGCGGGCCCGGTCTCGGCAACATCGCGCCCGAGCAGAGCGATTATCACCAGATCGTCAAATGCGGCGGCCACGGTAATTACCGGACGCTGGTGCTGGCGCCGGATTCGGTGCAGGAGATGTGCGATCTCACCAGGCTGGCCTTTGATCTCGCGGACCGGTACCGCAATCCCGTGGTGGTGCTGGCCGACGGATTCATCGGACAGATGATGGAGCCGGTCGCGTTTCCGGAAGCGCAAACCATTCCTCCGGCTGCCGCGTGGGCTGTGACCGGCACGCGCGAGACCCGCGCCAACCTGGTGACTTCGATTTATCTCGAGCCGGACGTTCTCGAAGCGCACGTGCTCAAGTTGGACGCGAAATACAAACGCGCCGAGCAGGAGGAGATCCGGTTTGAAGCGCGTGAGATCGAGGACGCCGACATCGTTTTGGTGGGCTACGGAATTGTCGCGCGGGTCCTGAAAGAGGTGGTGGAATCCGCGCGAGCGGAAGGGCTGCGGGTGGGTTTGCTGCGGCCAGTCACGCTGTACCCGTTTCCGATAGCCGAGATCCAGCGGCTCGCCGGACACGCGCACGCGTTTGTGGTCGTCGAGATGAGCACGGGCCAACTAATCGACGACGTCCGTCTGGCCCTTGAAGGCCGCTGCCCCGTGGAATTCTACAGCCGGGTGGGCGGGAACGTGCCGGCGAGTGATGCGGTTCTGGCATTTGTCCGTGACGCGCTGCTGAAGCATGTTCGAAAGCCGGAGGTGGTGCATGTCTGAATTTGCTGTCCTGCATGGAAAGCCGCGGAGTTTCTACGATCATTACGAGCGCAAAGGGGAGTTGCAGCACCAGACCCACTACTGTCCCGGCTGTGGGCACGGCATCGTGCATAAGCTGGTGGCGGAGGCGATCGACGCGCTGGGCATCCAGGACCGCACGATTCTGATCAGTCCAGTCGGCTGCTCGGTGTTTGCGTATTACTACTTCGACGTCGGTAACGTGCAGGTGGCGCACGGGCGAGCGCCGGCGGTGGCGACCGGGGTGAAGCGTGCGCGTCCGGAGAGCATCGTCATCAGCTACCAGGGAGACGGCGACCTGGCCGCGATCGGCTCAGCCGAGATCCTGCACGCCGCGAACCGCGGCGAAAACATCACAGTCTTCTTCGTCAATAACGCGATCTACGGGATGACGGGCGGGCAAATGGCGCCGACCACGCTCGTCGGCCAAAAGAGCACAACCTCTCCGTTCGGCCGCAACTTTTGGAACGAAGGCAATCCGATCAAAGTCTGCGAACTGTTGAACGCATTGGACGCTCCAATCTACCTGGAGCGCGTGGCTCTCGGGAACAACAAGCAGATCATGGGGGCGGCGCGCGCGGTGAAGCGTGCTTTGGAAGTGCAGATGCGCGGCCAGGGGTTTTCGCTGGTGGAAGTGCTCTCGCCGTGTCCGACGATCTGGAAGATGGAACCAGTGGCGGCGCAACGATGGGTTCTCGAGGAGATGACGAAGGAGTTTCCGCTGGGCGTGGTGCGCGACCGGACAAAAGAAGCGCCGGTGCGTCCCAAACCCAGCGAGACGCCGTCGATCGAAGAGATTCCGCGTATTCTGGGACTCGCACGAGATTCGGTAGGCCTGGAGCCGGGCGGCGCCGGCAGCGGCTCGATTGATTTGGCGGTCAAGGTCGCCGGATTTGGCGGACAGGGCGTGCTGCTGTTGGGAGAAGTATTGGCGGAAGCTGGGCTAGCTGCGGGTTTGCAGGTGTCATGGCTGCCCTCATACGGGCCGGAGATGCGCTCGGGCACGTCGAACTGCCACGTGCGCATCTCCAGCAGGCCGATCGCGTCGCCGCTGGTGGCGCGGCCCAACGTATTGCTGGCGTTAAACGAGCCGTCGTGGCGCAAATTTCTGCCTACAGTGGAGCCGCAAGGGCTGGCGCTTTACAACGGAACGGTGTGCCCGCCGGATTGCTGCCGCCCCGACGTCAGCGTGATCGCCGCACCTTTCACCGAGATGGCCGATGCGTTGGGCGGCGCCCGTGCGGGGAACATCGCAATGCTCGGCGCATTGCTCGAGGCGGCTCATATTCCTTTTGACCGTCAGGTTCCCGGCGTGCTGCGGCGGCTGGTGCGGAGCCAGAAATGGCTCGACATCGACCTGGCTGCACTGGCGCAGGGACGGGAGGCAGTAAAACAGGAGGTGACGAAATGAGAGTCTCGGCTCTGGACCACACACTCGGTCACGATCCCGAGCGGCAGGGTCTGATCTTCACTGCCGAAGACCGGCTTGCGATTGTCCGGCGGCTCGATCGTTTGGGCATCGATTATGTGGATGCCGGAGCGCCCGCCGCCGACCGCCGCGCCCGGGAGTTCTTCGAGCGCGCGCCGAAGGAGTGCCGGTTGAAGCACGCTCGTCTCGTCGCATCGGTGCGTATGGACACGATCCGGGAAGATCTGGCCCGCGACGCGAGCGTCCAATCGGTCGTGGCCGTCGAAACCCCGGTTGTCGCAATTTCCGGCTGCTACTGGCACGCCGGCCCCGTCGGGCTGCAGGAGTATTGCCGTCGAATCCAGGAGGCGGTGTCCTATTTCAAATCGCAGGGCCGTTCTGTCATCTTCCGCGCCGATGATTTTTTCGATGGCTACTGCACCGATCCGCACTTCGCGGCTCGCATGCTGGAGGCCGCCAAGGGTGCGGGAGCCGACGTGCTCTGCCTGTGTGATTCCGGGGGTGGCAGCCTGCCCCACGTGGTTCGCGAAGTTTGCCTAGAGATCCGAAAGCGTTTTGATGGCGTCCTGGGAATTCGCGCGCACGACGATCACGAACTGGCCTGCGCCAACACACTGGAAGCTGTCGAACAGGGCTTTACTCACATCGAGGGTTCGCTAGCGGCCTCGAGGCTGCGCGGCGGCAGCGCCAATCTCTGTTCCGTGATCGCGAATCTGGAATACAAGCTCGGCCATACGGTCATTGGGGCCGACAACTTGGAGTCGATGCCCGGTGTTGCCCGCTTCATTGCCGATACCGGCCGCGTCGTGCCGGGCCGGCCAACTCCCCCCGATCCGGAGGCGCTGCTCCATTCCCTCGACGACCGGTTGTGCGCGCGACTGAAGTCGCGCGAGCGCCAGGCGGTGCTCGACCGGATTCGTCTGCTGGAATCGATGGGATACGATCTCCGGACGGCGCATGGGACGCTCGAAGTGGTGGTTCGCGAAGCGCTCTCGCCCGACCAGCGCCCGTTCGAAGCCGAGCGTTACGAGGTGTCCAGCCATTTCGCGCTCTACGGTGAAGGTGTAACCGTCGCTACCGCGACGATACGGGCGGGTGAGGCGGTTCGCTGCGAATCCGAGGAAGGCACTGGCCCGCTTGATGCGTTGGAGCGCAGCCTGCGCCAGTGTCTGTTCGCGCTATACCCGGAAATTGGGGCCGTTCGGGTCACAGACTATCAGGTGCATACGCTGCAACCGGCACAAGGCAGCACGGCGCGACGCCGGGTCTCGGTGGAATGGTCGGAGTCGGGCGAGCGCTGGACCACCGCCGGAGTTTCCGCCGATCTGATTGAAGCCGCCTGGCAGGCCCTAGTGGATGGTTTCCGGCTGCCCCTGATGCGCTCATGGGCTCGCGGTGGCAGAAGATTGCCTGCTACGGCCGATTCTTCCTGGGCCGTGTAGGAGCCTCAGCGCTCGATGTGCACGCGATTGGGAGTGATCTCGTAGCCTTCGTCCTTCGCCGTTTGGATGACCCAGCCGGTGAGCACGTCATCGGACGCATTCTGCGCGATCGCATGGTCCGGGGAACGTCGGATGACTTCCGCGCCCACTTTGATGCTGGCAACCCAATTCTTCTTCTTGGCGTCCCAACGGACCGCGGCGCTATCGGCGGTTATGGCAAGCATGTCCTCCCCCTTTCCCGGCTTCATTGTAGCGCCGGAATCCTCGGAATGCGCGGCCCTGTGGGGCGGACCTCCGGCCTGCCGACCGGCGAAAAATCCGCTCGCGCGATGAATTATCCTCACCTATAAAGGAGGCGCCCGTGAAACTCGCGTTCGCGATTACCTTGTTGACTCTCTGGAGCATTCCTGTTCTTGCGCAACCAGCCGAACCGCCGAAAACCATCTCCGACAGCGTCGCGCGCATGCTTCAGTATACGGAGAGCGAACTGCTTTCGCTCGCCGAGGCAGTACCGGAGAATAAATACTCGTTCGTTCCTACCGCCGGCAACTTTGACGGCGTGCGTTCTTTTGGCGAGCAGATCAAGCACGTTGCTTGTGGCCAGTTTGCGTTCTTCAACGAGATTGAAGGCAAGACCCCACCCGAGCACTGCGAGAGAGGCGGGCCTTCGAAGGCTGCAACGAAGGCGGAACTCCTTCAATACTTGCGCGATTCCTTCCAATACGGCAGCCGCGTGCTGGCTACCATCACGGCGGAAAATGCGCTGGCCCGCGTCGATGGACCTTACCAGGGCCCGAACACCAAGTTGGGGCTCGCCGTCACCGCTGTCTGGCACATCGCCGATCATTATGGCCAGCTCGTCCCCTACGCCCGGATGAACGGCATCGTCCCACCCTCCACCAGCCGTTTTCCCCTTGCGGTGAGGTAAGTCTTGCCGGATGGTGCAGCGCTAAAATTGTGTTCGGCCAATGACGACCTTCACGATTGCGGTAATCGCCGGCGACGGTGTGGGCACCGAAGTGATTCCGCAAGGCAAACGCATTCTGGAGCAGATCGGGCGTAAGTACCGCGTCAATTTCGCGTTCCAGGATTTCGATTGGGGCGCCGAACATTATTTCCGCTGGGGGCGCATGATGCCGGCCGGCGCCATTGACTTGCTGCAGCCGTGCGACGCCATCTATCTTGGCGCCGTCGGCCATCCGCGCGTCCCGGACCACACGACGCTCAACGGCCTCCTGCTGCCGATCCGCCGCGCGTTCGATCAGTATGCCAATGTGCGACCGGCCTACCTCTACCCCGGCGTACCTTCACCGTTGGCCGGACGCCAGGGCGGCGAGATCGATTTTGTCGTAGTGCGCGAGAATACCGAAGGCGAGTACGCGCAGGTCGGCGGCTTTCTGTACCAACACCAGCCGGAGGAGGTCGCGATTCAGACGTCGGTTTTTACTCGCCGCGGAATCGAGCGCATCGTCAAATACGCCTTTGAGTTGGCGGTGAAGCGCAATAAGAAGAAGCGCGTCACCTCGATTACCAAATCGAATGCGCAAGGTTACAGCATGGTGCTGTGGGACCGCACATTCCAGGAAGTGGCTTCTCAATTCCCGGACGTCGAAACAGAATCACTGTTGGTGGACGCAGCGGCAATGAATTTTGTGCGGCGGCCCGAAAGCTTCGACGTAGTGGTGGGCTCGAACCTGTTTTGCGACATTCTCAGCGATCTCGCGGCGGGGATCATCGGCAGCATGGGGCTGGCGGCCAGCGCGAACCTCGATCCGCAACGGCGCTTCCCTTCGATGTTTGAGCCGGTGCACGGCTCGGCGCCCGATATCGCCGGCAAAGGAGTGGTGAATCCGCTGGCCGCGATTCTCACAGCGGCCCTGATGCTCGACCATCTTGAAATGACCGCGGCCGCAGGGGAGGTGGAATCGGCCGTGGCCGCGGTGCTGGCCGAAGGAAAGTTCCGCACGCCCGATCTCGGCGGTAAGAGCAGCACCGAGGCAGTGACCAGCGCGGTTTTGGAGAGACTGGCCTAGTGGCAAAACCGGGCCAGCGGGAGAGCACCGGAAGACACGCGTTTCTGGTGGCTTTCGGTATTCTAGTCACGCGCCTGGTCGGGCTGGTTCGCACGCGGGTGTTTTCCCACTACTTCGGGCTGGTTACGGGCCCCGCCGACGCCTGGAACTCGGCCTTCCGAATCCCCAACTTCCTCCAAACGCTGTTTGGCGAAGGAGTGCTCTCGGCGTCGTTCATTCCGGTCTACGCGCGGCTGCTCGCGCAAAAGGACGAGGAAGAGGCGGGGCGGGTGGCCGGCGCCGTGGCGGCGATGTTGGCCTTGGTCGTTTCAATCATCGTATTGATTGGCGTACTCGCCACACCCTATTTCATCGACCTGATCGCCGCGGGTTATCAAGGCGCCACACGTGAGCTCACCATCCAGCTCGTTCGCATCCTGTTTTTGGGGGCTGGCCTGCTTGCGATGTCGGCGTGGTGCCTCGGCATTTTGAACAGTCACCGCCGCTTCTTCATGTCCTATACAGCGCCGGTCGCCTGGAACCTGGTCATGATCGGGACGCTGGTCGGGCTGGGAGGTAGCAGAAATTTATCCGATCTTGCGGTGGCGCTGGCATGGGGTTCGGTGGCCGGCAGCGGCCTGCAATTTGCGGTTCAACTTCCGTCGGTGTTGAGACTAGTCAGGCGGCTGCGGGTGCGCTTCGACGCGACCTCCGCTCACGTCCGCGAGGTGATGCGCAACTTTCTTCCGGTGTTCTTCAGCCGCGGCGTCGTGCAGATTAGCGCTTATGTGGACGTCTGGATGGCGAGTTGGCTTCCGACTGGAGCGGTCACCGGTTTGAGTAATGCTCAATTGCTTTATACGCTGCCGGTCAGCCTGTTCGGCATGTCAGTCTCGGCGGCGGAGCTTCCGGCTATGTCGAGCATTCTTGGCGAGCAGGCCGAAGTGGCCGGCTATCTGCGCGACCGTCTGAACCGCGGATTGCGCCAGATCGCTTTCTTCATCGTCCCGTCCGCCATGGCGTTTCTCGCACTGGGGGACGTTATCACAGGCGGCCTCTTGGTGACTGGCCGGTTCACGCGCGCCAATGCCGTTTATGTCTGGGGAATTCTGGCCGGCTCGGCGGTCGGCCTGCTGGCCTCCACGCTCGGCCGACTCTACTCATCGACGTACTATGCGCTTCGCGACACGCGCACGCCGCTGCGCTACGCGGTCATCCGCGTCGCGCTGACTACCGGACTGGGGTATCTCTGCGCGTTTCCCCTTCCGGTCTGGCTGGGAATCGAGCGCCGCTGGGGCGTCGCCGGATTGACCGCGTCGGCCGGCATCGCCGGCTGGGTGGAATTCACGCTGCTCCGCCGGACGCTGAACAGGCGCATTGGCCGGACCGGCCTGCCCGTCTCCCTCACGGCTAAACTCTGGTTTTCGGCGGCTGTAGCCGCCGCGGTCGCCTGGGCCATCAAGCTCTCGATCGGAACGCCGCGGCCAGAAATCGCCGCGGTCGTAATTTTGATTCCCTACGGCATCGTTTACTTCGCCACGGCATTTCTCCTTCGCATCGAGGAGTGCACACAGGCCCTGCGCCGGCTCAAGCGCTAGCTAAAGCCTGTAGTATCTGCGCTTACATTGCCCACCTGTAACAACCGTGATAGACTCAGCGTCCAGTAAAAGAAGACGAATGTCCCACGTGTCTGCGTTGTGCCGAAGCTCACAGACGGCCTTGTTGCTGTCAGTTTTCCTGGTGGCCTTCGGGGCGGCGGCGCAAAGCCCCACTCCCAACCGCGCCTTGATCGACAGGTACTGCGTTACATGCCACAACCAGCGGCTTAAAACGGCGGGCCTGATGCTCGACAAGATGGATGTCGACCACGTCGCCGAAGGAGCCGAGGTCTGGGAAAACGTCGTCCGCAAGCTGAAGGGGGGCATGATGCCGCCGCAAGGCATGCCGCGGCCGGACCAGGCAGCCATCGATTCCTTCATCGGCGGCTTGGAATCATCGTTAGATAAGAATGCGGCCGCCCATCCCAATCCCGGTCACGCCTCGCTTCACCGTTTAAATCGCACCGAATATGGCAATGTGATTCGAGACCTTCTGGACCTCGAAGTAGATGTCAGCGCGCTGCTTCCTGCCGACGACGAAGCCAATGGGTTCGACAATATTGCCGACGTCCTCAAAGTCTCTCCCTCGCTTCTCGAGCAGTATCTGACTACTTCGCGTCAAATCAGCAAGCTCGCTGTCGGCGACATGAAGATGACGCCGGTCAGTCAGGTCTATCAGCTCCCGCCGGATCTCCCGCAGGACGACCACATTGAAGGCCTGCCGCTCGGCACCCGCGGCGGTATCCGAATCCGTCACAATTTCCCGCTCGACGCGCAATACGAGTTCAGTGTCGGCTTGCTGCGCAATATCGTCGGCTACATCACCGGCCTGGAGTTCGCGCATCAACTGGAAATCACCATCGATGGCGAGCGCGTCTTCCTGGCTCCGGTCGGCGGCGAAGAAGACAACAAGATGATGGACACGAACCTGGGGGTCGCCGGGGATACACTCGATGCGCGCCTGAAAACGCGCGTTCCGGTCAAAGCCGGCCCGCACACCATCGTCGTCACCTTTCTGCGCCGCGATTCGGCCGAATCCGACGAGCCGCTTCAGCCGTTCACGCGAGATCACGACCTGCAGAATATGAACGGCCTGCCGCTGATCGAGCGCGTGCAGATTGCCGGGCCCTTTCAGGCAACCGGACCGGGCGAGACACCCAGCCGCCAGCGTATTTTTCCCTGCCGTCCCGCTGCGGCGGCAGATGAGCTTCCTTGTGCCCGGAAAATCTTATCCACCTTGGCACGTCGCGCGTACCGCCGGCCGCTGACCGATAAGGATGTTGAGCTGTTGCTCACCTTTTATCAGAAGGGTCGGAACCGGGGCAGTTTTGATTCCGGAATCGAGACCGCGCTGCGCTTGATCCTGGCCGACCCGAAGTTTCTCTTCCGCTATGAACCCGATCCCGCCAACTTGAAACCCGGAGACAACTATCGCCTCAGTGATCTCGAGCTGGCGTCCCGGTTGTCTTTCTTCCTGTGGAGCAGCATCCCCGACGATGCGCTTTTGGCCGTCGCGGAGCAGGGCAAACTGCGAAATCCGTCAGTCCTCGAACAGCAGGTGCGCCGCATGATCGCCGACCCGCGCGCCGACGCCCTGGTCAACAATTTCGCCGCCCAATGGCTGTTCTTGCGAAACCTGCCGGCGACGATGCGCGATCAGGGCGAGTTCCCCAATTTCGACGACAATCTCCGGAAGGCTTTCGACATCGAAACCGAGCTGTTCTTCGACAGCATCCTGCACGAGGACCGTAGCGTTCTGGATTTGATGAACGCCGACTACACGTTCGTCAACGAACGGCTGGCAAAGCAATACGGAATCCCTAATATTTACGGCAGCCGGTTCCGTCGTGTGACTTTGAAGGACGACGCGCGGCGCGGATTGCTGGGGCAGGGCAGTGTGCTCACGGTGACGTCCTACCCCAATCGAACCTCGCCGGTTTTGCGTGGGAAATGGATCCTCGAGAACATCCTGGGCACCCCGGTTCCGTCTCCTCCGCCGAACGTGCCGCCGCTCAAGGAGAACAGCGAGGGCTCGCAGCCAAAATCGATGCGCGAGTTGATGGAGCAGCACCGTCAGAATCCGGCCTGCGCGAGCTGTCACAAGATCATGGACCCGCTCGGCTTCTCGCTTGAGAACTTCGACGCCACCGGTCAGTGGCGGACACGTGAAAAAGCCGGACCGATCGACGCGTCCGGCCAGCTTGCCGATGGAACCAAGGTCACCGGGCCGGTGGATCTCCGGCGCGCGCTGATGCGCCACCCTGAGCAGTTCGTGAGCACCTTTACCGAGAAATTGCTGACCTATGCGTTAGGCCGCGGTTTGGAATACTACGACATGCCGGTTGTGCGGACGATCGCGCAAAACGCCGCCGCGCACAATTACCGGTTCTCATCCATCATTATGGGAATCGTCGAGAGTGCGCCATTCGAGATGAAACAAGTCGGACAGCCCGTGCTGTCTGCCGCCGCCGTTTCGGGCGGCGCTGGGAGAAACTAATGCTGATTACCAAGAAACACCTGCCGCGGCGCACGTTCCTCCGCGGCATGGGCATCACACTCTCATTGCCGTTTCTAGACGCCATGGCGCCGGCTTTGATGGCGCAGAGCAAGACAGCCGCGAAGGCGCTGCCTCGTTTGGGGTTCGTTTACGTGCCGCATGGCGCGATCATGGACCAGTGGACGCCGAAGACCGCCGGCGCTGATTTCGAATTCTCGCGCATCCTCAAGCCGCTGGAGCCGTATCGCAATTGCCTCAATATTGTGAGCGGTCTGCACCACAAGGCTGCGGATACGACCGCTGTTCACTCTCTCAGCCCCACGACCTGGCTGAGCGGAGTGCGTCCGAAGCCGACGCAAGGCGCTGACGCGTACGCGGGCGTCACCGCGGACCAGATTGCCGCGCAACACATCGGCCAGGACACGCCTCTGCCGTCGCTCGAACTTGCTACCGAAGATCACTCCGGCCTGCTCGGCGAGTGCGATCGCGACTACGGCTGCATCTACATGAATACGCTCTCCTGGCGTACTCCCACCACACCCATGCCGATGGAGATCAACCCGCGCAAGGTCTTCGAGCGCATGTTCGGCCAGGGTGGAAGCGCCACCGACCGCGCCGCCCGCAACGACGAAGATCGCAGCATTCTGGACGCTGTGACACGCGATGCCGCCGACCTGCAGCGCCAACTCGGTCCCAAGGATCGCGCGACCATGGGCGAGTATCTCGACAACGTCCGCGAAATTGAACGTCGCATCCAAAAGGCGGCTGCATTCCAGGCTAGTGAAATCGCGCTTCCTGACGAACCGATCGGCATTCCGTACTCATTCGACGAGCACATCCGTCTGATGTACGACCTGATCGCCTTGGCGTACCAGGCCGACGTAACGCGCGTGAGCAGCTTTATGGTGGCGCGCGAAGTCAGCAACCGCACGTATCCGCAGGTCGGCGTTCCCGACGGCCACCACGCCACGTCGCATCATCAGAACAAGCCGGAGAAGATCGAGAAGCTGGTGAAAATCCAGAACTATCACATCACGCTTTTCGCGGACTTCCTCAAGAAGCTTCAAGCCACGTCCGATGGGGATGGCTCGCTGCTCGACCACACCGTGCTGCTGTACGGCAGCAACATGAGCAACAGCAATCTCCACAACCATTTCCCGCTCCCGAACCTGGTCGTCGGCGGCGCCGCCGGACATCTGAAGGGTAACCGCCACATCAAGTGTGAGGACCACACGCCCATGACCAATCTGCTGCTGGCAGTTCTGGACAAAGCCGGCGTCACACAGGAAAAACTTGGCGACAGTACCGGCGAGTTGGTGGAGCTGTGAGCGTGCGCGCTCTTTTGTTCTTGACGTTCGCACTGCCCGCCTTCGCCGGCCATACGCGCGTTGTGGACGCTGCCAAAGCGGCCGATCGTTCGGGCGTGTTCGCGCTGATTCAGCAACGCGCCGATGTGAACGCGGCCGAACCCGATGGCACCACTGCTTTGCATTACGCCGCGCGCGAAGATGACCTCGAAATGGCCGACCGTCTGATCCGGGCGGGCGCCGATGTCAAGGCTGCCAATCGCTACGGCGTGACTTCTCTCTATCTGGCATGCCTCAACGGCGGCGCTCGGATGATCGAAAGACTTCTGGCCGCCGGAGCCGATGCCAATGCGACCGTAACTCTGGGCGAGACTGCCTTGATGACCGTCGCCCGAACGGGCAATGTAGAGGCCGCCAGGGTCCTGCTGGCACACGGCGCCGCGATTGATGCCCGCGAAAATTGGCGCGGCCAGACAGCGCTGATGTGGGCCGCCGCCGAGCAGCATCCGGAAATGGTCCAGGAGTTGATCGCTCACGGCGCTGACGTCAATGCCCGCTCCGCCATCCAGCAGTGGGAGCGCCAGGTGACCGCCGAGCCTCGCGAAAAATGGCTGCCGCCAGGCGGTTTGACGCCTCTGATGTTTGCCGCCCGCCAGAACTGCCTGGAATGTGCGCGGATCCTGCTCGACAAAGGCGCGGACGTGAATGCGCAGGACCCCGACGGCATCAGTTCCGTGCTCTCGGCAGCTATCAATGGCCACTACGATGTCGCCATCTTCCTGCTCGATAAAGGCGCCGACCCGAATCTGGCCGACAAGACCGGCCGGACACCGCTTTACGCCGCAGTCGATTTCCATACGATGCCAGCCTCGAACCGTCCATCGCCAAACGAAATCGAAAACCAGCACGCGAGCATGGATTTGATTCAGAGCCTGCTGGCCCACGGCTCCAACCTCAACCCGCGGCTTCTCACGCAGCAGCCCTACCGGACCAAGCTCGATCGCGGAGTGGACACCATGTTCACCACCGGGACGACGCCGCTGGTGCGCGCCGCCAAAGCCGGTGACGTCGAGGTGGTCCGTCTTCTGCTGGCCAAAGGCGCCGATCCCACGCTCACCACCAAGAACGGCGTCAATCCGCTGATGGCCGCCGCCGGCGTCGGCACCAAGGAAGAGGACGCTACGGGCCGTCATAAAACCGAAGCAGAGACCATCGACACCATCAAGCTGTGTCTCGCGGCCGGTCTGGATATCAGTGCCGCGGACAATCGCGGCGAGACCGCGTTATTCGGCGCTGCCCGTGAAGGCTATACCGAAGTGGTCAAATTCCTGGCCCAGAACGGAGCCAGGGTCGATATGAAAAACAGCCGCGGATTCACTCCGCTCGACGCGGCCGAAGGCCGAGCGGGCGGCGCCGGCTTCGATGGCAGTGCAGGAGTCCCCCATGAAGCGACCGCCGCTGCGATTCGTGAGTTGTCGGGCGGGTCTCCGACCTGCCAACCCGTCGGCAGGTCGGAAACCTGCCCCACCCGCTAATTCGTGCCGCTCGTTACCCGATTTCCAGCGACGCGCCATTCGTGCCACCTCCCGCACGTGTTATCCTTGGTTAGACTGAAGGGTTTTGAGCGGATGCGCCCGCATGTTGCCCCCGTCACATCAATGTTTTTGGTAACTCGCGACTCCGGCCGCCACGTCCCTAGTGGTATCGTCTTTTAACGGGTTGCAACATGTTCGAGCTGCTGTTCAAATACCCGGCCAACCTTTTCCAAAAAGGACATTTCGTCTTTCTCACGCCGTGGCCTTTGTGGCTGCTCGGCGTCGGGGTCTTGGTGGCCGCCGCCATTCTGTTCTGGCATGTGCGCCGCAATCACGGCATGCTCAGCGGCATGCGGCCGCTGGCTATCTGGCTTCTTGAGACCTCGTTGATCGCGTTGCTCCTGTTCCTTCTCTGGCACCCCGCCTTGAGCGTTGCCACCTTGCGGCCGCAGCAGAATGTCGTCGCCGTTCTTGTTGACGACTCCCACAGTATGGGAATTGCGGATGAATCCGGGACGCGGCTGGCGCGGGCCCAATCCGTTCTCGACGGCGGTTTGCTCAAAGCCCTTGCGACGCGCTTTCAGGTCCGCCTCTATCGATTCGGCACCGATGCCCAGCGGGTCCAGAAGGCCGCCGACGCAACCGGCTCGGCTCCGGCCACCCGGATCGGCAACACGCTCGAACAAGTCATGGCCGAATCGTCGTCCTTGCCGCTTGGCGCGATCGTGCTTTTGAGTGATGGAGCGGATAATGCCGGCGGCATCGACCTGGACACCATCGCCGCCATTCGCCGCCAGCGCATTCCGATCCACACCGTTGGGTTCGGCCGGGAGCATCCCCAGCGTGACGTCGAGGTCACCGATGCCGTGCTGCCCGCGCGCGCTTTGCCTCAGTCCCGTCTAACGGCCCTGGTGACGCTGCAGAGCTACGGCCTTTCCGGAAGTAAGGCCAAACTGAGCGTTCGTGATGGAAATAAAGTGCTCGCCTCTCAAGACGTTACGCTGAAGAACGACGGCACGCTGCAGAGCGAATCGGTGACGTTCAACGCTGGCCCGGTCGGCCCGAAAACGCTGGCGATCGGCATCGATCCGATTCCCGGCGAGATTAATGCGCTGAACAATCAGGTAGCCCGGCTTGTGAACGTCCAGGCGCGGAAGCCGCGCATCCTCTACTTCGACGGCGAGCCGCAATACGAATACAAATTCATCCGCCGCGCCATGGACGACAACCCCGAGATCGTCGTCTTTTCGATGGTGCGCACCACGCAGAACAAGATTTATCGCCAGCCCTGCCCGGCGGGCGGATGTCCGCAAGGCTTCAAAGGCGAGGATAAGCAGGAACTTGCGGATGGTTTCCCATCCAAACCGGAAGAGCTGAACCAGTTCCAGGGTCTGATGCTGGCCAATGTCGAGGCTGGATATTTCACGCCCACACAACAGCAGTTGATTCACGATTTTGTCGACCGGCGCGGCGGTGGACTGCTGTTCTTAGGCGGCCGCGCGAGCCTCTCCGACGGCGGGTACCCCAACTCTCCGCTGGCCGATCTGGTCCCCACCAAGCTGCCGCCGAATAAGGGCACGTTTCATCGCGACTTCAGCAAGGTAGAACTGACGAACGCCGGCCGGGAAAGCGTTCTCACGCGTCTTGATGATAAGTCGGAGCGCAACGTGCAGCGCTGGAAGGAAATTCCGATGGTCGCCGACTATCAGGAGATCGGCGAACCCAAACCCGGGGCCACTGTCCTGCTCAACGTCACTCCGCCATCCCGCTCCTCCGGCATACCTCTGCTGGTCACCGAGCCGTATGGCCGCGGCCGCACGGCTGTGTTCGCCACCGGCGGAAGCTGGCGCTGGAAGATGTGGATGCCGCATGACGACAAGACCCATACCACGTTTTGGCAGCAGATGTTCCGCTACCTCGTCACGGATACACCTGGCCAGGTGACTGTCACCACGCCCAAGACCGTGCTGTCGGATGAAACCCGCGTGCCGTTGCGCGTTGAGGTTCGCGATAAGGAATACAAGCCGCTTAGCGCGGCCCGCGTGCAAGCGCGCTTCCTGTCGCCCGACGGGTCGTCGGCCACGATCGAGCTTGCGCCGCAACCTCTGCAAGAGGGGATTTACAGCGGCGAATGGACGGCTGAGAAGCCGGGCACCTATGTGAGTGAAATCATCGTCGGGCAGGAACAGCAGGAGATTGGCCGGGATACCCTGGCATTCCGCCGCGAGGACGGTGTCGCCGAGAATTTCCACACGGGGCAGAATCGGGAATTGTTGCAAAAGCTCTCTGATCAGACCGGCGGCAAGTACTACACCGCGTCCGATGCCGCGAAGCTGGCCAACGAGATTTCCTATTCGGAGGCCGGAATCACCTCGCGCGAAACCCGTGACCTGTGGGACATGCCGATCCTGTTGCTGCTGGCGTTCGCCATCCGTGGGTCGGAGTGGCTGCTGCGCCGGAAGTGGGGTGTTGTATGAAACCGGCTGTCCTTTTGCTGGCCGCCGCACTGTCTGCTCCGGCCGCTACCTTCTACGTCACGCTCTCCGGCTTGGGCGGCGAGCCCGACTACGATCAGCGATTCAAGATGTGGGCTGACGATATCGATTCCAGCCTCAAGCGAGCCAGCGGAGATGCCAATGTCGTCACCCTCAAGGCGCCGACACGCGAGCAGGTTCGTGCCAAGTTTGCTGAATTCGGCAAGCAGATCAAGCCCGATGACGCCTTCGTCCTGATGCTCATCGGCCATGGAACTTACGACGGCACCGATTACAAATTCAATATTCCGGGAACGGATATTAGCGGCGCCGAGTTGGCTTCTCTGTTGGACCGGATTCCCGCCACCCGCCAGTTGGTGGTCAACATGACGAGTTCCAGCGGCGGCTCCCTTTCGTTCCTGCAGAAGAAGAATCGGATTGTGATCACCGCCACTAAGGCCGGCACCGAAAAGAACGCCACTGTTTTCGCACGCTACTGGGCTGAAGCGCTGCGCGAGCCCGCCGCCGATGCCGATAAGAACGATTCCGTCTCTGCGCTCGAAGCCTTCCGCTACGCCCAGCGAAAGACTGCCGAGTCGTTTGACTCGCAGAAACGCTTGGCGACCGAACATGCGGTCCTTGAAGATGCCGGCAAGGGTGAGGGCGAGCGCGATCCAAACGCCGAAAACGGCGAAGGCAAGCTGGCCGCGGCCTTCCCGGTGGTGCGGTTGGGCGCCAATGCGGCTGCCGCCCGCGACCCCGCCAAGCGCGCGCTGCTCGACAAGAAAGATCAGCTCGAACAGCAGATCGATAAGCTCAAATATGACAAGGCGGCCATCCCGGCCGAGGAATACAGGCGTCAGCTAAACACCCTCTTGCTCGAACTCGCCAAGACGCAGGAGGAACTGGACAAGTGAAGCATCTCGTCCTGGCAAGCATCGCTCTGGTCTCCCTCCTCCCGGCTCAATCCCTGCAGCAGGCCGAGGCCATGTGGAAGGCCCGGCGCTATCAGGACGCCAACAACGAATTCCGCGCGCTCGTCGCGAAAAATCCGAACAATCCGGATTTCCGTGTTCGCTGGGGCCGCATGTACCTCGAGCACTGGCAGCCGGACGTCGCTACCGATCTCTTCAATGAGGCGCTCAAGCTGAAGGGAAGCCATCCCGGTGCGCTGCTGGGGCTGGCGCTGGTCGCCGCCGACAATTTTGACGGCCGAGCCGAAGGCCTGGCCCGGAAGGCTCTCGAGGCCGATCCCAAGCTGCTCGAAGCGCAGGAATTGCTCGCTCGTCTGGCGCTCGAAGATAACAACAACGCTAAGGCGATAGACGAAGCCAACAAGGCGCTGGCCCTCGATGCGGCTTCGGTGGAAGGTAAGGCCATCCTCGCTACCATCGACTGGCTTTCCGATAAGAAAGAAACCAAGTGGGATCCGCACACGGCGAAAGGATACGAAACCGTAGGGCATTTCTTCGTGTTGAACCGCCGGTACGAAGAAGGTATCGCCTATTACCGTAAGGCCATTGAACTCGATCCACAACTCTATACTGCGCGTTCTGAGCTCGGCGTCAATCTCATGCGTCTGGGATACGAGGACGAAGCTTACAAGCAGCTTAAGACCTGTTACGACAACGGCTTTCAGGATTATGCCACCGTCAACTCGCTGAAGTTGATGGACAGCTATAAGAATTTCGTCACCTTCAAGACCGATACCACCATCCTAAAGATGGATAAGCGCGAATCCCAGCCGCTGCGACTGTACATCGAGCCCGAGATGAAGAAGATCCTCGCCACGTACGAGGCCAAATACAAAATGAAGCTCCTCCGGCCCGTGCAGGTCGAAGTCTACCCCAACCACGAAGACTTCGCCGTCCGCACTCTCGGTGTACCCGGTCTCGGCGCTCTCGGTGTCACCTTCGGCTACGTGGTCGCCATGGATAGCCCCTCGGGCCGCCCTCCCGGCCAGTTTCACTGGGCATCTACGCTGTGGCATGAGATGAGCCACGTCTTCACGCTCACCGCTACGGGCCACCGGGTGCCGCGCTGGTTCACCGAGGGGGTTGCGGTCCACGAGGAGACCGCCGTCAATCCTGAGTGGGGCGATCGCGTCAGTCCCGAGATCCTGAAAGCCATCAAGGAGAAGAAGCTGTTGCCCGTCGCCGAACTGGACCGCGGCTTTGTGCATCCCACCGAGCCCGCGCAGGTGATCGTTAGCTATTTCCAGGGCGGCAAGATTATCGATTACATCAACAGCAAATGGGGCTGGGATACTGTGCTCGCTATGCTGCATGATTTTGGCGGCAGCGATCTCGATACCGCCGCCGTCATCCGCAAAGAACTGAAGATCGAGCCCGAGGAGTTCGATAAACAATTTCTGGCGTCCGTTGAGGCCGATACCAAAAAACAGGTCGACAACTTCGAGCATTGGCGCGCCGGCATCAAGCGCGTTTCCGAGCTTGCTAAGGCGAAGGACTACGATGGCGTGATCAAGGAAGGCACACCGATCCGCGATCTCTATCCCGATTATGTTGAAGCGGGCAGCATCTACGAGTTCCTCGCCACCGCGTACGTCGAGAAAAACAATAAGCCCGCTGCTATCGATGAGCTCGAACGCTATGTCAAGATCGGCGGCCGCTATCCGGATTCCATCAAGAAGCTGGCCAAGCTGCTCGATGAATCCGGCAACAAGAAGGAAGCCGCTGCCGTCCTCGACCGCTTGAATTATATCTATCCGCTCGATAACGATGCGCACCAGCAGTTGGGCTCGTTGCTGATCGAGCAGAATGATCCTAAGGATGCAATCCGCGAGTTCGATGCGATCGTGCTGCACAACCCCATCGACCCCGCGCAGTCGCACTACGACCTGGCCCGTGCGTATAATCTGAATCACCAGACCGAACAGGCTAGAGACGAACTTTATGCCGCTCTCGAAGCGGCCCCCGGCTTCAAGCCGGCGCAGAAATTACTGCTGCAATTGACGCCAGAGACCAAATAGAAACGGAATCTTCATGTCAACCGTGACGCCACAGTTGGAACCCGACGTTTTGAGGTCGCGCATCGAGCGCTTCCGCCAAGTCCAGTCCGAGATCGTGACGCAGGTTCGCCGCGTCATCGTCGGCCAGGAGGAGGTGCTCGAACAGGTTATGATCGGCCTCTTCGTCGGCGGCCACTGCCTCATCACCGGTCTGCCGGGCACCGCCAAGACCCTGCTGGTGCGAACCATGGCTCAGACGCTTGGCCTGGTGTTCAAACGCATTCAGTTCACTCCCGACCTGATGCCGAGCGACATCACCGGCACCGACATCATTGAAGAAGACAACACCACCGGGCGCCGTACGTGGACTTTTGTCCCCGGCCCGATCTTTGCCAATGTCCTGCTCGCCGACGAAATCAACCGTACTCCGCCCAAAACCCAGAGCGCTTTGCTTGAGGCCATGCAGGAGCGAGCATGCACCGTTCGCGGCCACAACTACACGCTGCCGGCCCCATTCTTTGTTCTGGCTACTCAAAACCCGATCGAGCTCGAAGGCACCTATCCTTTGCCGGAAGCGCAGCTCGACCGCTTTCTGTTCAATACCGTACTCGACTACCTCAATGCCGATGAAGAACTGAAGGTCGTCGACCTCACGACCGTGACCACGATTCCCCAAGCCGAAGCTGTGACAAACGCACAGGAAATCCTGGATTTTCAGCAGCTTGTACGCATGGTCCCGATTGGTGAAAGCGTAGCCCGGCACGCGATCGACCTGGTCCGCGCCACCCGCTCGCGCGAGGAAGGCGTCCCCGATTTCGTCGAACGCTACGTCAATTATGGGGGCAGCGTCCGCGCCGCCCAGTTCCTCGTCCTGTCCGCCAAAGCGCGCGCGCTGATGAAGGGCCGCTATCACGTGACGTACGAAGACATTAGATCCCTGTACATTCCCGTCTTGCGTCACCGCATCCTGCTCAATTTCCATGCCGAGTCCGACCGCCTCAAGCAGGACGACATCTTGAAAAAAATTCTGGAGGCGAAACCCGCACCGAGGGACTAGCGTTTACCGCCGAGACGCCGTCGAATACTCATGCTCCAGCGATTTCTAGATCCAGCCACTCTCGCCGCAATCTCCGGTCTCGACCTGATCGCGAAGACCGTCGTCGACGGCTTCGTGGCCGGCCTCCACCGATCGCCCGATTTCGGCTTCTCGCAGGAATTCGCCGAGTACCGCGCCTACGCCGAGGGCGATGACCTCCGCCACGTCGATTGGAACGTATTCGCCAGAACGGATCGCTGTTTCCTCAAGCGCTATCGCGGCGAAACCAATACTCAGGCCCTTGTGCTGTTCGATACGTCGGCTTCCATGGCCTATGGCTCGCATTCGGTCAACAAATTGGAATTCGCGAAATTCCTGGCAGCATCGCTCTGCTATATGGGTAACCTGCAGCGCGACGCCATGGGGCTGATTGTCTTCGATGAAGATGTGGCCAATTACATTCCGCCTTCGACACGTCAGGGCCAGATCTTCCGCCTCCTGCACGCGATCGAAAAGGCCGAACCCGGAACCCGCACCGACTTCGTCAAGCCGTTCGTCCACTTTCAGAACTTCCTGCACCGCCGCGGTCTGGTTCTGGTGCTTTCTGACTTCTATGAAGATCCGGAAACCATCGTCAAGACCGTCGAGCCGCTCCGGTTCAAAGGCAATGAAGTCGTGCTATTTCACATTCTTGATCCGCAGGAGATCGCGCCTAAGTTTCGCGAACCGGTCCTGTTGGTGGACATGGAAAACTCCGCCAGCGCTCTGGAGGTTTCCCCGGAGTATGCCAGGCGCGAATACAAGCGCAAGATCGACGGCCACATCGAAGCGCTCGGCTCTAAAGCCCGCAGCCACGGGCTCGATTACTTCCTCATGAACACCGCGCGGCCTCTCGATGAAGGCTTGCGCGAATACCTGTTCATCCGGCAGGGGAGGATGTAGTGGGTTTCTTCTCTCCCTGGTTTTTCGCGGGTCTGGTGGGCGTGGGGCTGCCTGTCTGGCTGCATCTGCTCCGCAAACACCGCAGCACCCCGACACCCTTCAGCTCGCTCATGTTTTTCGAGCAGCACATTCAGAGCTCAATCAAACACCGCCGTTTGCGCTATCTGGTTCTGTTCGCGTTGCGCACTCTGCTGGTCGCCCTCATCGTCCTCGCCTTTGCGCAGCCCTATATCACGCAAAAGGTGCTTCCGCGCGGACGCTCAGGGGAAGTAACCGTGCTGGCTATTGACAACTCGTTGAGCATGCGTGCCGGCGGCCGCCTCGATCAGGCCAAACGCATGGCTAAATCCGCGGTGGGGAGTCTCCGCCCGAGTGAGCGTGGCCAGGTGCTCGCCTTCGGGTCCCGCGTGCAGGTAATGAGTGAAATCACCGACGACCACGCGCCGCTCGACAGCGGAATCGACTCCGTTGAGGCCTCGGACTCGCGCACTTCCTTTGCTGAGTTGGTTCGCTCGCTGCGGTCTATCTCGCAAGCCACTCATCTTCCCCTTGAGGTGCACCTGTATTCCGACATGCAGCAAAGCGGCATGCCCGCGAATTTTAACGACTTGCGACTGAATGCCGATGTCCACCTCATTACTCATCCGATCGACGCCAAGCCGGTGCCCAATTTCACAGTAGAGAACGTGGTGGCGCCCCGGCGTGTCTACGATGCGAAGAAGACGCGTGTGCTGGTGACTCTCGCGGGTTTCAATAATCAAAAGACCGCGCGCCGAGTCACGCTGCTGCTGAACAGCCGGACTGTCGAAACCAAGACCGCCGAAGTTCCCGAAAACGGCCGCGTGTCGGTGGAATTTCTCTCCCTCGATGTGCCGTTCGGATTGAACAAGGGTGAAGTCCGGATCGATTCCGGCGACGCGCTGCCCAGCGACGATGTGCTCTACTTCTCAGTTGAGCGCGCCGAGCCCCGTCACGCTTTGTTTGTCCACGAAGCCGACAATACCAGTGGCTTGCTTTATTTCAAGACGGCCCTCGAAGCTTCCGGACAGTCCGCTTTCGCCATCGACTCGGCTTCGGTCGACCAGACCGCCAATCTGTCTCCGGCCAAGTACGCGTTCGTAGTGCTCTCCGATGTCGGCGCGCTGCCGCCATCGTTTGAGAACGAGCTTCGGCAATACGTGCGCGGCCGCGGGTCGGTGATGATCGCGCTGGGCCGCCACGCCGTCGACCGCGCCAGCGTTCCTGTTTCGGATTGCCGCGTCGAGGCGGTGCGCTACGCCGGCCGCGAGGGCGAACGGTTTCAGACCGTCGCCTCGCTCGATTCCTCCCATCCCTCCATCCTCAAGGACAACCGGTGGGACGACGTGAAGTTTTACCAGGCGATTCGCGTGGCGCCTCCAGGCAGTGCCCGCGTAGCTGCCCGGCTTTCGGATGGAACCCCGCTGCTCATCGATCAGCAGATGGGTGAAGGCCACATTCTGGTCTTTGCGTCGACTCTCGATAATATCGCCAACGATTTTCCGAAGAGCAACTCGTTTGTGCCCTTCATTGAGCAGACCGCCCGCTACTTGGGCAAGCTGAACGACGGACCGCCCAGCGTTCCCGTAGGATCGTTCGCAGAACTGCGGGACTCAAAGGAAAAAGGCGCCGCGGTCGATGTGGTCGACCCGAAAGGCGAGCGGGCGTTATCGTTGTCGGAAGCGACGAAGGCCCAAAACATACAATTCACGATGGCCGGTTTCTATGAAATTCGCCGGCCGAATAGCCCCAATGAGTTGGTGGCGGTCAATGCCGATCGCCACGAGTCGGACCTTACCCCGGCCGACCCCGAGCGGCTCTCGTTGTGGCAGAATACAGCCGAGGGTTCTGCGGCCGCCGGCGAAGCCGTGGACAGTCAGCAGAAACCTATGTCGGTCTGGTGGTACGTGATGCTGGCGGTGCTGGCATTGGCAGTAGCTGAATCTTTGCTGGGTAACCGATATCTGTCGGTGGATAAAGAGGCGGCATGAATCTCAATCGCTTGTCCGATTATTTGGCGGTCGTCGAGCGGCGGCTCCGGTGGATAGCGTTTACACGCGGTATCGCGGCTACGGCCGCCGCGGCGCTGGTCTTTACGGTGGTCGCGGTGCTGGTGGCGAACTACTTCGCCTTCTCCGATCAAAGCGTGACCGGAGCGCGGCTGTTGCTCTTCCTCGGCTTGGCCTCTGCCCTTGCGGCCGCGCTGATTGTGCCCCTCATCCGCCTCAACCGCCGCCGCGCGGCCCGCGAAACCGAAAGCCGGTACCCGCAGTTTGAAGAGCGGCTGCTGACGTTCAGCGAGCGCATGGAGCAGAACCCGAACGATCCGTTCCTCGATCTTCTGGCCGCTGATACCCTGAGTGTCGCCCGGCAGGCCGAGCCGCAGCACGTCGCAAAAACCTCCCGTATTGCAAGCTTCGTCTCCGCCGCCGTCGGAGCCGTCATTGTCCTGGTCTGGCTCGGTACCACTCCGGGCTTCATGGGCTATGGAACCCACCTTTTGTGGGCCGGTCTGCCGAAAAACGAGTACAAGCCTTTCTACGACATCCAGGTCACTCCCGGAAACGCCAAGGTTCGGAAAAAGGCTCCGCAAGTCATCAGCGCGCGGCTCCTGGGCTTCACTGCGCCGACTGTGCGGATCTTCGGAAAATATGCCAGCGCCTCCAAGTGGGAACAGACTGACATGCGGACCGAAGAGGGCGGAACCGCCTACACGTTCGCGATCGCAGGCGTTCCGGAAACGCTCGACTATTACGTCGAAGCGGGCGGCGTGCGCTCGAAAACCTATAAGCTTACCGTCATCGACCTCCCATCGGTGAAGAATATTCAGGTTACTTATCACTTCCCTGCTTGGACCGGTATGAAAGACGTCACGGAAAATCCGGGCGGAGACTTGCGCGCCGTCGAAGGCACTACCGCCGATGTCTCGGTCACCACCGACCGCCCGCTCGCTTCCGGCGCGATTCTGCTTGACAACGGAACCAAGCTGGCGCTTCGCTCGACCGGCGCGAATAGCCTGGTCGCGAGCGTGCCAATTCAGAAGGACGGCCTTTATCACATAGCCGCGCTCGACAACGGCGAAGACGTGCGCCTCACCGAAGACTACTTCATCGAGGCGCAGAAAGACCGGCCGCCCGAGGTCCGCATCACTCGCCCCGGCCGCGACTTCCGTGCGTCGCCAATCGAGGAAGTCACCGTCGCCGTCGAAGCCAAAGATGATTTCGGTCTCAAAGAGGTGGAGTTACATTACGCGGTCAATGGCGCCCAGGAGAAAACCGTCTCGGTGTTGCAGTCCAAGGCCGCCAAAGATTCTTCCGGCTCAACCGTCATCTCGCTCGAGGACTTCAAGGTGGTTCCGGGCGATGTCGTGAGCTTGTACGCCACGGCCAAGGATGCCCGCACCAGCTCCAATACCGACATCTTTTTCGTTGAGGTCCAGCCCTTCGAGCGCAATTATTCGCAGTCGCAGCAGGGCGGCGGCGGTGGTGGAGGAGGCGGCGGCCAGCAGGACCAGAATGAAATCTCCGAGCGCCAGAAGCAGATCATCACCGCAACATTTAACGAGCTGAAAGGCTCGGGCGCGAAAGGCACCCAGGCTGAAAACGCCGCGTTCTTGTCACAGGTGCAATCCAAGCTGCGCGACCAGGCGAAATCGCTCGCCGATCGCATGAAGAGCCGTCAGCTCGCCGAAGCCGGTGACTCGTTCAAGAGCTTTGTTCAGGATATGGAGCAGGCCGTCGCTGCCATGGGACCGGCCGCTGACAAGCTGAAAGGAGCCAGCTGGAAGGATGCCTTAGGGCCCGAGCAGCAGGCTCTGCAGTATCTGTTGCGTGCTGAAGCCACGCGCCGTGACATTCAGGTCGCTTTCGGCAACCGCGGAGGCGGTGGCGGTGGAATGCAGGGCGGCGCCCGCGATCTCGAAGGACTCTTCGATCTCGAACTCGACACCGAGAAGAACCAATATGAAAGCGCCCGCAGCGGCGGCGGCCAGTCCGGCGATCGTCAGCAGGAGATCGATGACGCCCTCCAAAAGCTCCAGGAACTCGCCCGTCGCCAGCAGGAGCTCGCCGATCAGGCGCGCCAGAATCAGCAGGTTTCCCAGCAGCGGTTCCAGCAGGAAATGCTTCGCCGCGAAGCCGAGGAACTCCAGCGCAAAATCGAGCAGTTGCAGCGGCAGCAACAGAATCAGCAGGGTCAACAGGGCCAGCAGGGACAACAAGGCCAGCAAGGTCAACA
>DASXAK010000148.1:0-39683 GCA_036406715.1 Bryobacteraceae bacterium | reverse complement strand
GAGGATTCCTTACAAAAGGTAGTCGACGCGTTACGGCGCGGTATTCTTCTTGGGCGGAGCGGGAATTTTCAGGATCTCGGCCTTGGCACGGTCGAAGGAGCCAGTCTGATATCCATACTGGTGCGGCGGCAGCGTCTTGATCTCCTCTTCGATCGCCTGTTGGCGATTGCCGGGATTGGGGTGGTCGGAAAGAAACTGCGGGCCCTGGTTCCCGCTGGCCGCGAGCTTTTCAAAGAAGTGCGCCATCTCGATCGGGTTATAACCGGCTTCCGCCATCAGGTGCGAGCCGAGCGCGTCGGCTTCACTCTCGGCATCGCGCGAGAACTTCAGAATGAAGGAATTTGCAGTTAACCCGATACCGGCTTGGGCGAGTTGCCCGAGCAGCGAACCGCCGGTTGCCGCCGCCGCCAGCTTCGCCGGTATCTCGATGAGATTGGACTTGCTGGCCTCATGAGTGCCGTGCCGGAGAATCACATGCGACATCTCGTGTGCCATCACTCCGGCCAACTGGCCTTCATTGTCGGCGGATTTGAAGAGCCCGGTGAAGATGAACATCGGGCCTCCGGGCAGCGCGAAGGCGTTAACCTGTTGGACATTCAATAGCGTGAATGTAAATTTGAACCCGCTGTCGCGCGCTTCCGGAGCGGCCGCCAGGCGATCGCCGACGCCTCGGATGTAATCCTGGAGCGACTGGTTCTTTACAACTTCGTACTGCTTGAGAACCTCGTCCGCATTCTCTTTCCCAACCTGGACATCCTGGTCCTTGGAGAAGAGGTTGAAACCGGGCTTGAGCTGCTCTCCGGCGCGCCGGGCCAAAGCCGCGCCCGCCGTCAGAAGCAAAACGAGCAAAATAATACTCCAGTTACGTCGCATCGGAGTGCACCCCTCCGGAGGTCTTGCAAATCGGCCGCCACTCGCAGCGGACGTTCTGGCGCGGACCGCGCCGCTTACGGTAACTCCGAATGAATATGATCCTAAGCGTTATAATCGAGGCATGTTAACGCCCACCGAGAAGATCTGGCACAACGGCCGCTTTATCCGATGGGACGAGGCGACGATCCATGTGCTGTCGCACGTGGTGAGTTACGGCACCTCCGTTTTTGAGGGCATCCGATGTTATGCCACGCCGAGCGGCCCGGCCGTGTTCCGGCTTCACGAGCACGTCCGGCGGTTGACGGATTCGGCCAAGATCTACCGCATGGAGAACCTCGGATATTCGAGCGCGGAGCTGGCGGCGGCCATGCTCGAACTCGTACGGGCGAACCACATGGATTCCTGTTACATCCGCCCGATTGTGCTGCGCGGGTATGGCGAGATGGGGGTCAACCCGCTCAAGAATCCGATCGACGTGTACATCGCGTGCTGGTCGTGGGGCAAGTATCTGGGTGACGAGGCGTTGGCCGAAGGCGTTGACGTGTGTGTTTCAAGCTGGACGCGAATTGCGCCCAACACGCTGCCCGCGCTTGCGAAGGCGGGCGCCAACTACATGAACTCGCAGCTCGTCAAGATGGAGGCGCTGGCCAACGGGTATTCCGAAGGAATCGCGCTCGATGCCAACGGGTATGTGAGCGAGGGATCGGGCGAGAACATCTTCGTGGTGCGGGACGGCCGCATTCACACGCCGCCGCTCGGCGCCTCGGTGTTGCCCGGCATTACCCGCGACACGGTCCTGACGCTGGCTCACGAGATGGGGATTCCCCTGGTCGAAACGATCATTCCGCGCGAAATGCTGTACATTGCCGACGAAGTGTTCTTCTCCGGGACGGCCGCGGAGATCACGCCGATCCGCAGCATCGACCGCATTCCGGTAGGCAAGGGACGGCGCGGACCTATTGCGGAGAAACTGCAGAAAGAATTTTTTGCGGTGATTAACGGAACCAAGCCGGACCGTCATGGATGGCTGTCGCCCGTTCATGCCGGACAGCCCGCTTCGGTCCGCTAAATTACCGATTGATGTGATTCAGACGCCTGCGCGACCGGATGACCACCTCCCCCGAGATTTGCCACCCGCGCCGCGCAGCCGCCTAATGGACTCTCCTTTTTTAACCTGAGTTCCGCGAGAACACCAGAACGATCTACCTCCACGTGTGCCGTTTTCAACAATTTTTTAGCGCATTTCTTCTTACATTTACGAGCGCTTGGGTGTGACAAACTTGTGAATAAAACGAGCCGGCGCTGACTTGTTCACGAAAAAATCGCCGGCAATTTCGGAATTGAATATTGTGACCGGCCGCGCGATCTTATCGAAATAGCGCTTCCGCGCCTCGCTGGATCACGGCCGCTCCCGCCAGACCCGTCAACGCGGGGAAAAACGCCGGGGCAGGCCCACGCGTCTTCCATTCGGTGTGGACGGCATGGTATCCGAGATATAAAATCCAGCCCGCGGTGAGTCCGAGCGGATAGAGGAGCCATGCCCGGCCCAGAAGGGGCAGCATCAACAATCCGGCCGCGCCGCCGAGGAAAGTAACGCCTTCGGCGATGATGCACCAGGCGAAGGCGGCAGCGCGGGAATGAATGGCCGCCCGAAGGATACCGCCCAAAGCGATTCCCTCGGGGATTTTGTGCAGGGCTACTGCCAGTGGCACGGCCACACGGAGCCCGAGCGGCGCCGCCGATTGCGCGGTGGCAACACTCCAGCCATCGAGAAAACTGTGGATGGCGGCTGCGGCGATCAACGGACCAGCCAGGCCATGCAGTTCTTCGGCGCACGAATGGTGGTCGTGGTCGTGCGCGCAGGTCGGACAGATCGGATGGACATAGCGGTCAATGACGATCAGGATTACGTATCCGGCCACGGCCAGCGCGAGGCTACGAACCCATCCGGCCGCCAACGCCAGCTCGGGAAACAGACCGAACGCCGCTACGCCCAGCAAAACGCCCGCGCTGAACGGGACCACTATGCGCGCACGCCGCTTGACGCCGGTGAGCCAAAAACCGATCGACGCTCCGACAATGCCGACCGCGGCCGCTACCGCCGGGGCGAGGATGCCGCTCGATTCGAACAGGATGGCGAACAA
This sequence comes from Bryobacteraceae bacterium, assembly GCA_036406715.1. GTDB lineage: Bacteria > Acidobacteriota > Terriglobia > Bryobacterales > Bryobacteraceae > PSRJ01. Next base: position 36,666 of record DASXAK010000148.1, on the reverse strand, counting down.
GTTTCTACTGTAGCAACTGTAACGCCGGGAGCCGCGGCCGCCCGTTCACGGAGCCGTGTAGAGATTGCGCATGCGGAAAGAGCGGTACTCGATCGTGCCGAACTCAATCCCATAAACAACGTCGCCCGACAGGTTGAGCTCCAGTGACCGGGCGTAGGAGGCACCCGACGACGAGTCGGTGCCAAAGCCCAGATCAAAATGATAATCGCCATTCGGGAGGCGCTGGGCCGAACCTAGCGCCGGCGCGTAGGCCCCTAAGTCGGCATTCAAAACCAGGCTGGCGGCGTGATTGGGTTCGTCGAGCTGCAGAACCTGTCCGCGGCTGTGAACCGCCGGATCGGTGGCGGCGCGTGTATTGCCGTCATCGAAGACGAGCAAGGTAACGCCATCGAGTTCCACATTGGCGTCGTGCTGATGGGAAAACCACGGAGACGCGTCGGAAGAACTGATTTGGAAGTCACCGCCGCTGCCAAGGCGCCACAGAATGTCTCCGGTCCCGGCGCCGTTGCGATAATCGATTTTCACGATCCAATCCTGATGGCGGGTGGAGTACAGAATATTGCCGTCGGGCGTCAGTGCGAGCGCGTTTCCGTGAAGCCAGTCGTTGGCTATGGACGCCAGGTAAAAGTTGGCGCATCCCGAATTCAGAAAACCGCATCGCTCGCCCAACACCGCCGTCCGATGAGGATCGAGATGGTCGAACGCGTCCCAGGCCCAAGTCACCTGAAGATCCGGGTCGAGGACCACGATCGTGTCTCCAATGACGTCGACGGGGCCGGGGCCTTGCACGTCGGTCAAGATGCGCTCGGAACCCGCCAGAACCAGGTAACCGCCGTTTTGCAGTTTTCTTGCTTCATGATGAAACGAGTTGACCGGGTGAAGCCCCAGAGCAACGAGTTGCTCACTGACGCGCGCCGCGTTTGTCTCGGCCAGGGTGTTGCCGACGAAATCGAATTCGCGAAAGAACTGATATGAAGAATCGCGCGTCCCGTCCTGATACACGCCGAGAAAGGTTCCGCCCGTAACAGGCCTCGTAACGTAAGAGAGGCCGGGAGGGCCATACCAAATCGGGTTTCCTGCTAGATCGGTGGCAATGGCTGGAAGTTCCAGCGTGCTTTGCAGCAGAATTCCGTCAGCGGTCGGCAGCGGCGCCGCGGTGAGCGGGACGGCGGGAAAATCGAAGGACAGGGTTGAGGTGCCGAAGGTAAGTGGGACCCCGGTAATAGAGGCTCCGCCGGTCTGGACAATATGCCAGGCCGAATAGACGGCGCCCCCGCGCAGACCCGCAATGTAGAAGTTCATCGTGCGCCGGCCATCGCATGCCTGAGAAGGAGTCTGCTGCAGCCGGTCGCCTGTCGCGCGGAACCGGACCGTCATCGAGCTGCCTGCCGGGCATGGCGGAGCACTATAGATGAATACGAGCGGGTGGACCGTGGGAGTAATTGCCGCGGTTTCCGCACCCGCCCGAGGCGTGAATTCGAAGAAGGCCGTGGCCGTCGCTACGTCTCCCGTATCCTGGTTTTTGACCGATACCTCGACCGGATAGATACCTTCGTGCTCAATCTCGGTCCAGGTGAATGCCGGGCTCGGTCCATAGTCGACGGCTGTCCGGAATATACTGCTCACTGACCGGGGCGAACTCGCGTCAAATGGCAGGCGATGAATGGCGTGAGCGCGGTCGGTCTGGATGGCTCCAATCGATCGCGTCCCGATTCGAAAGCGATACCAATAGGTCCCCGGCGAGCCGTTGGAAACGCTGGAAGTCCAAACGACGACTGTCCCGAGTAGAGCCGGCGACTCAACCGAGGAAACCAGCGAGACCGACATTTGCGCTGAGAGGTGTTGCCCCGACAGAAGGAGTACGGTCAATAAGATGAGTATGTATCTCATGGATTAGAAGCGGCGAAAGAATCTCAGCGAGACTAAAGCGTCATATAAGGGCGGTTCAGGCTCACTTGTAATACCCGTAACCAACTAACTTGGTTTCGATTCTTTTTTAGCGATTCGTAATAGAAGCAACATCGCACGGTGTGCGCAAAGGCCCAGCCGCGCCGGAGAAGCGTGCCCCTTCGAACCGCGCGTCCGGCAACCCTGCCGCGACAATAGAGGCCAGAGGTGAAAAATGAGATCTTCGCTAATCGTGATAGGGTTGATTCTGCCGCTCGGGATCGCGCTCGCGCAGCAACAACCGGCCAATGAATCGAAAAAGAGCGGCTCCACCACGGCCGCTGCCGCGGGAGACTCGGAGAAGGGCCAGGCTAGTGCGAGCGAGGTGAAAACGCAAACCTATAAAGGCACGCTGGTGGATGCGAACTGCGCGAGCAGCGGCGGGGCCGCGACTTCATCGACGGCGACGGGCAAAACCGGCGCGGACCGGTCCGCGGCCGAAAGCGGCAAGAACAAAGCCGGTGACGCGAACCGAAGCGGCGATACGGCCCAGAGCTGCGGTGCTTCTGCCAACACGAGCGAATTTGGAATCAAAACGCGCGATGGCCAGGTCCTCCGGTTTGACTCGGTCGGGGACGAACGGGCTAAGCAGGAGATGTCTGCCAGGAAAAAATGGGCAGACTCGGCGACGGCTGGCAAACCCATTCAAGTCACGGTGAGCGGGACCGAATCCGGCGACCGGCTGACAGTGCTCTCGATTCACTAGAAGAGGTTGGGAAAAACGGGAGGCGGGGCCGGCCCTTGCGCCGGCCTTAGCCGCCGTTAGTCCAGAGGCGCATAATATCCGCGGCGCCACGAGATGTGAAGCTCGGGCTGGCTGAGCTGAACTCTCACGCGCCGGTATTTGCCGTCGTTTTGTCCGTTGCTCGAATAGTAACTAAGCACATACTGATCGCGAATCGAGCGGCTGAGCTTCTCGATCGCGTCCGGCAACTCTTTCATGTGGTGGATCTGAATTAGCCGGCCACCGCTCTCGTCGGAGATGTTCGCGAGGAGCTTCGACCCTTGAAAGAAGCTGAGCGAATAGACGGCGACGCCCGATTCGCGAACCAGTTCCCGAATTTCCCGCGACGAGTACCGGCTGCTGTTGTCGCCGCCATCGGAAAACACGAGCAGTACCTTGCGTGGGTTCTTGGCGGCCTTCATCTTCTGGATGCCCATACAAATGGCATCGTTTAGCGCGGTCCAGCCGGATGCCTTGATCGAATGCAGCCATTTGGAGATCTCGCCAAAATCCGCTGTAAAACCCGTCAGGAACTGCGGCTTGTCGCTGAAGCGAACCAGCAGGAACTCGTCGCCGGACTCCGTGGTTTTGAAGAACTCGTCGACGGCTTCGGCCGAACGCGAGATCTTGTTGCCCATGCTCCCGCTGGAATCGAAAACGAAGCCGACCGACGCAGGCGCGTCTTCGCTCGACAACGACACAACTTGCTGGCTGACATTGTCTTCGAATAACTGAAAATCCTGTTTTCGTAGACCTTCGACAGGCCGGTCCCACTCGTCCGTGACGGTGACGGGAACCAGAATCGCTTTGACGTCCATCCGGATGGTGCCGGTTTTCCGGTCGCGGGACGTGGCCGGCCGGGGCGCACGTGGCGTAATGTTGACCCTCGGAGCGTCATTGGATGCCGGCTCTCCAGACGCTTGGATCGTCAGCAGGCTGGCCATCCCGATCGCGGCGCCCGCAATGCCCAGACGAATCACCGGGCTCATCCGTCTGGCGCGAACCGAATGCTTGGGGTACAACAGCGCTTCGAAATGCATCGCAGGACTCCTGCCCCAGCGGCGGACGGCGACTGGGCCCTTGACTGAAGAAAACAGAGTATCCGATTATACAGTCCTGCGAAAGTACCAGGAGTTTACCCGAACGTCTTTTTTGTGCGCGAATGTACACCGGCAAACATGTCAGACTGGCTGGGAGAGCATCCGGTCATGAACGATCTCCTGGGAGCTTCGGCGACTTGCCAGGCCGCGTGGATTCGCGAGCGACAGATCTCGTCCGTCGAGCTCGTTCAGGCGCATCTTGAACAAATATCGCGCGTAAACGCGAAAATTCACGCAGCGGTCGACGTGTTCGCCGAGCGGGCGATCGAGCAGGCGCGGCAGGCCGACAACGTTATCGTTCGCGGCGCGGCGGCCGGCCCGCTGCACGGAGTTCCGTTTAGCATCAAGGATTCGATCGAGTACCAAGGCACCCGTTGCACGGCCGGTACCTGGGGCCGCCGGGAAGCGGCGATATCGATCGAAGACGCGGCGGTGGTCACGCGACTGCGGGCGGCGGGGGCAATTCCCATTGCCAAGACCAATTTGCCCGACCTTCTGTTTGCGTTCGAGAGCGACAACCTGCTGTTCGGAGCGACCAATAATCCTTACGACCGCACGCGCACTTCCGGCGGAAGCAGCGGCGGGGAAGCGGCGTTGATCGCCGCGTGCGGCTCGCCGTGCGGGCTGGGAAGCGATGCTGCCGGCAGTGTCCGACTTCCCGCGGCGTTTTGTGGGATCACCGGGATCAAGCCGACCTCGGGGCGTCTGCCGCGCACCGGACATGTTCCTCCTGCGGGCGGCTGGATCGAAGCGCTGTGGCAGATCGGGCCGATGGCGCGGCACGTCGAAGATTTGTGCACGATGATGGCTCTGCTGGTTGGCGGCGATGGACGCGACTCGACGGTCATCGACGCGCGATTTCGCGATCCGCGCACGATCCCGCTCGAAGAATTGCGCATCGCGTTCTATACAGATAACGGATTTGCGCCAGCCGCTGCCGAGATCGAGCGGGTCATCCGCGCGGCCGCGAAAGAACTGGACTCGGCCTGTGCCTCGGTCGAGGAGGCCCACCCGGGTTGTCTGGCTGATGCCTACGATCTCGAGATGAAGCTGATTGGTCCCGACGGCGGCGATTCCCTTCGCGCGTATCTGCAGCACCTCGGATCCGACCGGCTGCATCCTCTATTGTGCGGCTGGTTGGAAAAGCTGGAGCCGTATCGAACGGATCTGCGCGGCTTTGGCGGATACTGGGCCGAGTGGGACCGCTACAGCGCCGAGATCGCGGCGTTTTTCCAACGCTTCGACATAATTGTTTGTCCCGCGTACACGCAAACGGCACTGCCTCACGGCGCGTCGATCGCAGATGAGAATTTCCGCGGCTTCAGCCACACCATGGCCTACAACGTCGCCGGGTATCCGGCGGCAGCCGTGCGTTGCGGCGAGTCGACAAATGGGCTTCCGATCGCCGTTCAGGTGGTGGCGCGGCCTTATCGCGAGGATGTCGCGCTCGCTGTCGCGCTCCGGCTGGAAGCCGCTTTCGGCGGCTGGAAACCGCCATCGGTCGCATAGCCGTTCAGAGCGCGCATCTTCCGCGCCGCGAATAGCGCCAGTTCCATGGCCTGCTCGTAATTCAGGCGGGGGTCCAGGTAGGAGCGGTAGTCGCGGTGCAGGTCGTCTTCCCGGAGCCCGCGCGCGCCGCCGATACACTCCGTGACCGATTCGCCGGTGAGTTCGACGTGCACTCCGCCCAAGCGGCCTCCGAGCGCCTTGTGGATCTCGAACGCCTGGTCCAGTTCGCCCAGGATCTCATCGAAGATGCGCGTCTTGATGCCGCCATTCGTCGTGCGCGTGTTGCCGTGCATCGGGTCGCAGCACCACAGAACCGGGCTGTCCGTGGATCGCGCGGCCTCGATCAAGGGCGGTAAGCACTCCGCAATGCGCTCGTTCCCGAAGCGATGAATCAATGTCAACCGCCCCGGCTCGTTTTCCGGATTCAGTGTGGCAATCAGCCTCTTCAGATTTGCGGGCGACAGCGCCGGCCCCACTTTCAGGCCGATTGGGTTGCGAATCCCGCGGAAGTACTCGACGTGAGCACCGTCCGGATCGGCCGTCCGCATGCCGATCCATGGAAAGTGCGTCGACAGGTTGAACCAGCCCGGCTGCCGCGGAACCTGTCGCGTCTGCGCCTGCTCGTAAAGAAGATGCAGGCCTTCATGACTGGTGAAGAAATCGATCCAATGAAAGCCGCCCGGATGATTGCCGGCGAGGCTCTCAGTGAATTGAAGGGACTCTCCGATGCTGCGTGCGATGCGCCGGTATTCCTCCGCCATCGGCGAATCCGTGACCCACTCGAGATTCCAATAATCCAGATGATGCGGGTTGACGAAGCCACCGACCACCAGAGCACGGATGAAGTTGATCGTGAGCGCGGCGCGTTCATAGCCGCGCAGCATCAGCCAGGGATCGGGTGTACGCGCCACCGAGGTGAACTCGGGACGGTTGATCAAGTCGCCGCGATAACTGGGCAGTGACACACCGTTGCGAGTCTCGAACAAATCCGAGCGTGGTTTGGCATATTGGCCCGCAAACCGGCCGACGCGCACGACTCTCCGCTGTGCCCCGTGAACCAGCACCAGGCTCATCTGGAGCAAGACTTTGACCTTGTTGGCAATCGTCGGCGAATCGCAAGTCTCGAAGCTTTCGGCGCAATCGCCGCCCTGCAGAAGAAATCGTTCTCCGCGGGAAGCTTCGGCCAACTGGGATTTCAGGCTGAAAATTTCCCACGACGTAACCAGCGGCGGCAGGTTGGCTAGCTGCGCGACGACGCGGTCCACTTCTTCCGGGCGCGGATATACGACCGTCTGCGCGGCCGGTTTTGTTTTCCAGGAAGCAGGCGACCAGTCTGTCATGGCTTGGCGCGCAGTTCGCCGCTCGAATCAAAGCGGCCGGATGCGAGATACTCCCGGATCCTGCCGCGGTTGAGGCCCACGTGGTTCACGGCGTCGGCGAGGTATTCCACCGCCGCTCGGATCGAAGTGTCCGGAGCCAGCCGGAAAATCCACGGAATATTCGTCGAGGTCAGCGTGTGATCGGCGGAAAGAGCAATCACGGGCACAAATGTTTTCACCGCGATCTGTTCGGCAAGGTGAGCCGACGCCCGATCCGTTGCGATCAGGGCGACGGCATTCTTTTGATAGACGAGGTCGACCAAGGCGGTCGAAGATTTGCCCCATACCTGCTCCGAAGGCACCCCCACGAACCGATAGCCGGCCTGGTGCAGCGCAGCCGCCACGGTGTCGGCCTGCGGCCCGAAGATGCCGACCGTCGGCTGCGAATCGGCGACCGGCGGCCCGGCGTATTCGACGGGCTGATCGTTAAGTGCCGCGTATGGTTTTTCCATCGTGTAGCGCCGGAACGTCGCTTTACCTCCATGCACGGTTCCCAAAAAAAGCGGCGCAATGTTCTTGGCGTTGGGATCGAAAATCATCTCGCCCGTCACGCCTTTGTACCGCTCCAGCCCGTACAGCGCATCGCGGATCAGCCCGCGGTTGAGTCCGGCGCGGCAGATGGCGTCGAGCAGGATGTTCATCGTGTCATAGCCGAGCGCCGCGAACGAATTCACCGGCGCCGAATACTTTTCGGTGTAGCGCTTCTGGAACGTGAGCCAGGCCGGGTCGTCACGGGTCGGATCGAATGGATACACCACTTCGAGACCCTCGGCGGCCGCGCCCGCGATTCGGAACAGATCTTCATCGAGCACGCGAGCCGCGCCAAACACCGGCTGCTTCATCCCCATTTCGCGCATCTGCTTGAGGATCAAGCCGGCCGGCTTGGCGTCCGCCCAAAGCACGATGCCATCGACATCGGAATCCTGGATGACCCGCAACTCGCGCCCGAAATCCGTAACGCCCGGCATAAACTTCTGCTCGATGACCAGCGGATGTCCCAGGCGGCGCGATGCATCGCGAAACTTGATCACGCCGAAGCGCCCGTAGCGCTCGTTGACCCGCAGCAGAGCAATGCGCTTGAGTCCGAGATCCGAATAGATGAGGCGTGCGAGCGTGTACGACTGCACGCGGTCGTCCTGAATGCTCGTGAGTATCCAGGGAATGATGGTTTCCGGAACCGTAGGATCGGTCGCGGCGCTGTTGACCATGGGCAACTCAGCGCGCAGCGAGACTCGCAGCGCGATGTGAGTGGTATCGCCGCTGATGGAGCCGAGCATTGCCCAGACCTTTTCGTCGTAGATCATGTTGACGATTTCGTTGCTCGAGGCGCCCCACAGCGCCGCGTCATTGTGAATCTTGAGCGCGAACGGCTTGCCGCCATACCCGCCGCGGGCATTGGCTTCGCCCACCGCCATTTCCGCGCCGTGCAGCATGGCCAGGCCGAGAGCTTCGTCCTTGTTGTCCCGGACCGGGCCAAGAAATCCGATCGCCACTTCGGAGACTTCGTCCGGCTTCACCGTACGCACGTCGCGCGAGGCACCGTTATATTCCACTTCTTTGGTGTAGTGCTCGTAATAAGGCTTGGTGAAATGCGAGAACGGCCGCAGATCCTCGGGCGCACCGCCGTACGGCTCCAATGTGCGGGCCGGCGGCGGCCCCGGCGGGTTGGCCCCGCACTCACACGCCTGCGATTGCGCATAGCTCGCAGCCGCCAGCAGGATGACCAAGAGATGGGGCAGGCCTCTGACCTGCCAATGCCACTTACTTCCAAATTTGCGGGGCGGGCAATCCTGCCCGCAGCCGGCTAGACCTGCTGGAAAGCGGGTCCGCAGGCTGGAAGCCTGCGCCACAGCTTCTACTCCTTCTGCGCCACAAACACCGCGATCCCTTCCATCTCGATCAGCAAATCCGGACGGCAGAGAATCGCCTGAATGCCAGTCGAAGCCGGGAGCGGATCCAAGTGCTGCTCCCGGAAGAACGCCGTGCGCTCCTCGTTGAAGGCGGCGTAATCCCGCTCGATGTCGCGCAAATAACAGGTCAGGCGCACGACATCCTTCCAGGTGGCGCCTGCCGTTCTCAGCAACTCCGTGATGTTCTTGTACGTACGCCGCACCTGCGCCCGAAAATCGCCCGGGTGGATGGTCGCTCCGTTCTCGTCCACGCTGGCGGTTCCGGAAATCAGAAGAACCGCGACGTTTCCTATATCGATTCGCATCGCCCGGGAAAACGAACTGGGCCGCGCGTAGTCGTAAGCCTCGTTCAACACTTTGGGCGCGCTGATCGCGCGCTTCTCGATCCGAGTGGCCGCGCCGATCTGATCGAGCGCTTCAGTGATGGTCATTTTTGGAAGTCTCCTGTTTGATTCGGATTCCGTGGCTGAGGCCTTTGGCCGTGGCCACCCAGATGTCGTCGCCCTGAAAATCGACGCCGAAGATGTAATTGTGCGCCGGCGCGGTATCCACCGACACGCGGCGAGTCTCCCCCGAGGCGGTCCGGACCAACATCTCCGGCGCGTGCGTGTCGAGTGCGGGCCGGTAGGTCGCCCAATCTTCGCCGTCGAAGTACGTCAATCCTTTATCGGTGGAAAACCACGTCCGCGTACCATCCACCGATTTCACCTGGTTCAGAAAATTGCTTGCGAGCCCGCTGTCTTTGTCGAGAAAATTGCGCCAGTTGCGTCCGTCGTACCGGCTTGCGCCGAAATACGTCGCCACCCACAGAATCTGGTTCACGTAGCTGACCGAAGTGGTGATCTCGTGGATCAGCCCCTGGTCCTTGAACAGCACCAGTTCAGTCTCGCCGTCAGGGTCGTTGTAATCTTTCCAGCGCCCGGTCTTGACGTCATATTCGAGCACGCCGCCGCCCCACACCGCGTAATAGACCTTGTCTTCGGCGGCCGTGACCGCGTACGTCCAGATCTCGTACATGGGCGTGTTGCGCTCGTTGAACAGGCTCCACTCGCCGGACCGTTTATTCAGCCGGCTGGCCCCCGCCGCCGTGGCGGCCCACACATAATCCCCAAAGGCGGAGACGCTATAGACGACATCGTTGGCGAGTCCGCTGTTGAGCTGGTTGAACGTATCGAAGCGCCCGCCGGAATAGCGGCTCAACCCGCCCATAGTGGCGATCCAAACATCATGTGTCCGTTTGTCCAGAGTGACGTACAGGACCGCGCGGTGCGCCAGCCCGTCAGCCGGAGTGAACGCGCGCCATTTGCCGTTTTCGTACAGGCCGAGGCCGTTATCCGTGCCGGCCCAGATGCGGTCGCCATCGACGCAGACGCTGTAGACGCGGTTGTCAGGCAACCCTTGCGCGGTAGTGAAATTCTCCCAGCGAAAGTGGGGCAGGTCTCCGACCTGCCCAGCGTCACCTGCAACGAGCAGTCCGGCACCCATGAACAAAATCGCAAGTCTCATAACGTCTTCAAATACTCAATCAAGTCGTTCAGTTCATCCTTCATCAGATCGTTCGTCACCCCATGTGTATCCTTGGGATTAAAAACAGTCCAGATTTCTTCCATGGTCCGCGCCGACCCGTCGTGCAGGTACGGAGCGCTGTACGCCACATTGGTCAGGTGCGGCACGTCGACCAGCGGCGATCGATCGGTCGGTTTGCCCGTGCCGACATCAGCGACTTCGCGGTTGGTGAAGTAGTTGCCCGAATGACAAAAGGAGCATCGATTTCCGTCGGGAATCGCCGAGCCATCCTTGCGCCGCGTGCGGTCGAAGATCGTTTTGCCGCGCTCCTGGGCCGGCGTCAACTCGCCGTTCGCCAAACGAAACCGGTTCGGCCGCAGCGGAATCGACGCCACGTACGTAATGAGGTCGGCCAGGTCGGCATCCCGAAATCCTTGCGACCGGAAAAAGAACCGTTCCGTGCGCGGGCCGCATTCCGTGTAGAGATCCGGATTGCCGCCATTCCATTTGAACGGCGCAGTATTGGAGACGTCTTCGATGGCACGGTTGTCGACGATGTCCACGCCGAAGCCATCCGGTTCCAGATCCCATTGGAGGCCGTCGAACGTGGAATCGAGATGGCAGTTGGCGCAGCCGAATTGCCGCTGGAACGAGAACTTCGACGAATAGAACAGCCGCTCGCCGCGCCGCTGCGGAGTCACAACTACCGGCCCGCCGAGCGCGATGGTTCCCACAACCCTTGCCGCGGCCGTGTCGATCACCGAGACGTTATCGTCGAGCCGGTTGGCCACATAGAGCCGCCTGCCGTCTGCCGAGAGCGCGATCCCTCTCGGATTCCGCCCCACCGGAACGCGCGCCACCACGTAACGGGCAGACACCGAAAGATCATTCGGCAGCGCATCATGATCCGGCGCTCGCGCGGCGGCCACCAACCGCTTCAAATCGAGGATCCCCACTTCATCCGTACCGCTGGCTGTCACGTAGGCTTTCGATTTATCCGCGGCGATCGCCACTGCAAACGGCAGCGAGAAATAGCGCTCCATTTCATCGAGGGGAAGCTGTGCCACGCCGCCGATGTCCTCCCCGAAAATCGCCAGCGAATCGCCGAATACCGAGCCGTGCGCCACATGCGCCAGCGGAATCAGGTTTTTCGGGCGAAGCTGCCCGGCAATCCCCAGCCGCCCGTCGCGTGAAAACGCCACGCGGAAGACGCCGCCGGCGTTTTGCAAACGAATGCGCTTCTCGACGCGCTGGTGCTGCGTGTCGATGTCCGTGATCTCGGACTCGGGTTCGGTGCGAAACTTTCCAGGGTTCGGGTATATGTGGGTCACGTACACATGGGAGCCCTGCACTGCGGTGTAACTGGCGCCGTGTCCCGCCGCCAGCCGGTTGACCTCTCTTCCTTCGCGAAGATCGATCACCGAAACATCGCTGCTGATGCGGTTGGCGACGTACAACACCTGCCCCGTTTCATCGAGCGAGAGCCCGATCGGCTCGAAGCCGGCCGGCAGCGTCCGCGTGACGGCCAGCCCGGCCGTATCGATCTCGCTTACCGTATCCGCCCACGAGTTCGTTACATAGATCCGCTTGCCATCCGGGCTGAGAGCCATCCCGCGCGGCACGTGGCCGACGCGCACTCGCGCGAGAATCCGCAGCTTCGCCGTATCCGCGACCACAAGCTCATCAGTGCCTTCGCACACGATGTACAGCCACGTTCCGTCCGGCGAGAGCGCCACATCCAACGGGCTCGGATAACCGCCGCCATCCGGCGCGGCTTGCCCGAATACCAACCCCGCCATCAGCAGCCCACCGGCTATGCCCGCGCGCACCATCTATTTCTCCCGAATCTCCAGAACCTGATTGGCCTGCACGTTGACCAACTCCTGCCGCACGCCACTCGGCCAGTTCACGATCACTCGCTCGGCCTTCGTCGCCTTTCCCAACCCGAAGTGCACGCGCCAGTCGTCCTGCCCGAGATAACCCGATCCCGCCACGCGCTCGGATTTCTGCGTGACGCCATCCGTCGTCACACTCACGGTCGTGCCAATGCCATCGCGATTGCTCTTCGTTCCGATCAGCCGCACATCGAGCCAGTGCGCGGCCCCGGCTGTCGTATTGTGTAGCAACTGCCCGGGGGAACCGAGATTCACGAGAAACGCGTCTACCTTGCCGTCGCTGTCGTAATCGGCGAAGCACGCGCCCCGGCCCACCGTCTTCGTCTGGAAGAACGCGCCGCCTGCGGTCGAGACATCCTGAAACCTGCCGCCTCCCAGATTCCGGAACAATGAGTGTTCCTGCGGCACCATATGGATCAAGCCGCCGTGGAAAATCAGGATGTCCTTGAGCCCGTCGTTATCGAAATCGTGGACGCCCGTTCCCCAGCTTGTGTATTGCCCGGTCCACTGTGAGATGCCGGCTTTCTCGGTGATGTCCGTGAATCCGAGCTTGCCGTCATTCTTCAGCAGCCGGTTGTATTTCGAATCGCTCACCCACAAATCGGCGCGGCCTTCGTTGTCGATTTCGAAAGACAACGGCCCCATCGCCGAAGTCGATTCGCCATTCTGCCCGAACGCGGTGCCTGATTCCAATGCGATCTGCTCGAAGGTGCCGTCACGTTTGTTGTGGAAGAGAAAATTCTCCGTCTTGTCGTTCGCGACGTAGATATCCGGATATCCGTCGCCATCGAAATCCGCCGCCGTCACCCCCATCGTGCGCCCCTTGTAGCGCGCAATGCCGGATTTGGCGCTTACATCCTCAAACGAGCCTTTGCACGTGTTGTGGAACAGCAGATTGGTGTCGCCCTCGTAATCGAGCGGTCCCGGATAATTATCTGCCGCGTAATACGAGCGGTACTCGGGATCGAACTTCACATACCGGCCGATGAACAGATCGACGCAGCCGTCGCGATCGTAGTCGAGCCAGGCCGAGCCGATCGCCCAGCCCTTGACGGTCAAACCGGCCTTGGCGGTGACATCCTCGAATGTCCCGTCGCCTTTGTTGCGATATAGGTTGACGTGGCCGTAGCTCGTGACCAGCAGGTCCGTGTAGCCGTCGTTATCGAAATCGGCGGCGATCGCCGCGAACCCGAACCCTTCACCGGCGACGCCCGCCTGCTCCGTGACATCGGTAAAGGTGCCGTCGCCGTTATTTCGGTACAGATGATTGTGCGGCATCGAGGCCGGCGGCTTGCGCAGGGGATACGGATGCATGGCTGAGTCGAGAGGCCGCCCGCTGACTATGTACAAATCGGGCCTGCCATCGTTGTTGTAATCGAACCAGGCGCAGCCGGCGCCCGTGCTTTCGAGCAGCGAACCGAGTGTCTCGGCGCCAAACGAATGCGTGAACTCAATGCCCGCCTGCTTTGTCGCGTCCTCGAACTGGATCGGTCCCGCAGCGTGCGCACTCAGCGGCAGCACAATGGCAAACAAAAGGGCGCGGACGTTCATCGCCCCACCTCCGTCATCTTTACCGGCACGATGGATTTCAGCAGAATCTCCGGAACCTTGTTCTCGGGCGCCCGCTCCGGCCCTGTATGGCAGCCGACGCAAACTCGCTGCTCGCTCGGCCGCATCCAGAACCAGCCCGGCTCGCGCCGGACCGTCTTGCCGGCCGCATCCGTCAGTTCGATCTGCAACGGCCTGTCCGCCGGCACTTGCACGTAAAACGATCCATCGCTTTCCACTGGCGTTCGTCCCAGCAGTGCCGGCTTTCCGCTCACGTCTTGCGTGTACACCCGAACCTCCTGGACCACGGTTCCGTCCATCGGAGTCCGCGAGATACGCGCATTCAGACAAAGCAGGTTCCCGGCTGCTCGGGTTGGCACCAACGCGGACGGGAATTCGCGCGGCGGTGTTCGAGGCGCCACCACCACCGGTTGCACAGCGGACGCCTCGCCGGCAACCTCCAGCAGGCTGAGCAGCCGGTTCTCGGCGCTCCAACGGTAAAGCCGGAATCCGCCCAGCTTTCCGCGCCGGCTCACCAGCCACTCGCCTGGCGCAATCTCCGCCACCGGGCCGATTGCATTCCCATCCGGTTCCTCGATCTCTATCTGCTCCGATGACGCCGAGGTAATTCGCGCCAGATGCCTCCCCGAGCTGAAAACGTACTCACCCGAGACGAGTTGCCGCGCATCGCCACGGTCTGGTCCGTGATCGCACCGCAGTGCCTCCACTCCGGTTCCGTCCGGATAAACGGTATAGAGTTCCCGGAAGCCGGGCCGGCGCTCGGTTTCGAACAGAATCCGGCCGTCGTACAGGACTGCGCCGGTCAAGTATCGGCCCGGTGCGAACGTGATGCGTTTTCCTGCAACCTCGATGGAACTGGCCTTCGTGTACACCACCTCGCCCGTGGGCAAGTACAGCGGGCGGATGCAGTCGGCATCGCAGTGCGTGATCTGCCGAGGCATTCCGCCATCGAGCGCGACCTCCCAAACCTGCCACGGGGCCGCTCCGGTGAGCCGTCCCGAGAACAACACGCGGGCGCCATCGTAAGAAGCGGTGGCATCGGCCGAATCGTGAAATCCGGGCGCCACCAGCCGCACTACGTCGCCCTGCACCAGCAGCAGGCTGGCGCCCTCCGGGAATCGGTCCCGCCCCTCCAACCACGCCTTCGGTTCGTAGCGGGGCGTTTGGGTGAAAATGTAGGCCAGCCCCTTGGGCGCGCTGCCGATTGCGTGATATCCCGCAGCGAATGTTCCGCCCGCCAGGCCAATCGCGATGAAAAAAACCAAATTTCTCCAGACGTTACGAGCCCGCACAAAGCCACCCGTAGAGACTACGGTCAGGATCTGTGCAATTAATTCACCATTACGGTGTTAGAGGTCTGATTAGGCGAAGTGCGCGACGCGTATTGTAGGTGTCTCTGTACCTCTGATGGATTACGTCCTGCGGGTAAGCCTCGGAAGCCGGGTATGGATAGCGGCTCATTCCATGAAATGGAAGGGGTTCCACATTTTGGGAGAATGCGGTGTTGGCATCCGCGTCCTTGGCCCACCCGTCCACCAGCAGCAGGAAATCGCGCACCCAACCCTGAGGGAGCGGGGGCAGGCTGGCGGCCTCGTACCAAAGCTGCAACTCGTCGCCCGAGCCCATCACCACCAGCCGGTCGTCGACCGCTTGAACCAGCTCGCGCACATCCCCATACCGGGTGTACCGGCCAGGTGTCGGATTCCAGTTCGACAAGGCCGAGACCGTCGCATAGTCGAAAGCCTCCGGTTGTTTCCTTTCAGGATCCACCTGGATGCGCGAAAATCCCCGAAACCGCAATTGGGCTGCGCCGGCATTGAGCGGCGTAAGTCGGGCCTGGGGAGCGGAAGCATCTTCTCCGAGAAAGATCTCGTCCCAGTAGACACACAGGTTTGTGAGGATGCGAATTTCGCGCGAATCCGAGAGGAAGCGGCCGGTGAGATCGACGGCAATGGTTTTGGTCTTGCCGCTGGGCATACCCATGTCATCGATCACCGTCTGCCAGTGGCCTGAGGTGTCCTTCACCTGGAGCGAGGGCGATATCAGCGGATGCCCGGACTGCGCCGCCTTCAAAAACGTGCTGCCGTCGGCCCAATCCACCCACCCATTGAGGACTAAAACGGCCCGATTTGATCGCGCCGCTTCCGGCCCAAAATCTAGCTCGAGCGCGTGCATCTCCGCCACGCCCGCCACATCGCGCGAGAACCCGTCAACATACACGCGATCGCGGTGCAGGACAGCCCGTAGGACGTCATGGCCGCCATCATCCCGGGCCGCACGCGGATAAACTCGCCGCTTCACGCCGTAGAGCTTGAATTCGGGATACGGCGGCCCCTTCCATTTCTCGTTCGTGAACACTTCTGTGCCCGCCGGATGATCGAGCGCCAGCAGTTGGACCTGATCCAGGTAGGAAACCTCGTTCAGCTCCTCGGTGACGTGGATTTCGTACTGGCCCTCATTCGGCACAAGCGACGCGCCGGGAATCGAAACGTACTCGTCGTGGTCCACCGGAAAGTAGGTGCCGTCGCCGGAGCTGGCTCCCAACGGCGCCACACCGAGCACGTCGGTGATGAACTCGAACTCGTGCCCGTTCCAAGTGAAAATCATCGGACACGAGCCCGAGAGCCGCGGCGCCTCTTTGACGTGCAGCTTCAGGCGCGCGAGTTTTCGCGTCTCGTTCTGGATCAGCCCATTCGGCCAGACAATGCGAATGGTGTCCACCACTTCCCGATCGCCCAAGCCGAACATCAGCGGAGCGTTCTCGTATCGCTTGCGCTCGTAAAATGTGCCGGCTTTGACTTCCACTTCCGCCGCAACTGGAATCTTTAGGCTTTTGACTCCTTCGAGGCTCACGGTCAGCCACGCCCCGGGGCGTTTCGTTTCATTCGCGGCGAAATGGATGCTGCCGTCCGGCGCCACGCCAACCACATCGGGCAGACCATCGCCGTTGAAATCGGCCGTGGCCGAGGCGATGAAATCGTTCGCAAACTCCGGCTTTTGCGCCGCCACATCGGAGGCTGGAGTCGCCTCGTACCGCCCGTTCAACCGGTCGCGGTACAGCACGCCCACCCGACCTTCGTACGCCACCAAAAGGTCGAACGCCTTCGTATCGTCCGGCAGGTATCGAATGGCGGAAGCGCTGGTCGCCGTGCCCGCGACGAACGGAATATCGCGCGTGCGGTCCTCCCACCCGGCGTTCCCATCGTTACGCAGCAGCAGGGCGCGTTCACCGAGAAGAATCAGGTCGAGGTCGCGAT
The DNA here is from genome assembly GCA_036406715.1 of Bryobacteraceae bacterium. Lineage (GTDB taxonomy): Bacteria > Acidobacteriota > Terriglobia > Bryobacterales > Bryobacteraceae > PSRJ01. The sequence goes on along the minus strand of DASXAK010000148.1, from coordinate 19,870 downwards.
CGTGATCGTAATCGATCCAGACGGCGCGGCGAAATCCGCTGCCCACCGCCGGAAGCGGCGCGGGTTGGAAGTCGGCGCCCGCATTGTTCCGAAACAGCAGGACGCCGTCTGCAGTGATCACGCATACATCCACCAGACCATCGTTGTCGTAATCGCCGGGCGCAACCCAGACGACATGCCGGAGCGCGGACAGGCCTCGATCCACCAGTTCCGTTCCGCCGCGGTACAGTAAGATTCCCGAATCGGACCAGACCAGTAAGTCAGGCCGCCCGTCGCCGTCGAAATCGAGCAGTTGCACTCCCGCCGTCTTCGCGTCCACCTGGCCGGCGAGCGTGCGGTCGCCATAACGCAGGCGCGGCTGCGGCGCCGGATTTGCCGTCTGGTCCCCGACCGGGTCATAAATTTCCGAGTAGGCGCTCCAGTTGACGTCTTCCTGATCGGCATCCGGCTCTTCCTGCTTCGCCTTCAGTGCACGGAATTCCGCCAGCACGCGGTTCGCATCGGCCGTGCGGTCCGCCGCCCGATAGGCGTTGAAGAGCTGAAAGCGCGGAGCCGCAAAGCCGGCATCCAACCGGGCGGCCGTCTCGAACTCCGTGACGGCGCGCGCGAGATCGTCTCGCTGGTGGAAGAGCATCCCGAGGTTGTAATGCGACACCGGTTCGCCGGCAACCAGCCGCACGAAACCCTGGAACTGCTCGATCGACGCCGCCACATTCCCCTGCTTCTTGTAGGCGACTCCCAGATTGAACCACGTATGCGGCAGCGATGGGTCGCGCTTCTGGACAACCTGCAACTCGGTGACGCCGCGATCGATGTCTCCCGCCCTAAGCAGCGCGAGCCCGTAATTCAACCGCTCGCGCACCGAATCGGGATTCAGATCCAGCGCCTGGCGGAATTCCGCGACCGCTTCTTTCTGCGTCGTCGGATTCTCGTAGAAAGCCTTACCGAGGTTGCGGTGCTGCCAGATCCGATCGTCGCGCGAGGGCCGGTGAGCGCCTTGAAGCAGGATGGCGACGGCGATCACCGCAGCCAGAGCGATCATCCGTTGCCGGCCCATGCGAAAACACAGCATAGTCCCGCGCGCGGCGTTGCGCCAGCCCAGCCGCCTGGCAGGTCGGAGACCTGCCTCACTACTCGTAGCGGAGCGCTGCGATGGGATCGAGCCGTGCGGCCTTGACCGCAGGCCACATGCCGAAAAATAAACCGACGCTGGTCGCGACGCTGAAGCCGGCGATCACGGACCACAACGGCACGGTCGACGGAAGGCTCGGCACGAAGGTGCGGACTCCGACGCTCAACAGCCACCCGGCCAGGATGCCGATCAGGCCACCCAGGGAGGTGAGGGTCATCGCTTCGGCCAGGAACTGCCAGGTGATGTCGCGGCGGCGGGCGCCCACCGCCTTGCGCACGCCGATTTCGCGCGTCCGCTCTGTCACGGAGACCAACATGATGTTCATCACGCCGATTCCGCCCACCAGCAGCCCGATCGACGAGATCACCACCATTACCAGCGCCACTGTGCTGATGATCTCGCGAAATTGGGTGATCACCGATTCGGCGCTCGAGATACCGAAGTTGTCTGCCTGTGAGGGAGCGACATGCCGCCGGCGGCGCAGAATCTCAGTTACTTCATCCTTCGCCTGGTCCATCTTGCCCGGCCAGGCGAGAACGCAAATGAAGTTGTCCTGCGCTTCGGGATACATCTTCTTGAAGCTGTGGTACGGGATGAGGATCGCCCGGTCGTCCTGGTTATCACCGAGGAATGATTTGAACTTCGTGAGCACTCCGATGATTTCCAGGCTGCGCCCGTCCACCAGGATAGTCTTGCCAAGCGCATTGCCATTCGCAAAGAATCTCTCCCGCACGCCGTCGCCGATCACCGCCACATCGCGCCGGTGCACATCTTCGGTGTCGGTAAAAAACCGGCCGTCCGCAATCGTCGCGTTGATCAGGCGCATGTGATCGGGCGTGACGCCGGCGAAAAGAGCATCGATCATGTCATGGCCCTTGTAGCGAGCGGTTACCGGCGCGAGGCCGTAGTCGGTCATCTCGCGGAGCAGTTCCACAGAGACGGCTTCCGTGGACGGGCTGCGGTCGCGAATCGCCATGGCGTCCTCATAGCTGAGCGGCTTGCGCAGCCGCTCTTCGCGCGTCAACCGGCGCGGGGCGCCGACCTGCAGCTTGTACACCCAGAGCGTGCGCGTTCCGAATTGCTGCGCCACATCGACCAGTTGTTTGTCCAGGCCGGCGATGATGGAAGTCACCGCAATCACGGTGGTGGTCCCGATGAGCACGCCGAGCAGCGTGAGGAACGACCGGAATTTGTGCGTGCGCAACGTGTCGATCGCGGTCAGCAGATCTTCACGAATGCATTGAACAGGGCCGGCCATCGCGTCGCCTCAATTCTCCATTCGCAGCGCCTCAATCGGGTCAAGCTTGGCCGCTTTGGCTGCGGGATAAATACCGAAGAAAACGCCCACCGCAGTCGAGAGCACGAGGCCAGTGACAACGGCGCTCGCAGGCACAGAAGCGGTAAAGAACATGTTCACGATTTGGGCGATGACGCTGGCCAGCACCACGCCCGCTACGCCGCCCAACGTCGCCATCACCGCCGATTCGATGATGAACTGCCACACGATGTCACGGCGGCGCGCGCCCATCGACCGGCGGATGCCGATCTCGTGAGTGCGCTCGGTGACGCTCGCCAGCATGATGTTCATGATCACGATCCCGCCGACCACCATGAACACGGCCACCAGCCCAATCGTCACGGCGAAAATCGTTCCCGTCAGGTTTTTCCAGGCGCTCATGAGTGTGTCGGAGGCGTTAATGCCAAATGTGTCCGCCTCTTTATACGGGAGATGCCGGCGCGCGCGCATCAACGCCCGGACTTCATCTTCCAGTTCCAACATGTGCCGGCCATCCGGAGCTTTGATGTAAACCAGCAGGTCCGGTCGCGGCGTCCAGATCACGCGATAGGTGGTGATCGGGATAAACGCGAAGTTGTCCTGGCTTTGCCCGAGCGTGCTTCCCACCTTTTCCGCCACACCGATCACCTGGAACGGAATCCCCGAGATCGACACCTCTTTGCCCAGCGGATCGATCGACGGGAAGAGTTTTTCCACCAGATCCTGCCCGATGACGCACACGCGCAGCTTATGGAGATAGTCCGTGTCATTGAGATACCGGCCGGAGGCAATCTTCTCGCGCCCGACGTCGACAAAGCCGGGCGTCACGGCGTTCAGAGTAATTTCGTCGATCGAGCGGTCGCGATAGCGCGCTTGCGGGCCCGATCTCGGCTGGGACAGCGCGCCCATGTGCAGGTATCCTTGCAGGTTCTCCTGGAGGAACTCGAAGTCCTCAATCCGGATCGGCTGGTTGCGCCGCCGCGCCTGGAGAAATGATTCATACCCCTGCGCCCACTGAAATTGGTGAAGGACGAATGTATTGGTGCCGAGATTGGCGATGTGACCGGCGATGTAGACATTCATGCCGTTCACAATCGCCATGACGACGATCAGGGTGGTGGTCGAGATAACTACGCCGAGCAGCGTCAGAAACGAGCGCAATTTGTGGCTATGGAGCGCCTCGATCGCCACACCGAAAGCCTCGCGCGCCGTGACCCATGCCGTGATGTATGTTTCAGACCGCCGGAACGCCGCGTGCGGCTCGGCGTGAACGATCGCCGTGTAAGCCCCGCCGGCTACCGTTGCGGCCGGCGCCAAAAGTGAAGGCCGTTCCGGCATAAAAGATATGCCCATCCGAATTGTACTACGATGAACGCCGCGGCTTTGTTCCGGGGTTCCTGGGCTTCGATACAGCGGGCTCTCCGATTTCCCGAGCCCGGAACTCGGCGATTCGTCCGATGAGTGGAACCGGAACCGGCTCAGAAAGCGGAAACCGGAGTGTACTCTTGCTGCTGCGGTACGGCGCCAGTTCTTCCCCAAAGGCCGCGACGAGGCGCCCGCTCGCGGGATAGAGCGAGTAATGCTCTTTCCAGGCGGCGAAATAAAGAAGGACACGGCCTCTCAGCTTGTAGGTAGGGATTTTGTACGAGATCATTTCATCCGCATCGGGCACGGCGTTGCGAATCGCGCTCCGGACGCGCCGGAGTTTTCCCCGTACCCCCTCCGGTTGCGCGGCAATGTACCCGTCAACGGACTGGAAATCGGATTTCGTCATGCCGCCACTCTCGCACCTCTGGACCGCCGATGAACGCAGATGAACGCGGATACGTCGTCTGCGCGATCGGTGTTCATCGGTGTTCCTCGGCGGCTAGCCCGCCTACCGCCTGTCGCAACCGCTCCGCCAACACTCGCATGCACTCCACCAACTCCGGCGGCTCGCGCACTTCGAATTCGAAGCCGGTCAGCGCGATATGCATCGCGAGCATGTCCAGGGAAAGAGCTCCGGTCTGCAGCAGGCAGGTGTGCTCGTCCACTGGTTCCAGCTTTCCGGCTGCGGGCGGAATGCGTTCGGCTGCTTTTTCCATAGGCGTGTGAAGGATCACGCGTGCCTGATACGTGTATGGTTCTGAGGAGACGCTTCGTGCGACATAAGCGGCGAAGTCGCCATCCGGAGGCTTTCGCGCCGTGAACCGCTGACCCGTCGTGGGCCGCTGCTGGATCCGATCGACCCGGAAGGTTCTCCAGTTGTTCCGGTCCACATCCCAGGCCGCCAGGTACCAGCGCCGGCCGGTGTTCACCAGGCGGTGCGGCTCGACTTCGCGCTGGCTGGCCGCTCCGTCGCGCGCGTGATACCGGAAGCGCAGCTTTTCGCAGTCGCGGCACGCGCCGGCGATCAGCGCGAGGATTTCCGCATCGACAACGGGCCCTGTATAGCCTAACGGTTCGATGAACGATTGCAGCGCGGTTATGCGCCGGCGTAATCGCGCGGGCAGCACTTGTTGAACTTTCGCCAGAGCGCGGACGGACGCTTCCTCGATGCCGGTGATGGTGCCGCTGGCGGCTGTTCGCAACCCGAGCGCTACCGCGACGGCTTCTTCATCGTCCAGTAACAAAGGCGGGAGTGACGCTCCGGCGCCCAACTGATATCCGCCCGCCGTGCCTGATGTGGAATTTACCGGATACCCGAGGCTGCGCAGCTTGTCGACATCGCGGCGCAGTGTGCGCGCCGTCACTTCCAGCCGCTCAGCGAGCTCGGCGCCCGACCAATATCGCTGCGCTTGAAACAGCGACAGGAGGCGAAGCAGCCGCGCCGAGGTCTCCAGCATATTTTCAGTCTGCCACGAATCGAGGACCGAAAGTGTCCGCAACCGCTGATAACGTTTTTCTTGTAGGAGGAGACAAAACGTGCCTTTCAGTCAGACGCTTTTGCCCGAGTTCGAAGAAGAAATGAAGAACACCCGCAAACTGTTGGAGTGCATCCCCGACGGCAAGCTGGATACGCAACCGCATCCGAAATCGATGACTCTCGCCCAACTGGCGACGCACGTGGCGCAGGTGCCCGGTTGGACGAAGATTCTGCTCGATCAGGACGTGCTGGATCTCTCGCCCGATATGAAGGCGCCTCTCGCGGGATCACGGGCCGAACTGCTCGCTACCTTCGATCAGGGTGTGGCAGACGCCCGCAGCCGCATCCGCGCGGCTTCCGACCAGTACTGGCAGACCACGTGGACGTTCAAGGTCGGGGGCGAAACGGTCTTGTCGATGCCTCGCGCCGCCGTCATGCGCAGCATGATCATGAATCACATGATCCATCATCGGGCGCAACTGGGCGTGTATCTGCGGCTCCACAATGTCGCGATACCGGGCATGTACGGGCCGTCGGCGGACGAACCGCCAATGGGCGCTAAGCAGGCGGCGTCGAGCGCCGCGTGATCGAGCAAAACCCGCCCGCTGAGATCAACCGGCGGGCGGTGCGTGCGCCTCTCAGGGTCCCGGAGCCACGGACGCCACATTGTGCTCTGGGCCAGCGAGCGCCAATAACTGTTTCATGGCGGCGGGAAGCTGATGCGGATCGCGAATGCCTCGCAAGAAGATGAGGCGCAAGTCCGGCCAATATCCTGGAGTCCCCGCGAGGTTGTGATAATCCGCGGGCGGCGGCGGGCCTCCAGGGGCGCCCGCCGCTGGAATTACTGTTGGAAGTTCAAACGCGTACATGCTTCCTCCCGCCAGAGTCTCGCGGGCATAGCGTAGAAGCCACACGCAATTGTGGGACTCGAGAATCATATTCGCGGACACCGCGGCCCATTGGCCCGCATCCTCGGGTGCGGGCTGCTGGCAATTCCAAAACCGCGCGCGCGGAATGTAGACGGCCGGTTCCGAATAACCGTAGACGTCGATCAATATCATCCGAAGGCGGCGGCGCTCTACGAGCCGCTGCACGTCCGGCAGGGACTGGTTCCAATCCAAATTCGAATCGTTGACGAGTTCGTATCCGGGATAGCCCATGCTGAGTGAGTTGAGAAAAGGAATGTAATAGGGATACGCGCGCACCGCGGTGAGTACGGAGGCTCCCGCCAGCAGGAGCATGAGCCAGCGGCACTGCCGAGACGGTTTCCACCCCGCGTGCTGCAAGAACTCGAGTAAGCGCGGCAGCGGAGAGAGCAGAAGGATCAAGAGAACCAGGGGAATTGTGAAGTGACGGATGCTGAGATCGATTGGGCTTAGCAAGCTGGCGGCGACAAACACTGCCAGAAGGATCCACAGCGCGCGCCAGTGGAGGGCCCTGGTTTTAGGGATTACTATGCCTCCGCCGCGTAAGCGGCGTCTGGCGACCATCCATACGACTAACCCAAGCAACAGCAGGCCAAGAAATGCCAGTGTCGATTTGAGCAGAAACACGGTGGGAAAGTAGAACCAGACGCCGTGAGGATAGGCATGCCCGAGGATGAACGTCGGCCGGCTCGCCGTCACGACGAAGAATGTAAGGCCTGTCCCATACAAGACTAGAGGCATGAGCAGTCTTCTCAGAAGCAAAGCTGCCGGACTGCTTCCCAGCGCTTCCAGGCCTGTTGTGGGCTGGTCCCACGAAAGAATCAGATATGCCGCGTAAACAACCAACGCCGCGGCGAGTATACCCTTGAATGTACTGTGCCACCGGGTGCGACGCGCGGTGTCGCCAATTGGAAACCACCGGAGGCTCACGGCGAAGGCAACGCAGGCAATCAGCAGGAGGCCGGCTGAGAACTTGGAGAGCAGGGCTCCGGCCAGAGTGAGCCCGAAAGTCGCCGTTCTCGCGCGTGTGGGAGCCTGCCACAGTTCCGCAAACGTCCACATCGTTAATAGAGAGAAAAAGGTAACGGCAATATCGGTCAGCACCAGCGGACCAAACGCGAGGAAAGCCGGGGTCGAGACAAAAATTGCCAGGCATAGGCGGGCGCCCCGGAAATCCGCCAGCCGCGACGCATACAAATAGATCAGGAAGCCCAACGCCAGCGTGAGGAGGAGCATTGGGGCTCGGGCCCAGGCCATGGTCGTGCGCGGCTCGTTCCAAGCCGTGATCAGCCAGTGGCCGAAGCTCCACTCGCCGAGCATGGCATTGAACCCGGTGGCGCTGAAAGTCCATGACTCGTGTGAATAATCGGCTCGCGCTCCGCGCAACACCAGCGGCAGGCCGGCGAGAATTTTCGCCAACGGAGGATGCTCTGTGTTCATCCGAAGATCGAGCTTTTGAAGATAGCTCACGCCTGCGCCGACGTGAGCCGCCTCGTCCACCGTTACGGATTCGCGGAGGGCCGCGCCGCCTGCCAGCACGGCCATGAGAACCAACAGTGCCGCAGCGAAGAGTGCACTCAGCGCGGATGGAGGTTCACGTTTCACATCGGGCACTTGTGATCGCCGCCGTGCAGGACGCGGACCGCGCGCCGGCCGGCGCACTCCGGCAGCCAACTGACAGCATATCTCCGCGCACTCGGTTGTGCGACAGTTTGCAATCGGGGCTCATGGCGTTACCATACGGCTTCGGGAAACCGGGTTCAGCGACTATGAACTCAGCTCTCGTGCTGGTGGCGTTCGCCGCTCCGTTGTGGGCTGCCGTCAATCCGCAAGCCGCCGTCGAGGCCAACACGGCGCTTGCGCTGGCCCAGCAAGGAAAATACGAGCAGGCCATCCCGCACTATCGTGCGGCCCTCAAGCTTGATCCCCATCTGCCCGGCATTCAGTTGAATCTGGGATTGGCCTATTTCAAGCTGAATCGGTTCGCTGATGCCGCTTCATGGTTAGAACGGGCCGCGAAAGCCGATCCGGCGAGTTTCCAAGCCCAGGTTCTGCTCGGAATGAGCTACTACGGATGCCGCCGGTTTGCGGAAGCCGCCGCCTCGCTCAAACGCGCGTCCGTCAACCAGCCTGCCAATACAGAATTGCGGTTTCGGCTCGCCCAAAGCTATCTCTGGTCCAAGCAGTATGACTCCGCCAAAGACGAATTCAAGATCCTGCTGGCGGCAAATCCGGACTCCGCGCCGGTTCACATCCTGCTGGGAGAGGTGCTGGACGCCGCTAATCAAGAGGAGCAAGCGACAGCCGAGTTTGAGGCGGCTGTTAAGGTCTCACCCACCGAACCGGAAGCTCATTTCGGTCTGGGCTACCTGTATTGGAAACAGAAGCGGTACGAAGACGCGCGCAAGGAATTTCAGGCGGAAGTCGCGAACCAGCCGCAGCATTCGCAGGCCCTCGCTTACTTAGCGGATGCTGAGATGCATTCGGATCTGGCCAGCAACGCCGAAGAGCACCTGCGGCAGGCATTGAAGCTGGATCCGAAGATCCGGCTCGCGCACCTCGATCTCGGCATCCTGCTGGCCGACCGGAACGGTTCCGAGGCTGCGGCGCATCTCCGCGAGGCGATTCGGATCGATCCCTCCAAGCCTGACGCGCATTACCGCTTGGGCCGCCTCTGGCTCTCGATGGGCCGTCAGGCCGAGGCCGATGCCGAGTTCGCACAGGTGAAACAACTGGCGGAACAGCAACAACCGGAGCCGCTCGTCGCTGTCCCCGGGCGTCACGCGGATGGTCCGCAATGAGAAGCGTCAATCCGGCAGCGCCGGTGGTCTTAGTGCTATCGCTAATGGCGTTGGGGTGGATGGCGTCAGGTCAGGCGCCGGCACCCATCCGATTCGTTTATCATCCAATCGATTTCACGCTCGACAGTTCGGAGATGCCCGAACGGCATGCGCCGGAAACGATGGCCGGCGGCGTCGCTTTGTTCGATTACAACAATGATGGGAGCCTGGATATCTTCTTCACGAACGGGGCCGACATCCGCACGCTGAAGAAGGATTCGCCCAAGTACTCCGACCGCCTTTTCGAAAACGATGGCCACGGAAACTTCCGAGACGTGACGGAAAAAGCCGGCCTGGCCGGCATCGGATTCGATAATGGCGTTGCGGTTGGAGACTACGACAACGATGGCCACGAAGACCTGTTCGTGGGAGGCGTGCACGGCAACCGGCTGTATCACAACAACGGTGACGGGACCTTCACAGACGTCACGGCAAAAGCCGGCCTGAACCAGCCGGATCCTCAGTATGGTCCGCTGTGGTCGGTCGGCGGCGCCTGGTTGGATGTGAACAACGATGGCCGGTTGGATCTATTCGTCGTGAACTATCTCGCCTGGGACGGAAGAAATGAGCCGGTGTGCGAAGCGGGTCCGGGGCGCCGAGATTACTGCCATCCAAAATTCTACAAGCCCACTCCGAATCAGTTGTACCTGAACAATGGCGACGGCACGTTCCGCGACGTTTCCGCCGAATCGGGAATCCGCAGCCATCCCGGAAAGGGAATGGGCGTGGGGATTGCGGATTTCGACCTGGATGGCTTGGTGGACATCTTCGTCACGAATGACAAAGTCTACAACTCGCTGTTTCACAACAAGGGCAACGGCAAGTTCGAACAGATCGCGTTCGAAGCCGGCGTGGCGCTCACGGAAAACGGGCAATTCATCTCGGGAATGGGCGTGGACTTCCGCGACCTGGACAACGACGGCTATCCCGATATCGCGTTTGTCGCCCTGGACAATGAGACATTTCCGATCTTTCGAAATCTCGGAAAGGGCCGGTTCACCGATGTTACCGAATCGAGCGGCATGGCTCGACTCAGCGCGCCGATGGCCGGATATTCACCGACCATCGCCGACTTCGACAACGATGGCTGGAAGGACCTCTTTGTCACGCGCGGGCATGTTCAGTCGCTCGCGTATGCCCCGCGCGTGCAGGTGGAGCAGCCCAACACGGTCTTTCGCAATCTGGGCGGCCTCAAATTCCAGCCGCTGACGGCGGAGGCCGGTCTGACCGCGCAAGCCCCCCGGCGGCATCGCGGGTCGGCGGTGGGCGATCTGAATCATGATGGGCGCCTGGACGTGGTCACCACCGCCATCAGCGCGCCGGCGGAGGTTTGGATCAACGACAGCCCGGGTGCGAATCACTGGATGGAACTCGCGCTGGAAGGCACCAAAAGCAACCGTGACGGCATCGGCGCCCGCATCAAGCTGATTGCCGGCGGCAGCACGCAATACACTCACGTCTCTTTCGCAGCCGGCTATGCCTCTTCGAGCGCCGGCCCGATCCACTTCGGTCTCGGGAGGAGTCAAGCCGCGGAATCCATCGAAATCCGGTGGCCTTCGGGTGTCGTGCAGGAGCTGAAAGACGTGCACGCCGACCAAGTGATCAAAGTGACAGAAAGAATGTAAGGAGGTTGATTGCCTGCGTCGGGCTGGCGCAAGACATTCATGTGCTGTCGAACCGAGTTGGGGCGATCGTGGCGGGGACGCGCTAGTGAAGGCGGAGGTGCGGCCACGGGACCCGGCGTGACGGAGTGCCCTCAGCTTCGGCCTTTGTCCCTCGAAACGCCGGGGGAGTTGTCGAGATCCGGTTTGCTCAACCGGGCGGCCTGGGTCAAGAGATACACCTGCTCCGGCTGGCTGGAGGTGCCGCCGGCTGCGATGTGGTAACAGGTCGCGGCGCGGGCTGTATCCCCGGCCATTTCCAGTAAGTGGGCCCGCACGGCAGGGAGCCGGTGGTGCCCCGCCAGGCGTTCATCGCGATCCAACTCATCCAACAGTTGCAGTCCAGCCGCTGGACCTCTCACCATGGCCACCGCAATCGCGTGATTCAACATGACGACCGGATTGTCGGACATGCGTTTCAGCAATTCGTACAACGCCAGGATTTGCGGCCAATCTGTATCCTCGGCGCGCGCCGCCTCCGAATGCACGGCCGAGATGGCCGCCTGCAGTTGATATGGGCCGATCGAACCTTTCGGCAGTGCGGCTGAGAGCAGCGCAATACCTTCCGCGATTTCGGCTGCGTCCCACACGCTGCGGTCCTGCCGGGAAAGCGGGATTAACTCTTGCGCCGCGCCGGTGCGCGCCGCTCGACGCGCGTCAGTCAGCAACATCAGCGCCAGCAGCCCGGCGACCTCGCTTTCCTCGGGCGCCAGGCGGTGCAGGATCCGCGTCAGACGGATCGCCTCACTCGTCAGGTCGAGCCGCTGCAATTGCGAACCGGTAGTGGCCACGTAGCCTTCGTTGAAGATCAGGTATAACACGTGCATCACGGCCGTCAGCCGGGTCGCCCACTCTTTCCTGGGGGGCATTTGGAAAGGCACTCCGGAGGCACGGATGGCTTGCTTCGCCCGGCTGATGCGTTGCGCCATAGTTGCCTCCGGCACCAGAAACGCTCTGGCAATCTCGGCTGTGGTCAAGCCGCCGGCCGCGCGCAGCGTCAGCGCAGTCGCAGACGCCACGGTGAGTGCCGGATGACAACACATAAATAGCAGCACCAGGGTATCGTCCGGATAAGAGTCGGATCCGATCTCGAACGCGGGTCCAACCGTATCGGCCTGCTGGGCCACCTCGCTCTCGCGGCGCCGCCGCGCCCCTTCTTGCCGGATTTGATCGGTCATACGCCGCGCGCCTACCTGGATCAGCCAAGCGCGCGGGTTTTCCGGGAGGCCGTCGCGCGGCCATTGGATGGCGGCGGCCAGCAGCGCCTCCTGAACGGCGTCCTCGGCCGCGCTGAAATCGCGGAAGCGCCGGGTGAGCGCGCCGAGCACCTGCGGCGCCAGCTCGCGCAGCAAATGCTCGCATCCCCGTTCTGACGATGGAGCGCTCACGGCAGTTCTGCACTATGCGGAGTCAGCATCTGCCGGACTTCGATCGGCATGCTCAACGCTGTGCCGCCGGGTCGCGGCCCGCCCGAGAGCTTCGCGGCAATCGCATACGCGCGCTCGGGGCTCTCCACGTCCACGATCCAATAGCCCAACAGAAACTCCTTGGATTCGGGAAACACGCCGTCGGTTACCGGTGTGCCATTCCGCCCTGCGCGCACCACCTTGGCCTGTTCCGGCGGCGCCAATGGGGCGGTGGCCACGAACTCCCCGGATTCAGTGAGTTCGCGGTTCAGGCGCGTCAGAAACGCGAAGTGCGCCTGGATGTCCTTGTCGGACCAAGTCCGGTAGATGTCTACGCCTGCCTTGGTGCCCGTCATCAGCAAGATGTACTTCATTTCGCTAGCTCCTCCTTATTGTCGCGCTCGATGGCGCGCTCACTGTTGGGTCGGAGCCACCAGGGGCGTCTCTACATCGGCTGCCCAAATTTTTCCCGGCGCGTTCATCGTCAGGTGATATTCTTGAGCTTCGGTTGGCTCAGGGCAGTGGCCGTGGCGGATATTTTCATCAGCTACGCGAATGAGGATCGCGAGCATGCCGGCAAGCTGGCATCCGCGCTCGGCGCCATGGGCTGGTCCGTCTGGTGGGATCGCCGGATCCTCGCCGGGCAGTCTTTCGACGAGGTGATCGAGCGGGAGCTGGCATCCGCGAAGTGCGTAGTGGTTTTGTGGTCGAAGCATTCGATCGCCTCCGAGTGGGTCAGAAACGAAGCCGAGGTGGGGGCAGAGCGCGGCGTGCTGGTTCCCGCCCTGCTCGAACGGGTGCCACTGCCGTTGGAGTTTCGCCATAAGCAGACCGCCGATCTGACGGGTTGGAATGGCGGCGTTTCGCACAGCGGCTTCCAAGCGGTTTGCGACGGGGTGGCGGCGATCCTCGGCGGCTCCTCTAAGCCACGAGTTCCGGTGGCGCCCAGCCCGGAGCACAACCGCCGATGGTTCCGCATCGCGATCGTGGTTCTCGTGTTGGGCGTCGGCTATGGAGTGTACCTGCTGGCCCCGTGGAATCCGATACGCCAGGCTGGGCCGGTCCCCGAAAGCCAAGAGCCCGGCATCGAAGGCGGCGAGCTTGCCAATCTCGCCGTCGGCACGTATCTCGGCAATATCGTTTCGGATTCGAAAGGCAGCTCGCGGAGCGACGTCATGGTCACGGTGACGCGAATTGGCCGTACCAAGGTACGGGTCAGTTCCGATAACAGCCGGATTGGCACTCTGGAAATCGATCTCACCCGCATCGGGGACAATCTGTTCAGTGCAAGCGGTCCTTCCACTTTGATCGTTTACCCTCTGAAAAACCCTCCGGAACTCGCGTTGACGGCTCGCGGGGAAGTGGCCTACGGCGGGACGAAGAGAGGGAAGAGTGCGACGCGCGGCGAGGGCCGCTGACGCGTCCTGGAATCTGTGCTAACTATTTTGCCCTGACATAGTCTAACTATGTCAGTGGCGATGGAACGGCACGACGAAATCCCGCCCGGGACCCTCTACATGCTGATCTTGCGCAGCTTGGCGCGCAATGGCGTGATGCACGGGTACGAGATCGCCAACTTCATCCAGCAAACCTCCGAAAACGTGCTTCAGGTGGAGGAGGGATCGCTGTACCCGGCGCTGCAGCGGATGCTGGTCAAGGGATGGGTGACGGCCTCGTGGGGCATGACGGCGGGAAATCGCCGCGCGCGCTATTACACCGTTACCGCTCGCGGGCGGAAACAGCTCGACTCGGAGATCGCGCGGTACGGGCGGGTGGGCGCGGCCATCGGGCGCATTTTGGGGACGGCATAAGGAGAACGCCATGGAGTGGTTGGGGAGACTTGGCCGAAGATTGAACATGCTCCGGGGCCGCCGCGAGTTCGACGACGACTTGGGCGAGGAAATGCGGCTGCACCTCGAACTGCGGCGCGAGGACGCGGTTCGCTCGGGTATGGCCCCGGACGAAGCAAACGCCGCGGCAAAGCGTCAATTCGGAAACGCGACGTTGCTGGCCGAAGACAGCCGCGCGGAGTGGGGCTGGGCGTGGCTCGAGCAGGCCACGCAGGATCTGCGATACGCAGTACGCCAGATGGCGGCGATGCCCGGCTTCACCGCCACCGCGGTAGCGGTTCTGGCACTGGGGATCGGCGCGAATTCGGCCATCTACAGCGTGGTGAACTCGGTGCTGCTTCGGCCGCTGGCCTACAAGGATCCGGAGCAGCTGGTGACGATCCTCCATCGCGGGGTGTTTCCGGCGTCCCCGGCCAATTATTTGGACTGGCAACAGCAGAGCCGAGCGTTCGAGGCGATGGCGGCGGCCGAGTACTGGTCTCCGAATCTGACGGGAACGGAGACGCCGGAGAAGGTCTGGGCATTGCGGCTGACTCCCAACATGCTGCCGATGCTCGGCGCAAAGCCGCTGCTCGGGCGGGTGTTCGCAGCGGGAGAAGACCAGCCGGGCGCGGACCGCGAGGTGGTGCTGGGTTATTCGATCTGGCAGCGCGATTTCGCGGCGGACCGGACGATTGCGGGAAAGACGATTCTGCTCGACGGCGCGCCGTATACCGTAATCGGCGTGATGGGGCGGGATTTTCAGTTTGCGCCATTTTGGGCGACGCGCGCCGAGTTGTGGGCGCCGCTGGCGCTCGGCCCGCGAGCCGCGAACCGCACGGCCAACAGCCTGCGCCTGTTCGCGCGGCTGAAAGCGGGCACGACCCTGGCACAGGCGCGCGACGATATGGCCGCGGTGAGCAGGCGCCTGGAGCGCGAATTTCCGGGAACGAATCGTGAGGTGGTGGTGACACCGCTCAAACAAAATGTGATCGGCAGTGTGGAAATGCCGCTATTGGTGATGAGCGGCGCGGTGGGTTTCCTGCTGCTGATTGCGTGCGCGAACGTGGCGCACATGCTGCTGGCGCGGGCGGCGTCGCGGCAGAAGGAGATCGCGCTGAGGTTGGCGCTCGGGGCCGGCGGCACGCGGCTGTTCCGCCAATTTCTGATGGAGGGATTGTTGCTCGGCGGAATGAGCGCGGTGGCGGGCCTAGGGTTCGCGGCGGAAGCCGTAAAGGCCCTGGTAGCCCTGGGGCCTGCGGCGATTCCACGGCTGGCGATGGTGGGAATCGACTGGCGGGTCACGGTCTTCTGCCTGGGGCTCGCGATCGCCACGGCCGTGGTCTTCAGCCTGCTGCCCACCCTTCAGGCGCGGAAATGGGAACCGGGCGCGGCGCTGAAAGAACGCAGCCAATCGGCGGGCGGCGGAGCCGGCCTCCCGCACACGCGCAATCTGCTGGTGGCGTCGGAGATCGCGCTGGCTTTCATTTTGTTGATCGGCGCCGGACTGCTGGTAAGGAGTTTCGTGACGCTGCGTTCGCTCGATGCCGGGTTCAATCCTTCGCGCGTGATTTCGATGCTGGTTTCAGTGGCGGGATCGGCGCAAGACGAACCAGCCAGACGAGAGAACTTTTACCGGCAGCTTGTGGCCGACGTACAGCGGCTGCCGGGCGTCGAATCGGCGGGCGCGATCAACCACCTTCCACTGGGCGGCGATTTGTGGGTCTTCCCGTTTCAGATTCGGGGCCGGCCGGAGCCGAAGCCTGGCGAATCGCCGCGGGGCGTTTATCGGCTGGTGATGCCGGGGTATTTCGAAACGATGAAAATCGCGATTGTGCGCGGTCGCGCGATCGCGGAGCAGGACGATGCGACGAGTCCGGGATCCATCGTGATCAGCGAGCGGGCGGCGCGGACGTACTGGCCGGGCGAAGATCCATTAGGTGGACGGATCAGCTTTGAGGCCGCCGGGAGCGGGACGCGCACGTGGCTGACGATTGTGGGGATCGCCAAGGACGTCAAGCAGGGGGATTGGGCGGCCGATCCGTTGCCGGAGGTCTACCTGGCGGCTCTGCAAAACCGCAGTTTTCTGGAGAGCCCTATGTCGGCCTATCTCACGGTGGTGGCGCGCACGGCGGCGAATCCGGCAGCGCTGACGGCGGCGATGAAGAATGCGGTCTGGTCGCGCAACCCGAACCTGCCGATCTCGGATGTACAAACGATGGAAGAGGTCGTGACGAAGGCTACGGCGCAGCCTCGGTTCGAAGTAATTCTGCTGCTGATCTTTGCCGCGATCGCGTTTGCGTTGGCGGCGGCGGGGATCTATGCGGTGGTGAGTTTCTCGGTTTCGCGAAGAACCAAGGAGATCGGGATTCGGATGTCGCTGGGCGCCACGCAGACGAAGATTACGCGAGCGGTGTTGAGGCAGGGGCTGTTGCTTGGTCTCGCGGGATCGGCGATCGGGATAGCCGGGGCCCTGCTGCTCTCGCGGCTGATGGCCGGGATGCTGTTCGGTGTGCGGCCGTCGGATCCGGCGACGTTCACGGTGGTGGCGCTCATTCTGAATGGAGCGGTGGTGGCGGCGAGTTATCTGCCGGCGCGCCGGGCGGCGCGGATCGACCCGATCATTGCGCTCCGGCAGGACGGCTGAGGGGCCGGCACGTACGGCAATCTGTGTTTCGAACTGTGAGGTGGGTTAAATTATCATCAAGACAAAAAGGCGCTGACGGTTGCGAACAGAATCCACGGATGTTCTGAAACAGCTTTTCGAACGGCATTTTCGCCTTCCCGCGGAGCAACTCAAGCCTTTACAGGGCGAACTCGGAGGGTCAGGGCGCAATATCCTGCGTCTCGCCCACCAGGATCTGAGCGCGGTGGGTATCCTGTATCACGTTCGCGAGGAGAACGTCGCGTTCCTGGAATTCTCGCGGCATTTCCACAGCCGCGGACTGCCTGTGCCGGAGATTTACGGGTCGGAACTGGACGCGGGCGCTTACCTCGAAGAAGACCTGGGCGACGTCACGCTGTTTGAGTTTCTCTCGAAAAACAGGGTTGGAGACGTCATCGCACCCCGCGCGGTGGAGGCTTATCGCAAGGTGGTGGCGCAACTGCCGCGCTTCCAGGTGGAAGCTTCGCGGGACCTGAACTATAAAGTCTGTTATCCGCGCCCCAGCTTCGACAACCAGTCGATTGCCTGGGACTTGAACTACTTTAAGTATTACTTTCTCAAGCTGGCGGGAATTCCGTTCAACGAGCAGGAGCTGGAACACGATTTTAGCCGCCTCACCAAGTTTCTGCTGAGCGCCAGCCGCGACTATTTTCTCTATCGCGACTTCCAGTCGCGCAACGTGATGCTGCGCGACGGCGAGCCGTTTTTCTTGGACTATCAGGGTGGGCGCAAAGGCGCGTTGCATTACGACATTGCCTCGTTGCTTTATGACGGTAAGGCGGACTTGCCTCCCGCGCTGCGCGAGCATCTGCTGGAGCACTACTTCGCAAATCTCGAGCAGTTCGTCAAGCTGCCTCAAGAAGAATTCATGCGCCATTACTACGCGTTTGTGTATGTGCGCATTATGCAGGCGCTGGGGGCGTATGGGTTCCGCGGCTTTTACGAACGAAAGCCGCATTTCCTGCAGAGTGTCCCGTTCGCGCTGAAAAACCTGCGCTGGCTGCTCGACCACGTGAAGCTGCCGATCGCACTGCCGACGCTGCTGGGCGCGTTCGAGCACATGATCGCGTCAGAGAAGCTGCAGCAATTGATCACGCCGGTGGAAGCGGCCGGGAAGCAGGAAGTGGCCGCTCCGGTTCCGGCCGCTGTTTCAACGCGCCCCAACCTGGCGCTGAAAATTTTCAGCTTTTCCTTTCACCAGGGCGGCCCGCCGAAGGACGAGAGCGGACATGGCGGCGGTTTCATTTTCGACGCGCGCGGGCTGCCGAATCCGGGCCGCGAAGAACGCTTCAAATCTCTCACCGGCAAAGACAAGGCGGTAATCGACTATCTGAGCGCACAGGCAACCGTGCGCGAGTTTCTGGCCAACGCCACATCGATGGTGGAAGCGAGCGTGAAAAGCTACCAGGAGCGCGGCTTCGCCAGCTTGATGGTGGGATTTGGCTGCACCGGCGGCCAGCACCGCTCGGTGTACCTCGCGGAGGCGCTGGCCCGGCATTTCCGCGGCCGGCAGGGCCTGGACGTGCTGGTGCGGCACGTGGAAATGGAGAAGCCAGGTAAGTGAAGGCCATGATTCTGGCCGCCGGGCTGGGTACGCGGTTACGTCCGCTTACCAATGATCGGCCCAAGGCCCTGGTTGAAGTGGCCGGACGCACGCTGCTGGAGATCACCATCGCACGCCTGCGGGAATTCGGAGTGCGGGAAATCATCGTCAATGTGCACCACTTTGCCTCAATGGTCACTGAGTATCTGCGCGAGAAGAACAATTTCGGAATCCGGATCGAGATTTCTGAGGAAGACGTCCTGCTCGACACCGGCGGCGGCTTGAAAAAGACAGCGTGGTTCTTTCTCGAAGAAGGCTCAGGGGCGGCGCCCTTCCTCCTGCACAACGTGGATGTGATCAGCACCATCGATCTGCGGCAAATGCTCGACTCCCACGCGCAGAACCAGGCCCTGGCAACACTGGCCGTGCAACAGCGCAAGACTTCCCGGTATTTGTTGTTCGACGAGCAAATGCGCCTGTGCGGGCGACGGCTGGTCAAAGAACAGAAAACGGAACTGGTGAGATCGTCATCGCAGTTACACGAGTTGGCGTTCTCTGGCATTCACGTGATCTCGCCGCGGCTGCTGACGATGATGAGCGAAGACGGGATATTCTCGATTATCGAGTCGTATCTGCGGCTGGCTGGCGAAGGAGAGCGGATTGTGGCTTATCGCGCGGACGGTGATTCGTGGTGCGACCTGGGCAAGCCGGAGAGCGTCGCCCGTGCCGCCGAGGAGTTGACAAAAAGGGGCCACGATAACTGACAAGTCATGACTCTCGGTGAGACGCGATACGGCGGTTCGTATCTGCAGCTCGCTCGGCCAACCCTGCTATTCGCAGTTGCGTACATGTGCTCGGTGACGCCGCACGAGCTTGCACATGCTGTAGCGGCGGCAATGCTCGGACACTCAGCGATGGTGTTTCAATTGTGGGCCAATTACGACGTCTCAAATGCTTCGCCGCACGACGTCGCAATTGTGGCTGCGGCAGGTCCTGTATTCAGCCTGGCGGTTGGCATGGCGCCCCTGGTCGTCTACTTGCCATCGCGTCAGCGGGGTGTCGGTCTGCTCTGGCTGATGTTGGCGGCCATGAATTTGGCGCTCGGAGTGGGAAATGTATTCGGCGTGGCGTTCGGCAGTGATGGCCACACCGTGGCCGCGTCGATGGACTTCTCACGCGGCGAGCAGGCGGCCGCTTCCACGGTTGGCTGTCTCGCGCTCGTCGGCATGATGACGTGGGCCGGCCGGGAACTTGTCAAGTGGGCGCCGCCGGCTTTAGGCCGCCTCGCCGCCGCAACGTGGATGGTTCTTGTACCCGCGGTAGGTGGAACCATCGCCACACTCGTTGCATACGCCCCGCTGCCTGGGCCGGTGGCCGCCGCGCATCTCAGCGAACTGGTGTTCTGGGCCGTCGCCCTGGTCGCCGCGCTCACCGCCAAACATCGCGCGATGTTCCCCGCGACCTCCGTCGCGGTCGCGGATACCGGAATAACGCTAGTTGCCGTAATCGCGGTGCGACTCCTGACCGGTGGCGTCCACATTCCCGCACTCTAACGGACCTAATAATTACTCCCCGTAGTTGATTTCCGCCCGCCGCGCGGAGAAGGCGGCATAAGCTAGGACTAGCGTCGAAACGACGAGCAGGCCGGGGACGGCAATCCAGGCGGGGGCGGGGTTCGTGTCCGTCACGAGCACCGAGAGCGGCGGCGGCACGTCGACCGTGACCGGGCAGAGGCTCTTCAGATAGA
>DASXAK010000147.1:0-28266 GCA_036406715.1 Bryobacteraceae bacterium | reverse complement strand
CCAGGGCTTGCGACAGCCGGAGAGATTGACCAGAAAAAGGCGTTCGGAAACGCCTCGGCCCCGCTAACGATTGAGCTATTCAGCGATTTCCAGTGCCCCGCCTGTCGCGCGTTGCATATGCAGGAATTGCCGCTCATCATGCGCGACTACGTGAACACAGGCAAGGCCTATCTGGTTTATAAGGAGTTTCCGCTGCCCATGCATTCGCATTCGCGCGAAGCTGCGGCGTATGCGTGCGCGTCGGCGCGCGTCGGCAAGTACGAGCAGGTGGCCGATGTTTTGTTTCAAAGCCAGCCGTCCTGGGCGGAGAGCGGAAAAGTATTCGAAGCGATAGCGAGCGTGCTTTCGCCTGCCGACCAAAAGAAGGTCCAGGCCCTGGCGAAGGATCCCAGCGTCCTCAGCGAGGTCGAGCGCGACATACAGGAAGGGCAGCAGGAGCGCGTCAACCAGACCCCGACTATGCTGATCATTCGCAACGGAAAGAAATACCCGATCGGCGGCCAGTTGAATTACGATCTGCTGCGCCGGTTCCTCGATGACCTCATCTCGAAGTAAGCCTCTGACCGTCCTGATCTGGCTGGTGCGCCTGGCCCTGGGCGGCATCTTCATCTACGCGGCCTGGACCAAGTTGCGCGAACCGTGGCTGCTGTTCGCCATGGCGATCGACGCCTACAAAGTGCTGCCGCAATGGGCCGTGCTGGTAGTGGCGCGCGGGTTGCCCTGGTTCGAACTCGCGCTCGGCCTGGTCTTGATCAGCGGCCGCTTGCCAAAGATCTCCTCGATCACCGCATCGGCGCTGCTCGCCGTCTTCTTCGGCCTGATGGTGCGCGCCTATGCGATGGGAGACAAGATCGCCTGCGGCTGCTTTGGTACGGACGAAGCCATCTCGCCGCTGACCCTGGCGCGCGACGGCTCCCTGCTGTTGGGCGCGTTGTTCCTTGTCGCGATGAGCTTCCGCAGGCCGAAAAGGCATCCCGCCGAGTGGATTGCCGAGTCAGTCCGCGCAGATCTCCGCAACGCTTGATATCGTTACACCCCGCGAACGCAGTTCGTCCATCGTTCGCGCCGCCTCGTCGGCACGCAATTCCTTCACCGCATCCGCTACCAGCACCACTGGCTTCCCGGCCGCGAGCAAACCACGAGCCGCGCTGCGTACACAGATTTCCGTGACCACGCCGTAGACCACAAAGCGGTCGGCGTCAAGCATCCGCAGAATACGCTCCAGATTGCGCGCGGTGAACACGTCGACGGATTGCTTCTCCACGATGACCTGTTGGGCTCCCTCCAACGACAACTCGCAGTCGCAATTGGGCACGGTGACGGGCTTGTCGAGTAGGGTGGCGGCCGCCTTGTGCTGGCCCGTGGTCCCGGCCACGCAATGCGGCGGCCATTGACCGAATTCCGGGTCGTTTTCCGCGTGCGCATCCGCCGTCGAGAGCACCGGAATCCGGTGCGCGGCCGCGTACCGGTTCAGCCGCTCGACCGCGGGTACGATGTGCTCCGCGCCCGGAACGTACAAAGCACCGGCTGGATACAGAAAATCCAGCTGCGTGTCGACGTCTACAAATACGGTTTTCACGGCGTCAAATTCCGGCGGGTCTGGTCGATCAACGCCTGCAGCTCACGGCTGTACACGATGGGCTGCGGCTCGGCCAGTTCGAGTTCGCGCAGCGGCTGCGGCAGGCAGCCGATTGCTTCGGCCGCGTGGCAGCGGACCTCCTCGAGGCTCGGCAGCGGTTCCACCAGCCGGCCGCCCAGAATCACGGGACGCATGAGCGCCTCCCCCCTCCCGCACTCACCCGACCGCGCCAGCACGTCGCGATGCGGCTCGCGAAACACCTGCTTCGCGCCGGGCAACGAGATCTTGTCCTCGCTCAGCTTGGTCGTGAACCGGTTGATTCCGCCGATGCTGAGCTCCACGATTTTATAGGTGGCGTTCATAAAAGGCGCATCGCCCGAAGTCGCCATCTGGGTCCCGACGCCGAAAGCGTCGATCGGCGCATTGGCCTTCACCAGGTCGCGGATCTTGAACTCATCGAGGTCCCCGCTCACCATGATCTGCGCATCGCGCAGGCCGGCCTCATCCAGAACGGCGCGGACGCGGCGTGACAGCGCCAGAGAGTCGCCGCTATCGATGCGCACGCCGTGAATCGGCCGGCCCAACTGCGCCGCGCGACGCGCGCCTTCCACCGTGTCGTACGTATCGATAAGCTGGATCGCCTCTTCGCCGAGCACCCGCTGCAACTGGCGGAACGACTCCACCTCGCTCGAGAACGACATCACCCAGGAGTGCGCCGCCGTGCCCTTCACCGGAACACCAAAGCGGAACCCGGCCTGCGTATTGCTGGTCCCCGCGCATCCGGCAATATATGCCGCGCGCGCGCCCAGCACTCCGGCTTCGGCCGTGTGAGCCCGGCGCGTACCGAACTCTACCACCGCGCGTCCTGCCGCCGCCTGAACGCATCGTGCCGCCTTGGAAGCCACCAGCGTGGGAAACGTGATCGCCGACAGCACGTACGTTTCGGGAAGCTGGGCTTCGATCAGCGGCGCGCGAATCGAGAGCAGCGGCTCGCCCGCGAACATTGGAGTTCCCTCCGGCACGGCGAACAGATCGCCGGTGAAGCGAAATCCCCGGAGGTAATCGAAGAACTGCGGGGAGGCTCGGCGGAATTGCGGCAAACCGCGCAGGTACTCGATCTCCGCCGCGGTGAAACTCAGGTTCAGCAGAAAGTCGACCACCTGCGGCAGACCGGCGACGACCGCAAAATTGCGATTCGCCGGCAGCCGCCGGATCGCCAGTTCGAAAGTGGCCTTCTCGGCGGTCTTTCCGGCTTCGAAGTAGCCGGCCGCCATGGTCAGCTCGTACAGGTCCGTCAGAAGGCCATTCACGCGCTATTTTTTCTTAGCCGGCGCGGGAGTAGGCGCGGCCTCTTTCACGCCGGATGCGGCTTTTTGCAGGTCATCCACCGACTTGCTGTCCAATACATAGATGCCCGGCTCGTTCTCGCGCTTCGCGAAATACTGGTCGCCTTGCTTGGAAATCGCGACTTTCTCTGTGCGTTTCCCGCTATTGGACGTTACGGATGCCTCGAAGACACTCGCTCCACCGCCGGTCTCGGCGAACTTGGTCGCGGCGAGATCGCGCAGCTTGTCGATCAGACTCTGCACGCTCGTATTGTCCATGGTTTTCGAACCCGACATCCACTTGTCGCCGCTCTTGGTGTACGTCGTACCCTGTATCACCATGGCCGACGGGTCGCTGAAGCCAAAGTCGAACAGCTTTTTGTTGCGGAAGTCGTCAAGACCTTTGTCGAGGTTCTTGCCGGTATCCGCACTCACCTTGAAGATTCCGGCGACCGCCGAACTCTTGGCGAAATAGCTATCGCCCTTCTTGCGAACCTCGAGGGTCTGGTTGCCGCTCGAATCCGTTACAGCCGCCGTGGCGGCCTTCGTCCCGGAAGCGAAATCGCTGGCCGCAGCTTTCGCGTCCTCCGAGAGATCCATCTTGGTGTCCTTCAACGTGCTAACCAGCGAATCGACCTGCGAACCATCGGCCCGCCAGGGACGCGGCTTGATGATCTGCCACTCTCCATCGCTGTTCTTTCCGAACTCGAGCGCCATGCCCTTGGCATCGAGACCGACGCGCGTCAGCTTCCCGGAATCGAAGGTGAGCAGGCGCTTGTCGCGCAGGTCACTCACCGGCTTGTCGATGTTGGTCTTGTTGTAGCTGGCGATCGTGAAGACACGCGGGTCGCTGGCCAGCTTGGCGTAATTTCCCGATCCCGTCGGCGTCTCGTCGCCGATCATCAGGTCGTCGGTCTTGCCGTTCTTCTTGACGATCTGCACGTTGAGGGAAGGCTTGGTCAGCCCATACGCCCCTAGATCGGAAGCTTTCTCTTCCACCACCGTATCCGCATTTAACGCTCCGAGCGTCGTGACCATCGAGCTCACGGCGTCCTGGTCGGCCGGCAACGCCTGCGGCTCGGTGATCTGCCATTTCCCGGGCCCGCCCTTCAGATCCACCGCCGAGTCATCTTTCTTGACCCGGATCTCCTGAAACTGATCGTTGGGAATCGAAAGGATCTTCACCGTGGTGTCGGTCGATTTGCTGGCCGAAGCCTGCTTTTTATTCGACCACCACGTCGCGCCGCCCAGGACCGCCAGAACCCCGACGGCAATGATCAGTCCCGTTGGCTTCATCGGCTACCTCCGCTTCCACCAGGTGCCCAGGCCGATTCCGACCACCGCCAGCGGGAAGAAGACCACGCTCAGCCAGAACATCATGTTCGCCCGCTGGGCGTTGACGTTGAGCGGCTGATTGCTGGGCTCCTTCGGCCGGATCGAGATGAGATCCTCGTCCGCCGAGAGCCAGTTCATCATGTTCAGAAACAGGTCGCGGTTGCCATTGAATCGGATGAGCGAATTGCCCACCCACGTCGAGCTGCCCACCACCACGAACCGGCCGTTCTTGTTATAAGTGCCGGCCGCAGCCAGCAGCAGCGGGCCTTTCTTATCGTTCTTGGGATCGATCGTGATCCGGCCCGAGCTCAAGTTGCGGGTAGCGAAGCTGTTTTCGCCGGTGGAGAACAACTTGTCCACCGTTGTTTTATCGGTGTTCTTCGTCTCTAGCGTCCGCGCCAGCGGAAAAGCCGTGGCAATGTCCTTCATCGGCGTGACGATCGCATGCGATTCGTAACTGCCGACCAGCGCCACTTCCGGTCCGAGCCCGAAAACCCGGCCGATGCCGCTGGTATCGAGCGCCAAATCTTTGGCCGGCGTCACACCCCAGCTTTCGAGCAATGCGTCGAGCGTCGTGTTCTCCTGGGTATCGTCGCGGCCGAGCTTCAGCGCGGGATCGAGCAAGAACAGCGCCTTTCCGCCGCTTTCCACGTAAGTCTTGATGGCATCGACTTCCGGCTGCGTGTAGGCGAAACGCGGTCCGCCGACAACCAGAATCGTGCAATCCTTGGGTACTTCGGGCTTGGCGGCTGCCTCCGGCGCGCTGCCCACGTTGACTGTCGTCTTGCCCGCAGGCGCCGCCGCCGCGGCGCCGGTCAGCAGGGAAACTGTCCGCGTTTTATAGTTATTGCTTTCGAGCGCGCTCTTGACTGCGCCGTAGCCATCGCCTGCCGTACTGTCGTCGATGCTGTGCTCGCCGCTGCCGGTCACGAAGCAGGCGGCACGGACACCCGATTTCAGCGATCGGATGATCGCGCCGGTGATCTCTTCTTCGGTGAGGCTCTTGGCCGGCTCCTTGCGCGTGCCGCTGTCGACCAGAATCGTGGTGTCGCGGCTAAACCCGGCGGCTTTGGCCTGCTGCGGCTTCTTCACCGGATCGACGTAGGCCACCTTCACCTTGGGTGACATGTTCGAATACCGGTCAAGCAGGTTGTGCGCGCCCGCGAACGACGACTCCCGGTCAAAGTAAGTGATGTGGACATCGTTCTTCAACCCGTTGACCACCTTCTTGCTCTGGTCCGACAGGCTGAACTGCTTGTTGGAAGTGGAGTCGTACGATTTGTCGTAGCGGTTTCCCAGGAAATTCACCGCCGCCAGCACCGCGAGGATCACCAGAATATAGATCGAGGCGTAGGCCGCGTACTTGGTTTGCCGCGCTTTCATCCAGTTCGCCATTTACGACCTCCACCGCAGCGATTCCATCGCTCGCGTGGTAATGAACAAAGAGAAGAAAATCATGGATAGATAAAAGATGACGTCCTTGGTTTCCACGACGCCCTTCGAGAAGTTCTCAAAATGAGTGACGATCGACAGGTAGTTGATGACTTGCGCCGAGGCGCTCGTGTCGTTCGCCGTGGCCCAGCTCAGCAGCCAGAGCAGCAGGCACACGAAGAATGTGACGCCGCCGGCGATGATCTGGTTCCGGGTGAGAGACGAGATAAACGCGCCGATCCCCAGCAGGCATCCGCCTTGCAGCAGCAACCCCAGGTAGGCCACCAGCACCGGTTTGAGATCCGGCTTGCCCCAGGCGAACAACAGCGCCACGTTGATCATCGACATCGCCAGGATGCACATGAACAGCAGCATCGCGCCCAGCCATTTGCCGAGAATGATCTGGCTGTCGGTGACCGGAGAGGTTAGCAGCAGCTCGATCGTGCCCGACCGTTTTTCTTCCGCGAACAGCCGCATCGTGATCATCGGCACCAGGAACAAGGTGATCGTGCTCGAAAAACCCAGCAGCGGCGTGATGATCTGATCGTTGATGCTCATCGGCCCGCCGCCGCCCTGAAACTGCATCTGAAAGCTGAAGCGGATGAAGTCGCGCGTAGCGTTGAACAGCACGAACCCGAAGATCAGCGCGAAAAACGCCATCAGCAGGTACGCGATCGGCGAGGCGAAATACGCGTTGAGTTCCTTTCGGCAGATCAGCAGAACGCTTTTCATGCTGTGGCTCCTTCCGGTTCCTTCATTTCGGCTTCTTTTTGCTCGGCAGCGGTCAGTTGCAGGAAGATATCTTCGAGGCTCAAGCCGATAGAGCGCAGCTCGTTGAGATTCCAGCCCGAGTTGACCACAGTCCGGGCGAGATCGGCGCGAATCTGACGCCCTTGCAGGCTTTCGATCTCAAAAACCAGCCGGCCATCGCGCGAATCCTTCATCATCACGCGGCTCACACCGGCCACCGTCTCGAGCCGCTGCTGCACTTCGGTCGGATTGGGCCGGCCGCCGGGCGCTTCGACCACCAGCGACACCGCCTCCGACCCGCGCAGGCGATTCGTCAGGTTGCTCACCGAATCGATCGCCACCAGCTTTCCCTGGCTGATGATGATGACGCGCTCGCAAGAGTGCTCCACTTCCGACAAAATGTGGGTGCTCAGAATAATCGTGTGATCGCCGGCCAGCGAGTGGATCAGCTCGCGCGTTTCGATGATCTGCTTGGGGTCAAGCCCCGAAGTCGGCTCGTCGAGGATCAGCACATCGGGATTGTGGATGATCGCCTGGGCCAGCCCGACGCGCTGGCGGTAGCCTTTTGACAGCTTGCCGATGAGCTTGCTGCGCACGTCCGCCACCGCGCACCGGCCCATCACTTCATCCACCCGGCTGCGCACATCCCGGGACGGAATGCCCTTCAGCTTGGCGACGAACTCCAGGTACTCCACCACTTCCATTTCGGGGTAGAGCGGTGGCGTCTCCGGGAGGTAACCGATGCGTTTCTTGACTTCCATCGGATTCTCGAGGACGTCGAAGCCGGCGACGGTCGCCTTGCCCGAGGTCGGGGGGAGGAAGCAGGTGAGGACCCGCATCGTGGTGGTCTTACCGGCGCCGTTCGGCCCCAGGAAGCCCACAATCTGCCCTTTCTCGACCTCGAACGAAATATTATCGACCGCGACAGTCCGAGCGTATCGCTTGGTCAGACCTTCAACCTTAATCATATTGGTGTCCTAGACAAAACAGACGCCATCGTTGCCATTTGGGTAACGAGGGGCACTCGAGAACGAGCGCCGCTACCGTCAAACGATTGAACTTTCATGATAGAAACCGCGGTCAAGTGTTGTCAAATAAACAGTAGAACCGTAGTTCCTTCATGAAATATACCTCGCGGATGCGCCAGTGGGCCCGGGCGGCGTGGGGGCTGGCGATTCTGCTGGCCAGCCTGCCGGTTGCCAGCCGCGTCTTTCTCGGGAGTTGGGGATTTCCGGAAGCCGCCGATCTTTCGTTCCTGTGCCTGGCCGCGGGCGCCTACCTCGAAATCAGCGGACGACGGCGCCTGCGAGCGCTGCGCGACGATGCCGCGGCCCTCGAAAAAGCCCTCTCGCTGGCCACCGAGGGCCGCATCGAGCCGGCCATCGCCATCCTCACCCGCGCCATCCGCCTCAGCCCGCGGTTGTGGCAAGCTTATCAATACCGGGGTCAACTGCGCCTCCGCGAGCCCGACTCCTGGGGGGACGCCTTGGCCGATTTCAATGAGGCGATCCGGCTGGCGCCGAAGGAATCGCACCTCTATGCGTTGCGTAGCGAGGCATATCGGCAGCTCGGCGACGACTCGTCGGCCCGGCGGGATTCGGAGACGGCCCTGGCCCTGAGTCATACGGTTTCCTGACTGGAATGACTGGACAATCGATCCGCGTCGAATCCCTGGAAGCCTGGCTTCAGACGGACGTGCCTGCCCGGCAACTCGCCGTGCAGCAGCTACGCGACCGCATTGTAATATCGGACACCTCGATTCAAGCCTGGGTCGAGGTGCAGCCTCAGCCGGCAGCCGGCGACGGCGCGCTGGCCGGCATTCCGTTCGGCGCCAAAGACATCATCGAGACGGCCAACCTGCCGACCGAGTACGGTTCGCCCCTGTACAAGGGCCGCCGCGGAACCGCCGACGCCGCGATCATCCGGCAACTGCGCGGCGCCGGCGCCATCCTACTCGGAAAGACGCACACCGCCGCGTTCGCCTATTTCACCCCGGCGGTGACGCGCAATCCGCGCAACTTGGATCACACTCCAGGCGGCAGTTCGAGCGGCTCGGCCGCCGCGGTCGCCGCCGGCATGATCCCCTTCGCGCTCGGGACCCAGACACTCGGCTCGGTGCTGCGGCCGGCTTCCTATTGCGGCATCACCGGCTTCAAGCCCACCTACGGTCTGTTCTCGATGGATGGCGTTCTGCCGATGGCGCGCAGCCTCGACACCCTCGGCTTCTTCACCGCGACGGCGCGAGACATGCTGGCGCTGTGGCGGGCTCTCGGCCAACCGGCCGCGCCGCAAGCAGACGTGACGTTCGGCGTGCCCGATCCACTGCCCAATGTCGACCCGGCGATGGCCGACGCATTTCAAGCCGCGCTCGCTACGCTGCGTGTCGAGCGCCTGCCGATCGGCTCAATGCTCGATCGCCTCGCCAAGGAGACCCGCGTCGTCATGTTTTATGAAGGCGCCCGATTCCACGAACCGCGCTACCGCCAATTTGGCGATCAGCTCCAGGATCTTGCCGCCCTGGTGCGTGAAGGTCTTGAGATCAGCGACACCCGCTACCAGGAAGCGCTCGGATTCATCGTGGAAAGCAAACAGCAGATCGCCGCGGCTTTTCAGACCACACCGGTGATCCTCTCGCCAGCCGCTACCGGACCGGCACCGAGAGGCCTAAGCTCGACCGGCGATCCGCGGATGAACGCGCCGTGGACGGCGCTCGGAGTTCCGGCGATCTCCATTCCGATGCCGGTCGCCGGCCTGCCGCTCGGGCTCCAACTCACCGCCGCACGCGGTGAAGACGTGCGTGTGCTGCACACAGCGGTGCGTATCGCCGGGTTGCTGGAAGGCGTCTAGCTCCGCTCGTACAAATAGACCGAATTCTCACGATGGCTCGCCGCACCCGCCGCTGCCACCGCGAACTGCGCCGGTGCGTTCGCCGGCCGGTCCCAGAGTGACGCGCCGGCGTATTCGCCGTCCTTGCGCAGAACGTAGAAATTCAGACTGATCGCTTCCAGCCGCTTGCGGTCGTTGTCGAAATTGCGCGCGACGCGCTTCAGTGCGTCCAGCGCGGCATCCTTGGGAGACATCCCGTGCCGCATGTTTTCGACGATCGTGTGCGCGCCCGCGACCCGGATGTTTTCCTCCCCGCGGCCGGTCGAGCCGGCGGCGCCCACGTCCTGATCGACATATAGACCGGCGCCGATGAGCGGCGAGTCGCCCACGCGCCCCGCAATCTTCCAGGCCAGGCCGCTGGTAGTCGTCACCCCGGACATCTCGCCTTTTTCATTGAGAGCGAGACAATTGATGGTCCCGTAGGGGGGATGCGTCGCGTGCTGCCACGCCAGCGCCAGCATCTCTTCGCTCGCGTGGGGAAACTCCTGCTTGAGCCTCTGCAACTGGGCTGTCTTGGGCGGCGTGGGCGGCGCATCCAGCCCCGGACCCCAGTTGTTGTGCCCCTGCGGGTCCTTCAGCGACCGCTTCCAAACCAGCCACGACAATCGCGATTGTTCGGTGAGCAGCTCTTCCTCCGGGAAACCATGATCCTTGGCGAAGCGCAGCGCTCCTTCGCCCACCAGCATCATGTGATCGGTGTCTTCCATCACCAACTTCGCTACCTTCGACGGCGTCTTGATCCCGCGAATCGAAGCCACCGCGCCGCCTCTCCGCGTGGGGCCGTGCATCACCGAAGCGTCGAGTTCGACCACGCCGTCTTCGTTGGGAAGACCGCCGTATCCGACGCTATTATCTTTCGGGTCCAGTTCAACGATGTTGACGCCCGCGATCACCGCGTCCAGCGTGTCGCTCCCCGACTGGATCATTTCGAGTGCCTTGGCGCACGCCGCCACTCCATTGGCGCTCGATACCACGATGTTGCGCGGACGCGCCTGCGCGGCTACCACTCGGATGACCGGCAGCGATGCGGCGCCCAGAAGCGCGGCCCGCCGGCTGAACGTAGCATCTGGCATGTTCTCCCCCGGAAAAAGGATGCGCGAGCGCTTCACATTATGGCATAGGCGCTTCTCCGGGGTAGAATTGGCTCAGTGTTGGGGATTGACCGTCGCGCCGCGCGCTACACCTGGACCGCCGCCCTGATCCTGTTGCTGCTCTGTTTGGTTTACCTGGTTCGCAGCACGTTGTTCGTCTTTATTTTGGCCTTGCTGTTCGCGTATCTGCTCGCGCCTCTGGTCGGCCTGATCGATCGGTTCTTGCCGGGCAATCGCACCCGGAACCTGGCGCTGGCTGGCGCCTACATCATCTTCATGGGAATTGTCGTCCTGGCGGGAACCCAGATCGGCTCCCGCGTGGTGGATGAAGCGAACAATTTTGCCAAAAAGCTTCCCGACATGCTCTCCGCCTGGGAAAAACCAATTCCTCAAGCGGCCGATAGCATCAATTCGATCAAGGACCAGATTGTCGGAACAATTCGCAAAGAGGTTGCCCAGCGCTCCGGAGATCTCATTTCCGCACTGCCCCGTGCGGGTCTCAAGGCTCTCACGGTTGCCAGCGATGTGATCTACATCGTGATCATCCCGATCCTCGCCTTCTTCTTTCTCAAAGACGCGCGGGTGATGAAGGACCACATTCTCGACATGGTCTCTGACGGCTCGCGCCGGTCCATGCTCGACGATCTGCTGGCCGACGTGAACCTGCTGCTCGCCAGCTACATTCGCGCCTTGATGTTACTGGCGCTTGCCGCATTCACGGCATACTCCATTTTCTTTGCGATCATGGGCGTGCCGTACGCCGTGCTGCTCGCGGCGTTGGCGGGACTGCTGGAGTTCATCCCGATGATCGGACCGCTCACCGCCGGAACCATCATCATGATTGTGGCTCTTCTTTCGAACTCGCATGCACTTGCCGTCTTGATTTTTCTGCTCGCCTATCGCGTGGCTCAGGACTACGTTCTCTCCCCGCACTTGATGAGCCAGGGCGTGGCGCTCCATCCGCTCGTGGTGTTGTTTGGTGTGTTCGCCGGCGCCGAAATCGCCGGCATCCCCGGAACGTTCCTCTCCGTTCCCGTGCTGGCGCTGATGCGCGTCATCTATCTTCGAATCCGCAAATCGCGCCTCGGCGCGCAGTTCGCACCGGTGCCCGAAGACCAGCTATGAAGCGGGCGGCCTGGCTGGTATTGTTCGCCGCGCCTGTCTACGCGCATGTGATGAGCCTGAGTTCGGGCGACCTCACGGTCACCGGCAACCGCGCGCGTTACGAACTGCGCATGCCGCTGTATGAGCTGACGCACATCCGGAATCCCAGCCGCTCCATTTTCGAGAATATTCATTTTTCGGGGGGCGGCCGCGAGGCACGGCTCAGCACCTCGGACTGCAAAGCCGATGCTTCCGCCGACACCTACTTCTGCACCGCGGATTACGAATTCGCCGAGCCGCCCGACCGCATCGACGTGACCTGCACCTATCATTCGATTACCGTGCCCAACCATGTGCACCTGCTTCGCGCGTATATGGGCGGCAAGAACGACCAGGCCGTATTTGACCTCTCATTCAACCGCGCCACGCTGCGCTTCCGGCCGCCCACGCCGGCGGAGATCGCGATCACGCAGGTAGGCGGCGGGTTTGTCCGCGCGTGGGGAGGCGTGGTGCAGCTTCTGTTCCTCGCCGCCCTGGTCCTGGCGGGCCGCAGCGGCCGGGAGTTGGTTGTGCTGACCGTCATGTTTCTAGCCGGCCAGGCGGCCTCGGTGTTTCTTGTGCCGCTCACGGGATGGCAGCCCGCACCTCGCTTTGTCGAAGCGGCCGCCGCGCTCACGGTGGCTTATCTCGCCGTCGAGATTCTGCTCTTGCCCGAGGCCGGCTGGCGCTGGCTCATCGCCGCCGTGCTCGGCGCATTCCACGGCCTGTACTTCCACCTGTTCGTACAATCCACCGGCTATCACGCCTCACTCGTCATGGCTGGAGCCGCGCTGGCCGAGATCCTCGCCACGCTCGCCATTTGGTTCGCCTTCACCCGCATCAGCCGGTTGGCGAAGGCCCTCCGGCCGCTACAAGTCTCGGCCTGCGCCCTGCTGGCTTTCGGAGTGGTCTGGTTCGTGCTACGCATGAAGAGTTAAATAGGAACAGACGCCTTCTTCCGGAGGAACCAAAATGCAATATCGACGTTTGGGCAAAAGTTCACTCACCGTGTCCGCGTTAGGACTCGGGTGCATGGGGATGTCCGAGTTTTACGGCGACGCCGACGAGAAGGAATCGATCGCAACCATTCATCACGCCATCGATCGCGGCGTAACCTTCTTCGACACCGCCGACATGTACGGAATCGGCAGGAACGAGGACCTGGTCGGCCGCGCCATCGCCTCGCGCCGTCACGAAGTGATCATCGCCACCAAGTTCGGAAACGTGCGCGGCCCGGATGGCTCCTTCCAGGGCGTGAACGGCCGTCCGGAATATGTTCAGCAGGCCTGCGAAGCCAGCCTCCGGCGGCTGAAAATTTCGACCGTTGATCTCTACTACCAGCATCGGGTCGATCCCAAGACCCCGATCGAGGACACAG
The DNA here is from genome assembly GCA_036406715.1 of Bryobacteraceae bacterium. Taxonomy (GTDB): domain Bacteria; phylum Acidobacteriota; class Terriglobia; order Bryobacterales; family Bryobacteraceae; genus PSRJ01. The sequence continues at coordinate 15,348 of DASXAK010000147.1, read as the reverse complement.
TCGGCGCCATGGCACGGCTCGTCGAACAAGGCAAGGTGCGCTATCTCGGGCTCTCCGAAGCCGGCGAACAGACCATCCGGCGCGCCCACGCCACGCATCCGATCACCGCGCTGCAAACTGAATACTCTTTGTGGACGCGCGATCCCGAGGAAGGCATCCTCGCCGCGTGCCGCCAGCTGGGCATCGGCTTCGTGCCATATAGTCCGCTCGGCCGCGGCTTTCTCACCGGCCGTTTTCAGAACACCGCCGACCTGGGCGAAAAAGACTTTCGCAAATTCCATCCGCGATTCCAGGAAGACACCATGCGCAAGAACCTGGACATCGTGAAGGGCATCGAGCAACTCTCCCAGGAAAAGAAATGCACGCCGGCGCAATTGGCCTTAGCCTGGGTGCTGGCGCAAGGGGACGACCTGGCGCCGATTCCCGGAACCAAGAAACGGGCATATCTCGATCAGAACCTCGGCGCTCTCGAGGTCCGGCTTTCCGCCGCCGACCTGAAATACCTCGATCAAGTCGCTCCGCGCGGCATCACCGCCGGCACCCGCTACCCCGAAGCCCACATGCGAGCCGTGGGAATCTGAGCCGGGGGGCGGTGGGGCAGGCTTCAGCCTGCCAAATGCCGTTCCGCCTAAAGGCGTTACGGCAGCGTGAACACGTACATCGCGTTGTGCCCGCCCGGGCTGCGCAGTTCGGGCACTTCCTTGCTCAACTCCGGCACTTTCAAATTGTCCCCGGTCATCACCGCGACATACTGCTTCCCGTTTACCGCGTAGGTGATCGTGCTGACCGAAATGTTGCCGCCGAGGATCGTCTCCCACAATTGCTTGCCGGACGCCGCATCGAAGGCGCGGAACCGGCGGCTCATGTCGCCGTGGAAAACCAAGTCGCCGGCAGTAGCCAGCATTGCGCCGTTCCCCGGCGCGCGGCCGACGTCGAACCGCACAACCTCACCCGTTTCCAGATTGATCTTGGCCAGGCCCGTGAGCGCGTGCGGATCCGAGCCCGGCCGCGGCACCACCGTCCAGCCTCCCCGCCCCGCCGGGCCTGCGATGGTCAGATCGCGGCAGTTGTCTATGTAGGACGTATAGAGCGAATTCGTGCTGGGGCTGTACGCCGTCGGCCAATAGCTTCTGGTGTTCCAGTAGCAGACCACGTGGTGGTCGCCCGGCTGCTTGAACACCAGGTTCCAATTGATCGACGTTTTCCCGGTCTTCACGTCGATATCCGAGACCACAAAGTTCGGATCGTCATACGGAAACGGCGTGGCCCACAAGAACTGCCCGTTGGCGCGGTCGAGCACAAAAATGCCGCCGGCTTCACCAAGTGTGACGGCAATATCCCGCTCGGCGCCGCGTGTGATCGCCGGGTTGATCCACTTCACGAACTTTGAATCGGGATTCAGGCGCGTGTGCACCAGCGTCCGTTCGTGCGTGTAATCGGAATCCCAATCGTCGGCCGGCAGATGTTGGTAATACCACGCCAGCTTGCCCGTTTCGGGATCGAGCGCGACCGTCGAGTTGCTGTAGAGATCGGCCGGCGCCGTGCGCGAGACCGCGTCGGGGTTGCCGTCATGGCGCTGCATGCGCTGGTCGGGCATCGGGTTCGCGACGCCCCAGTACATCATCTTCCGAGCCGCATCGTAGGTTCCCGGAAGGCCCCAGGTGGACGCCAGCCGCCGTTCCAGCGCCGCGCCGCCCCAGCTCTCGTCGCCAGGTTCGCCGGGCGCCGGAGTCGTATAGAAGCGCCATGCTTCTTTCCCCGTGAGCGCATCGAGCGCCAGGATATAGCAGTTCTCGCGCTTGCCCGCGCATGCGCCGCCCGATACTACCTTGCCCTCCACCACGATCGGCCCCGACGTGTTCCCGCGCCCGTCAGTCTTGGTTTCCCAGCGCGGCTCGCCGGTGCGCGCGTCGAGCCCCACCACGGCATCCGGCGCGGTGTAAAGGATCAGGTCCTGGTAGATGGCGAGATTCTTGGTGCGCGCCGAGCCTGCCTGATTTCCAGGTAGCTTTCGTTTGTATTGCCACAGCAAATCACCCGTGCTGGCGTCGAGCGCATCCACGATCGCTCCCGGCTCGACCACGTACATCACGCCGCCATGGACGATCGGAATCGTCTCCGTCTGCCCCGGCCCCAAGCCTCGCACCCAGGCCATGCGCAACTGGCCGACGTTCTGCTTGTTGATCTGCTTGAGCGGACTGAAGCGCTGCGCATCGTAGGTGCGGCTAAACATCAGCCAGTCATCCCGGCTGGGATTCTCCAGCATCTGCTCGGTGACCGGCTTGAAGTTCTGAACCTGTGCAAACATGGTTCCCACGCCTTCGAGCGCAAGCACAGCCATCAGAAATATTTCGCGTCTCATCGCTGAGGGGCAGTATACCTGATCCCGTTATGATCGAAGAATGACAAGGCTCGTGCGCTTGGGTTCCTGGATTCAAATCGGGCTGCTGCTTACAACGAGCTTGGGCGCACAAACCCCGCACGCGAACCAGATCCGGCAGCAGGTGGCGAAGATCGGCGTGTTAGGCAATCTGACAGTCTCCACGCCTGGGGGAATGGAATACTACGGCAACCTCCGTAGCATCGGATCGGACGATTTCACCATCAATGAGGTGGATCTCGGACACCCTGTCACCCTGCGCTACGAAGAAGTGAGCAAGGTCCGCAGCGGATATGGCACGAGCCGAAATATCTACGGGAAGCGCATTCATCCTCATACGAAACTGATCGTCGGACTGCTGGTGGTCGGGGGCCTTCTGGCCTTGGTCTTTGTTGCCGTCGCGAGCGATCGCTCCTGAGATTCCCTAGCGCGATTATTGAACCGTGCTCCTCGTCCCCACTCCGCCGGTGCCCGAGGGATGCTGATAATCCGGATACGGCGGCCGGTGCGGCTCCGGTGGCGGATTCTTCTTGAGCTGCTCCATGGCTATGCTGACCGCGCGCTCGAGCTGCGGATCGTGGCCGCCGGCGACGGACTTCGGGTCCAGTTCCACCTCCACATCCGGCGGCACGCCCGTGTTCTCCGCAATCCATTCGCCCGTCGGACTGAAGAGCCGGACGTTGGGCGCCGTAACCGTTCCGCCGTCCATGAGCAGCGGAAATCCGAGAACGCCGATCAGACCGCCCCACGTGCGCTTGCCGATCAGCGTGCCGGTCTTGGTGTATCGGAACATCCACGGCATCATGTCGCCGCCCGATCCCGCGGGTTCGTTGATGATCATCACTTTCGGACCCTGGATCGATCCCGCCGGGCTTTTTTGAATGCCGCCGTAACGGAAGGTGTTGTACGAAAGCAACGGCCGGTTCAGCACGTCGATCACGTAATCGGCCACCTGCCCGCCGCCATTGAATCGCTCGTCGAGAATCACTCCCTGCTTGTCCACCTGCGCAAAGAAGTAGCGGTTGAAGCTGGTCAGTCCGGCCTCGCCGGTGTCGGGCATGTAGACGTACGCGAGTTTGCCGCCGCTTAGCGTTTCGACCTTGCGCCGGTTGTCCTCGATCCACGCCAGGTTGCGCAGCGGCTGTTCACTGGCCACCGGCTCGACGGTGACTTCCCGCGAATTCGCGCCGGAAGCGTCCGGACCCACTCGCAACACGACACGCTTTCCCGCCGTCGCTTCCAGCCACGCGGAAACGTCATCCGCCGCCGAAAGCCCGTGCCCGCTGATTTCGAGCAAATACTCGCCATCCTTCACGTTGACGCCGGGCCCGCTTAGCGGCGCGCGCAATCTCGGATTCCAGCTCTCGCCGGTGTAGATCCGCTTGAACCGATAATGTCCGCTGGCGATTTCGTAATCGGCGCCCAGCAACCCGCCCGGCACCCGTTTGCCGCGCGGCACGTTTCCCCCTCCGCCGCGCAGATGGCTCGAAGTGATATCGCCGAGCATCTCCTGAAAAACGTAGTTCAGATCGTCGCGCGAAGCGAGTGCCGCCAGGTACGGCTCGTATTTTTTCTCCGCAGTGGACGCCTCAAGGCCGTGCATGCCGGGATCGTAGAAATAGCTGCGTTCGATCCGCCAGACTTCGTGATACATCTGCTTCCACTCGGCGAGCGGATCCACCTTGACCTCCATGCCGCCGAGCTTCAAGTCGCCTTCACCCGTTTTGAGCGGTGCGCCTGCGGACGCGATGACCCACTTCGGCTCTTCCGGCTGGGTCACCGTCGCGAATTCATCCCGTACCGGCCGGAGTTCGAGCAGCATCTTTTCGCCGTTGAACGAGAGATCGAACGACTCAACGTGCTCCGCCAGCTTTTCCACTTTGCGCGTCTTGAGCTCGAATTTGGAAAGCGTCTTCGCGCCATTGCTTCCACTACGCAGCGCATCCGACGTCTCCTCGACCAGATAAAGCACTCCCGGATGGCCGGCTTCGAGATCGACATAGTTCCGCGCCGCAATCGGCAGCACCACAATCCGGTGCGCCATTTCGGCCAAGTCGATGCGGACCGGCTTCGGCGCAGTGTCGGTGCTCTTGCTCTCCGGTTTTTGAGCCGAAGCTTTTTCCTCGTCGCTTTGCGGAGCAACCGGAGAGGCGGCATCCCCCGGCAGCACGAGGGCATACACGTTGCGCGTTACCTGGTGCTCGTCGCTCGTCATATCGAGCGGATGAGAGCCCGGCCCGTAATTGGTGCTCGCCGTGAAATAAAGATACTGGCCGTCGCGGTCAAATGCCGGATACCGGGCATCGCTCAACCCATCGGTCACCTGCGTGCTCTGCCCGCTCTCGACCGAATACAGCTCGATCACATGCAGACGGCTGGGCAGGAACTTGGAATAACCGATCCATTTGGAATCCGGAGACCAGGCGATGTCGCGTCCGAGTTCTTCGTACGGATAGAAGTAATCGGTGTCGATTTTGGTAACCTGCCCCGAGCCCACGTCTGCGCGCCAGAGGTTGAGCTGGTTGTCGCTGAAGGCGATCTGCTTGCTATCCGGTGACCACCGCGGCGCGAAATAGAACGCCGAGTGGCCGGCCAGCGGAATCTTCTTGCCTTCGCCTTCCCCGCTCTGCGGCTTGACGTGCAGCGCGTATTCGCCCGATTCATCGGAGAAATACGCGATCGATTGCCCGTCCGGCGACCAGGCCGGTGTGCGCTCCATCGCGCCGGGGGAGCGCGTCAGGTTCCGGATATCGCCCTGCTCCGAGGGAGCCGTGAGAACTTCACCATGCGCTTCGAACACCGCGCGCACGCCAGTGGGCGAGATCCGCCCTTCGCGAATTTCTCTTTCCACGTTCTGGACCCGCGGACGCACTTCGCTCACGTCAGCGTCGATTTCGATGGGCACGTCGTGCGTCTTCCCGCTCGCGAGGTCGAAAACGGCGATCCGCCCGAACTGTTCGTAGACGATTGCACCCGGTCCGGCGCTCGCCGAGCGGATGTCCGGCCCCGGATTCTTGATCAGCTCCGTCACCGTCTTGTTGGCCGGGTCATAGCGAAACAACGTCATCGGCCCGTTGCGGTCGGAAAGGAAATAGACTTTGTCGCCGATCCACATCGGGTTGATGTCATTGGAATCGGTGCGCGGAATCTTCTCCGTGCCGAGGTCACCCAAGTTGGCGATCCACAGATAGCTGGCCTCGCCGCCGCGATAGCGTTTCCACGCCACCCAGCGCTCGGGCGTGCGTCCGAACTGGCCGCCGTCGAGCGGCGCATACGCCACGCGCCGGCCGTCGGGCGAGTACGATCCGCTGAACGCCATCGGCAGCGGCAGAACTTCCGGCAAGCCGCCGTCCTTGGAGACGCTGAATAAACGCGAAAACCGCGAGAAGCTGACTCGGTTGGAGCGGAACACAATTCGCCCGTCGGGCGTCCACCCCGCAGCGTAATCGGCGTCGGGATGATAGGTGATGCGCTTCGGCACGCCACCCGTAGCCGGCATCGTGTAGACGTCGATGTTGCCGTCGTACTCGCCGGTAAACGCAATCGTGTTTCCGTCGGGCGAAAAGAACGGAAGCGTTTCGATTCCCATTCCCGACGTCAATCGCGCGGCCGCGCCGCCCTGGCGATTCACGCTCCAGAGATCGCCGGCGTACGAGAACACGATCTCGGTGCGATTCACGGCCGGGTTGTGCAGAAGAAGATTCGTCGCGCTCGCGGCAAATAGTGCCGGCGCCACCAGGAGGTATGCGAACAGGCGATAGCTCATCCAAGACCTCGGCTATCAGCCTATCAATAGGCGCGCAGCGGTGCCACCGGCCTACCGAAACGCTGCTTTGGCCTTGCGGGTCTCCTCCGCCTTGATCCCGGAACCGAACAGTTTCTCGAAGAACCCTTCCCGCACCAACCGGTCCACCATGCTGTTGTCGATCACCCGGTGAAAGTCGAACTTCTTCAACTGCGCCGCGACCTCGGCATCCACCGGATGATCGATCATATATTGCACCGCGGCCGTGCTCACGTACGGCACCCGCTCGAACGTGTCGGTCCTGGCATATCGATCGTAGACGCGCGCCAGCTCGGCCGGGTCTTCCGGCGTGAATTTCAGATAAGCCGAAAGGGCGAACGCCTTGTCGTCATAGAACCGCTTGATGGCCTCGGTATGCGCCTTGATCAGCTCCCCGGCGATTTGCGGATTCGCCTGAAGGGTCGACCTCTTGAACAGGTACACAGTCGGCGCATAGATATCGTCGTAATCGCTGGTATTGGCCAGACTCTTGAAGCCCTGTTCCTCGAGACGGAAATAGACGGGCGCCGTCAGCATCGTGGCATCCACTCGCCCGCTGGTAAGCGCCGCGGCCCGCCCGTTGACGTCGGTGCCGATGGGAACCCACTGCACATCGCGCGGCGAAAGCCCGAACTTTCCCAGCAGCGCCACCGCGTAGTTGTAGGGCGCGTCGCCCATCTGGCTCACCCCCACGCGCTTTCCCTTCAGCGCGCCCACACTCGCCACACTCTTGCCCGCCATCAACGCAAAGAGACTTTTGCGATAAGGACTGCCGACAATCACCAGCGATCCGTCGCGCGAGCTCGCAATCATCGCCTGCTCGAGCGGATAATTCGTCATGACGGCCTGCCCACTGACCACCATCGCGATGCCGGCCGGATGCACTCCGAACACCAGGTTGGCGTCCAAGCCGTACTTCTGGAAGTAGCCGGCTTCCATGGCGATGTACAGCGGCCACGTGGTGCCCGTGCGCGTGGCGTAGTTGATGGTGATTTTCTGAAGCGCGGGTTGCGCGGGAGTAGCGCGGACCAGCACCAGAGCCGGCAACAGAACCACCCAATACGCTCGCCCGGTCATTTTTTCGTCTTCCTCACGGCGAACGCCAGCCCCGACCACGTCTCATCCACCGCACAGACTTTGTAGTCGACCAGCCCCACGGGCAGGATCATATCGCGGATGCCGTTCTCACTGAGATCGGTCACAATGCCCGATGCCTTCTTCGGCCAGATCACCCACAGAGTGCGGCCCGGAATCATCGCGCGCACAAGGTCCGGAAGTTCGCGCGCCAGCATCGCGGTGGATTTCATAAACGCCAGGATGACGACGGCGCCGGCGGCGTGCTTCTGCAGGCATACGCTCTCCGGCAGCGGTTTCAGTTTGTCGTTAAATCCGTCCGGCGCGTGGAGCAGCGCCACCACGGAGCCTTCGCCGATTCGCAGCTTCTTGGGAAGCGGAGTCCCGGAATAGCCCGCCAGCCCTCCCGGTGCGTCCGGGCGCTTCGACGGTGCCTTGGCCATCCGCTAGGCGCCGCGCGCGGCCCCGGTGGTCGGAATCAGCCGCGTGCGAATCTGGTTCATCACGTCCGATGCCAGGAATGGCTTCCGCAGCACCGGGAAGTTGTTCTCTTCGCACATGGCTTCTTCCTCAGCCGGAAGAATCGTGCCTGTCATGATGATCACCAGTATGTTGGGGATCTCACGCAGGAAATTCGCTCCCAGTTCCACGCCGTTGCCATCCGGCAGCATGAAATCAAGCAGCGCCGCGTTCGGCTTGTTTTCCTGCACCAGCCGCCGGGCTTCGGATGCCGATTCGGCCGTGAGCAGCGTCCAGCCGGCGTCCGCCATCAACCGCTCGAGGAAATGCAACAGGTCGCGATTGTCGTCCACCAGCAGCACCGTCGGATTCGCGGGCGCAGCCGCGGCCGTCTGCTCGACCGACCGCAGGTTCAGCTTCTCGCCGTCCTCCGATACCTCGATCCGGACACGAGACCCCGCCGGCACCTGGTTGGTCGCCACCAGCGTCGCCAGAGGCTGCGTCAAATGCCGGTGAATCGTACGGTTCAATTCGCGCGCGCCGTATTCCGGACTGGTTCCCTTCTGTAGCAGCCACTGCCGCGATTCGAACGGCACTTCCAACGTGAACGATCGGCTGCCCAGTCGCGTGTTCACGTGGTTCTGCAGATCGGTGATGTGATGATCGAGAATCGCCGAGAGCGATTCCGCCGTCAGGGGCTGGTACGTAATGATGCAATCGATCCGGTTCACGAACTCCGGCGAGAAGCGCTTGCGAACGGCCACCAGCGCGATGTTCTGCAGCTTGCTGGTCAGATCGGAGCGTTCCATCCCCTTGACGGATTGGAATCCGAAATCGGGATTGATCTCGCGCATCATTTCGCGCGCGCCGAGATTGCTCGTAAGGAATACCAGGCTCTTTTCGAAATTGACGGAGGAGTTGTCGCCCAGCCGCAGCAGCCCTTTATCGAGCACGCCGAGCAGCAGACGGGTCATCGAAGGCGCGGCCTTTTCGATTTCGTCGAAGAGCACCAGCGACAGGCTGCACTTTTCGCTCGTCACCGCGTTCAACTTCTGCTGCGTCAGCATAGGCTGCGTCTCGCGGTGGCCCAAATAGCCGGGAGGCGCGCCGATCAGCTTGGCCACTTCGTGCTCCATCTGGAATTCGCCGCAGTCCACTTTGAGCACGTTCTTTTCGCTTCCGTGCAGCACTTCGGCCAATGCTTCGACTGTCTTGGTCTTTCCGGTCCCGGTCGGCCCGAGCAGGAGAAACACTCCTACGGGGCGCCCTTCGGGCGCTAAGCCGGCTTGATACATCTGGATGTACGGGACGATGACCCGGGTGGCGTTTGGTTGACCGACTACTTTCTGCGACAGGACCGCCGTCAAATCCTCGACGACGTCCGCGTTCTGCTTCCTGTTTCGGGTCTGCGTCCCCTTGGGTTTATCCACCGCACCCTCCGCCTTGATTATAGTGGCGGCATTCCGGTTCAGCCGCGGTCTGCGGCGTTGTTCCGGAGGGTTTGGTTCTTTCATTTTGGTGATGTTCCTCCGCTGCTTACAACAATTTACCAGGACACCCGCCGCCCTCGCAAAAAGTTTTCTCCGGCGCGTGACTGATCATTCGACGCACTTGTAACACGAGTTCGCGTTACGGCGATGTACGGTTCTTAACGAAATAGTACTCGTCTCGCCAGACACTGAAAAAATGGGGGGTTAGCGGTGACGGAAGGTGATTCTGCCTTTTGTCAAATCGTAGGGGGACAACTCCAGAGTGACTTTGTCGCCCGCCAATACGCGAATTCGATTCCGGCGCAGCCGGCCGGCCAGGTGGGCGAGCACCACGCGATCGTGTTCCAGTTGCACGCTGAAAAGTCCGCTGGGGAATTTCTCGAGAACCGTGCCCGTGACTTCAATGCTGTCCTCTTTGCTCATACTCCTCGTCGGTTGGGACGGGCCGTCACTTTGGATTTGTCGACGGCCCGCCGCTGATCACTTAGCCGGCAGTGACGTTGGTCGCCTGCAGACCCTTCGGACCCTTGGTCACCTCGAACTCCACTCGGGAGCCCTCATCGAGCGTGCGGTACCCCTGCGACTGAATCGCCGAGAAATGCACGAAAACGTCTTCCCCGTTCTCCCTTTGAATAAAACCGTAGCCCTTGGCTGCGTTGAACCACTTCACTGTGCCTTTTTCTTTCATCTGCCTTGTTCCTTCTTCACTAAAAAGATGCATCGATCTCGCCAGCCACCCAACAAAAAAGGGGGTTGCGGATTAACTCACGCAAACCCCCTTCAATCTGTCGCGGCGGAAAACAAGAGTCAAATGCCCTATCATTATACAACAAGGCGTACCCTCCGCCCGCAAGTACCGTGCCAACGTTCGAATTCTACCGGTTCCGCTTTCGCTTCGAGGTGGAGGATGCGGTCCGTTTTGCGCCTCGGTCTCGCGCCAACATGATTCGGGGTGCTTGCGGAATATTTCTACGGAAAACCGCCCCTCCCGAGGTGTACACCCGGCTCTTCGAACCCGGCCGCGATCTGGGTCCCGCTCCCAGCGGCCTCTCCGACTGGCCGCGCCCGTTCATCTTCCGTACCTCCGGAATGGAGGACCTCAGTGCCTCGAGCCGCTCGTTCTGGTTCGACTTGCACCTGTTCGATATGCGCCAACCAGTACTCCCATATTTCGAGACAGCTTTCGCTCGGTGGGCTTCGTCCGGTATCGGGCCGGCACGGACACCCGCGCGGTTCGTTGGCGCCGAGCCGCTCGAAAACCGGCTCTCGGTTGTGCTCGATCCAGACTCATCCCCCGTTGATGAAGTGACGCTGCGCTTTGTCACTCCGACGGAATTGAAGGCGGCAGGCCAGCTTGCGCCATTACCCGAGTTTGGCATCCTCTTCGCCCGCTTGCGCGATCGCATCTGCACGCTGCGCGCTCTCTACGGCCCTGGACCGCTCGAACTCGATTTCCGCGGAATGGGCGCGCGCGCGGCCGCGGTCCGCCTCGTTCGCACCGATCTGAAATGGGAAAAAGCCCAACGGACCTCCAGCCGCACCGGCCAGACGCATCCCCTGGGGGGATTCACCGGTGAAGCCGAATATTGCGGAGATCTGCGCGAATTCCTGCCATGGCTGCGTGCCGCGCGATGGGTCGGAGTCGGCCGGCAGACGGTCTGGGGCAAAGGCGAAGTTCACGTCGTGGAAAAAGAGGGCAACAGCGGAATGTTATCTTCCGATTTCAAACCATGATCTTACATCTGATCGACACGTTCGGCATGTTACACTTGAACGAGTTCCCTGTTCATGGATTTTCTTACAGGGTTGAACGCGCAACAGCGCGAGGCCGTAGCCCATACAGAAGGGCCTTTGTTGATTTTGGCCGGCGCTGGCAGTGGTAAGACGCGCGTAATCACCCATCGCATCGCGCATATCATCACTAGCCGGCATGTGCCGCCGTCCGCCATTCTGGCGGTGACGTTCACGAACAAAGCCGCCGGCGAGATGCGTGAGCGTGTCCGGGCCTTGCTGGAAGGCCAGAATCTCGACGCGCAGCCCAATATCTCCACTTTCCATTCCTTCTGCGTGCGGCTGTTGCGCCGCGACGGCGATCCGCTCGCCGCCATCCGCCCCGGTTTCACGCGCCGCTTCAGCATCTACGATGACGACGACCAGTTGCTCATCATCAAAGCGGCCTATCGGAACCTCGGCCTGGAAGAGAAGGATTTCGTCCAGTACCGCGCCTGCCTCTCGCGCATCAGCCACGCCAAGAACCAGAAGCAGACGCCACAGGATTTTTACCGCACGGCCACCAACAAAGAGCAGGAGCGGTTGGCCGCCGTCTTCGAGATTTACGAAAAAGATCTGCGCACGGCCAACGCGCTCGATTTCGACGACCTGCTGCTCGAAGCCGTCCGCCTGCTGCAGCACGACCAGCCCACACGCGAAGCCTGGAACCGCCGCCTCAACTACGTGATGATCGACGAGTACCAGGACACCAACCGCAGCCAGTATGAGCTGATGCGGCTGCTCTCCCAATCGCATCAAAACGTCTGCGTGGTGGGGGACGAAGACCAGTCCATCTATAGCTGGCGCGGCGCCGACATCAAGAATATTCTCGATTTCGAGCACGATTTTCCCAAAGCCAAGATCATCCGGCTCGAGCAGAATTACCGTTCGACCAAGAACATCCTGGCCGCCGCCGGCGCGGTAGTCGAGAACAACAAAGAGCGCAAAGGAAAGAAGCTCTGGACCGAATCCGAAGCCGGCGATCTGATCGGCGTCTACCCGGCATTCGACGCCGAAAACGAAGCGCTGTTCATCGCCGACTCGATCGACAAGCAGATCGCCGCGCGCCCCGACGACCACATCGCGGTTCTCTATCGCACCAACTTTCAATCCCGCCAGATCGAAGAAGCGCTGCGGCGCTATGGCCGCAAGTACAACATCGTCGGCGGTTTCAGTTTCTACCAGCGCGCGGAAATCAAAGACACCATCGCGTATCTCAAGCTCTCGGTCTCGACCGCCGATTCCGTCGGCCTTCTCCGCATTATCAACACGCCGGCGCGCGGTATCGGCCGCACCACGGTGGAGCAGATTGAAGCACATGCGCGCGACAAGGGCGTGAGCCTGTGGACCGCGATCGAGCAGATCATCGACGGTCAGCAGCTCTCGACGCGCTCGCAATCGTCGCTGGTGACGTTCCGCAACCTCATTCAAGAACTGGGGCTGGTGGCGAGCAGCGAGCCGCTGCCCGATCTCATCAAGTTCATTCTCGACCGCACCGGCTATCGCAAAATGCTCGAGCAGGAAAAAACGCCCGAAGCCGAAGCGCGGCAGGAGAACCTGGACGAGCTGATCACGGCCGCCGTGGAAGCCGCCGAGCGCGGCGAGACGGTATGGGATTTTCTCGATCACGCGGCGCTCGTGGCAGAGGCCGACGCCTACGACGAACAGGCTCCCGTCACCCTGATGACGCTGCACAACGCCAAGGGCCTCGAATTTCCCGTGGTCTTCGTCGCCGGCCTGGAGATGGGTCTGTTCCCGCACAGCCGGTCGCTGAATTCCGAGTCGATGCTCGAAGAGGAACGCCGTCTCTGCTACGTCGGAATGACGCGCGCGCAGAAGCGGCTCGTGTTGAGCTGGGCCAAGTACCGGCGCCGCTTCGGCGGCGGCGAGCAGGAGCGCTCGACACCCTCCTGGTTCCTCGGCGAGGTTCCCGAGAAGCTCATGGTCAACCTCGGCCCGCAGGACGAAACCGGCGAAGTCGACCTGACGGCGGAACGCTACGATGTCCGCCAGTCGGTGCGGCGCACCACCTACACCGGAAGGACCTACAACTCGCTGCAGAACATTTCGGAATTTTTCAGCGAGCGCGGCATTGCCTTCAACCAGCCGCGGCCGGCCGCACCGCCCAAGCCGCAGCCGCGCCAGGCGCCCGTGATTCCGCCCAGGCCCTCGTTGCCGACCAAGCCGCTGCCCCAGCCCACGGCCCCGCCGCGCCGCGTGGCGCGCACCGGCATGACCGTCGAGCATCCCAAGTACGGCAAAGGCACCGTCGTGCGCCGCGAAGGCGACGGCGATAATGCTAAGATCACGGTGAACTTTCCGCATCACGGCCTAAAGAAGCTCGTGGAAAAGTACGCAGGATTGAAAAGAGACTGATGAACACCAAGACTGTCACCGATAAACTCGAACGCAAGAAGCTGAAACGCACCGCGCGCAAGAAAGCCGCTCCCAAGGCCAAGCGCGCACAAGGCGTGGCGCGCGGCTCGCTGAAGAAAAAGATCCGTCACCAGGCTCAAGGCCAGCGCAAGCGGTAAACGTGGCGCAGGTCTCCGACCTGCGCAGCTCGGCAGGCCGGAGGCCTGTCGCACTCTTTTGTGAGCATCTTCCGCAAAAAGAGCATTGATGCTCTCGTCGCCGCCTCCGAAGATCCCAACAAACGACTCCGCCGCTCGCTCGGCCCGTGGAGCCTCACCGCGTTCGGCATCGGCGCGGTCATCGGCTCCGGCATCTTCATCCTCACAGGAACCGCCGCCGCCGGCGAAATGCGCGGCTATGACTCCATCTTCAACGCCCCCGTCCTCGACCTGATCCTGCACGGCACGCGCGCCCTCTCGACCGCCGGACGCCCCGGCGCCGGCCCGGGCATTTCGCTCTCGTTCCTGCTCACCGCGCTCGCCTGTAGCTTCGCCGCGCTCTGCTACGCCGAACTTGCCTCGATGATCCCGATCGCGGGCAGCGCCTACACCTACGCCTATGCCACGCTGGGCGAAATCATCGCCTGGATCATCGGCTGGGACCTGATCCTCGAATACGCCGTGTCGAATATGGCCGTCGCGGTGGGCTTCTCGGCGTATTTGAACGATGTTCTCGACAACACTTTTCACATCCACCTGCCGGCGAAATTGGCGAACCCGCCGATTGTCGGCGGCCAGTTCACCGGCGCTTGGTTCAACATCTCGGCCCTGATCATTCTGCTGATCCTCACCTACATCCTCGTCATCGGCGTGCGCGAGAGCGCCGGCGCCAACAATCTCATGGTGGGGATCAAAATCGTCGCCATCCTGATCTTTGTCATCGGCGCCGCGCGCGCCGTCCACACCACGAACTGGCACCCGTTCCTGCCCAACGGCTTTCCGGGCGTCATGACTGGCGCTGCCATCGTCTTCTTCACGTACATCGGCTTCGATTCGGTCTCGACGGCCGCCGAAGAATGCCGCCGCCCGCAGCGCGACCTTCCTTTCGGCATCATCATGACGCTGGTGGTCTGCGCGGTGCTGTACATCGCCGTCTCGCTGGTGCTGACCGGCATTGCCCCCTGGAACACGTTGAACAACGCCGCCCCCGTGGCGAATGCGCTCAAGGCGCTCGGCTACAACGGCGTGCGCCAGTGGGTGGACATCGGCGCGCTGATGGGCATGATCTCATCGCTGCTCGTCTTTCAATACGGCCAGGCCAGAATCTGGTTCGCGATGGCTCGCGACGGCCTGCTGCCGAAGCTTTTCGGAAAGGTGCATCCGACACACAACACCCCGCACGTGAGCACCTGGATCGCCGGTCTCTTCGTCGGGATCCCGGCAGGCTTATTCGATATCGGCACCCTCGCCGACCTCGCCAACATCGGCACGCTCTTCGCGTTCATCGTAGTGTCGGCCGGGGTGATTGTTCTACGCAAAACGCAACCCGATCGCAAGCGCACCTTCCGCGTCCCCGGCTCGCCCGTGCTCCCGCTGATTTCGATTGCGTTCTGCGTAATCCTGATGGCCGCGTTACCGCTTGAAACCTGGGTCCGCTTCTTTGTCTGGCTGCTGATCGGGTTTGGAATTTACTTTCCGTTTGGGAGGAAGAAGAGCGCGTTGGCCACTACTGAGGCAAGCTAGTCAATCAGTCGTTGCGATGTGGCGTCTACTCACCGCGTCTCGTTTTCAAGAGACCGTCCCTCATAAGCAGCCCGAGAAGACTATAAGAGAGATAGTCTTTCGAGCCGCCGCCGTAATCGCTACGAAGCCCAAGCAAGCTCGCCGTATCTGAATTGGTAATCCCGTCCGAATTCGCGCGGGCGAATTCCAGTACAGCATTTTTCATTAGTTGCAATCCGATTTGGGCCTTTTCCTGTACGCCTTGGGGGAGCACAACGTTTCGGCGGGCCTTCCCTGCGATGCCAGAAGGCACCA
>DASXAK010000146.1:0-12609 GCA_036406715.1 Bryobacteraceae bacterium | reverse complement strand
TTACCTGTCGCTCGGTAGGTATTGTATTTCGGCAGGGCGCCGGATGTCAAGGCAGGGGGCGCCCACAAAACGCAGCCGCGGCCAAACCGGCGCCGCTACGAATGCTTCGGCCAGAGCACTCCTTGGTCCTGCTTGGTCACCGGGCCCATCCCCTTGTAAACGAACTTCTGGATGCGCTGGCCGCGGTAAGTCTCGGTGGTGAAGATGTTTCCCTTCGAATCAGTGGCGATGCTGTGCACGGCGTAGAATTGGCCGGGCTGGCGGCCGCCATCGCCGAAGCTGGTCACCACCTCGAGCGACTGCCGGTCGATGATGTGCACCTTCTCGTTTGAGCCATCGGCGAGGTAGATATACCTCTGCTGCGGATCCTTGGAAAACGCGATGTCCCACACGGAGCCGTCGCCGAGCGTCTTCTTGAAATAGAACTGCTCTTTGACGAACGTCCCATCTGGTTTGAAGACTTGAATGCGGTCATTCACGCGATCGCAGACATAGAGGAAGCCGTCGTTGGAGAGGTCGGCGCAGTGGACCGGATTGCGGAACTGCTGGGCCGGTGGATCGTCGGGACTGTAGCGCGGCATCGGCGAATCATCGGGTTTGTGGCCGTAGGCGCCCCAGTAGCGCTTGAATTTGCCGGTATCGGCGTCGTAGACGATGACGCGCTTGTTACCGTAGCCGTCGGCCACATACACTTCGTTGGTCTTGGCATCGACGAAAATCTTCGCCGGGCGGCCAAGGTTCTCGGTGTCGTTGCTGCCCTTGCTCTGGCCGGACTTCCCGATCTGCATGAGGAATTTGCCGTCCTGGGTGAACTTCATGATCATGCTGTCGTGATAGAGCGGCGGTCCGCCCGGCGCGCGGCCGCCACGGCCGGCGCGGGGGGCGGCGCCTTCGCGGGGTCCACCGAGTGTCTCCTCGGCGGGTACGCCCTGCGTGGCCGCGTTGCCGCCGATCCACACATTGCCCTTGTGGTCGACCGTGATTCCGTGGTTCGACGCCGGCCAGACATAGTTGGGGCCATCTTCGCCGCCCCAGCTTGCCAGCAGATTGCCGGCTTCATCGAATTCGAGAACGGCCGGCGCGGGCGCGCAGCACTCCGCCTCGACCACGCCCTTCTGGCGCTTCGGGCCCGGAGGATTGGCGACGGCATAATTTTCCATGGCTTCGAGCGAACCCTGGCGGTGAATGATCCAGATGTGATCGCGCCCGTCGACCGAAACTCCAATGACATTTCCTAACACCCAATGGTTGGGCAGCGGCTTCGGCCACATGGGGTCGACTTCAAAGCGCGGCGCCTGCGTTCCGGCGGCTTCCACCGCGGCTTTCTTTTGCAGCACGACCGAGCCGATTCCGAGCGCCAGAATCGCGACCAGAAACATCGCGCCAATTGAGAGTTTCCGCTTCATCGTTCTCCTCCTCATTTTTCCCCGTACCCAGCGGGCAGCACCTTATGCGGATCGACCCGCACGACCAGATACACGATCTGCGGCGTGGTGATCTCTTTGAACCAATGCGGCGTGTTCGGCGGGATGATCACCACGTCTCCCGGACCAACCTGCCGGCTCACGCCATTTTCCACGACGCCACCTTGCGTGCTCGGCCCGTTCAGCACCTTTACCACGGGGCTGTCGGGCGCCGATTCCTTTGCGTTCTGGATGGTCCCTCCGGTGACGAACGTCGCGTTGCCTTCGATGACGTGATAGACCTCGGTGATTTGGCTATGCTCGACGGAGCCGCCGGTCGCCGTGGCGTCAGTCCTCGAGCGATGTACGACGCCGACGCCGACGTTGTACTCGCCGTTAATGCTGACCACGCGAATGGCTTGATCGCTGACCGCGGCCGAAGCGGTCTTCTGCACGGTGGCTTCGACTTGGGCGCGGCTGACGTCGGTGGCGGTGCCGCGCGGCGTGTGACTCTGCGCCAAGGCGGCCGTGGCAACCAGCAACGAGGTCATGACGCCGAACGCGCACTTCTGCATGCTGCCCTCCCGCGGAAAGATTCCAGGCGAGTATACATCAGCAGGTGGGGGAAAGCAAAAGAACATTAGGGCCCATTTTCTACCGATCGACCGGTTTGGCGCCGGAGTGATGTAAGATGTCCAGTCGAGAGGAGCGCCATGGCAACTCTGTTTCGTTTATCGGTCGCCATCCAGATCGTTTCGGCTGGGCTGGTGCTGGCCCAAGCGCCAAACTCGCAGCCCAATCCGTATCGCACCGTCGACAACTGGTTCAAGCTGCCGGAGGGAAGGATGTGGGGGTCGACCAGCGCGGTGGACATCGATCGCGACGGCGCCGGCATCTGGGTCGCGGAGCGGTGCGGCGCCAATTCCTGCGCCGGCAAGAGCGATGCGCCGATTTTGAAATTCGACACTTCGGGAAAACTGCTGAAGAGCTTTGGCGCGGAGATGTTCATCTTTCCGCACGGAATCTCGGTGGACCCCGACGGCAACGTGTGGGTGACCGACGGGCAGGGCCGTGACGGCAAAGGGCACCAGGTGTTCAAGTTCAGTCCCGATGGAAAAGTTCTGATGACGCTCGGCAAGGCGGGAGTTGCCGGTGACGGGCCGGACACCTTCAATCAGCCCGACGATGTGGCGATCGCGCCGAACGGCGACATCTTCGTTTCCGACGGCCATTCGCCGGGGATGGGCAACGCGCGCGTCATGAAGTTCTCGAAGGATGGAAAGTTCATCAAGCAGTGGGGCAAGCACGGCTCGGGTCCGGGTGAATTCGAGGTGCCGCACGCGCTGGCGTTCGATTCGCGCGGGCGGTTGTTTGTGGGCGATCGCGCCAACAACCGGATTCAGATTTTCGACCAGGACGGCAAATACATCGATCAATGGAAACAGTTCGCAAGGCCGAGCGGCATCTACATCGACAAGAACGACATCATCTACGTGACCGATTCAGAGTCCAC
Source organism: Bryobacteraceae bacterium (assembly GCA_036406715.1). Classification (GTDB taxonomy): domain Bacteria; phylum Acidobacteriota; class Terriglobia; order Bryobacterales; family Bryobacteraceae; genus PSRJ01. Next base: position 9,693 of record DASXAK010000146.1, on the reverse strand, counting down.
CGATAAGCAGGGTTACGGATACAATCCGGGTTGGAAGCGCGGCATTCGCATCGGCAGCGCGAAGGATGGCTCGGTGACGGCGTTCATTCCCGACCCGCTCGCGCCCGATGCCGATGGCAAGCTTCCCGCCACCAGCATCTCCGAAGGCGTCGCTGCCGATTCGGCCGGCAATGTGTACGGAGCCGAAGTCGGCCCCAAGGCGGTGAAAAAATATGTCAGGAAATAAAGCGCTCGGTCTCACGCTGATTTTGGCGGCTGCGGCGTCCGCGCAGACAGGTACGCTCGCGGCGCCGCACTTTCATCATCTGCATCTCAACTCGGTGAATCCCGATGCCGCGATCGATTTTTACACGCGGCAGTTTCCCAGCACCAGCCGGACCACGTTCGCAGGCCAGCCGGCATTGAAAGCCGGGAACGTGTATCTGCTGTTCACTAAAGTCGCGGCGCCTCCGCCGCTCGCGCCACAGACGGCCATCTGGCATTTCGGATGGCACGTGGTGGACGTTCACAAGAATCTGGAAATTTACCAGCAGCGGAAAGACGTCCACCTGCTGCCGCTCTACACGACTGACGAAGGCGGATTCGTCTATGTCAGTAGCGACACGTGGCCGGGCACGGGCGGCGTGCTGGGATTGACGAAGGCGCAGATTGCCGAGGCCAAAGCCAAAGGGGTGAAGCCCAACGGCGGCGCGGGCTTCGCGTATCTCGAAGGTCCCGAGGGCGCCATCATCGAGTACCAGGGCAACATGCCGGCCGAGCGGTTCAACCACGTGCACATGTACCACGAGGACCCGTTCTGCGCGCAGATCTGGTATCAGACGCATCTCGAGGCAACGGCGCGGCCGCAACGCACCGCGGCCAATTGCAAAGTGGACCGCGGCTCCGATAAGAGTTGGCCGGCGCTCGAAAAAGACGGAATGTACCGCGTCCCCCGCGCGGATGTGCTTTTCGACGACGTGTCGCTGAACGCGTATATGAACCCCGGCGACCGGCCGCTGGTCAGCACGCGCGGCCACTTGGCCGATCACATCGCGCTGAGCGTTACGGACCTCGATGCCTGGATTACCAAGCTCCAGGCCGAAGGCGTCAAGTTGCTCGAAAAACCGTATCGGTTGGGTGAGATGCGCGCGGCGATGATCGAAGGGCCGAGCCGGGAAGCGATCGAACTGGTCGAAGTGAAATAGCGCTATTTCTTCTGCGCGGTGAATGTGCCTTTGCCGAGTTGTCCATATTCGGCGGTGCCCTTCATTTTCGCGGCGCCGTCGAGAGTGCCTTTGAAACTCACCTTACCCGCGGGGCCGCCATCGAAGGACCACTCCACTTCGTCGCCCTTCACCGTGCCGGTGAGTTTGGCTTGTCCGAGCACGCCCGAGTAACTGCCGGAAAATGTGTCGCCCTTCTGCTCGAAGACAAACGTGGCGGTGCCGCTGCCCGCGTCGAGCATGACTTCCGCCGCCCAGGTGCCGCTAATGTCGGCGGCACGTAGCGCGGAGACCGAAATCAGAAGCGCGAAGACCAGGGCTAGTTTGCGCATGCGTCCTCCCGTCAAAGATGCTGTTTGGGTCAAGCATGCGGCCGGGCGGCGGCGCCTGTCAAGAAAATAACGCCGAGGAGTTGCCCGAACTCATGAGGCGAGAGAGTCCCGCCGCGCTTATACCAAACCTCGAGCCGGTTCATCAGACCCAGCAGGCTCAGGCTGAGATACTTTACGTGGATATCGCGCCGCAGCACGCCGGCCGAGTAGGCTTCTTCCAGGACGGACCGGACCAGGTTCTCGTAGTTATCGCGCAGCAGTTGAACCTGCGCCAGCCGCTCCGGCGAGAGCAGGTGCATCTCGGCCACCGCCACGGAGTGTTTTTCCTGGTCGCGCAGCAGGCTTTCGACGTGAGCGCAGATCAGCGCGGCGATCCGATCCAGAGGGTCGCTGACGGCGGCCAGCGCCGTTTCGACATCACTGCGGATCTGCTCCAGCGATGATTTGCAGATCCCGTACAGCAACTCCTCCTTGCTTCCGATGTGGTAGTAGAGCGAAGCCTTCTGGATACCCAACGCGGTCGCGATCTCGCGGGTGCTGGTGGCGCCGTATCCCTTGCTCGCAAATAAGGACGCGGCGGCGTCCAACAAGCGCTGCGAAGTCGAGCGCGCCGCCTTCGACGCTTTCGGGGGCTTTGGCGTCCGCTTTCTTTGGTTGTCGAGATTCGGCAAGGCAATTGAGCGGCTGGCGGGTTCGGCCAGCGCCCCGTTCAGATAAATCGGTGCGAACTGGTCCGCCAGTTGGTCCGCGGTCAAGGGTTGATCGGTGCGGAACCAGATCACGGCACGGTTGAGCACGTTCAACAGAGCGAGGTAAAGGTACTTCGCCGGAATATCGCTTCGGATCGTTGCCGCCGCCTGGCCTTCTTCAATGATCGACTGGACCAGGTGCGCATATCTCTTGCGCAGCGCCAGCACTTCGGCATGATGCCGCTTGGAGAGAGCGCGCAACTCGGTCAGCATCGTGACGTGCCGGACCTGGTGTTTCAACAACGTCGCCAGGTGCGCGTGGATCAGAGCTCGTAAGCGTTCGAGCGGCACGGTATGGCGATCGACTGCCCCGTGCACATCGGCGAGCAATTGCTCCATGGAAGAAACGCAGAGCTGGTAGAGCAGGCTTTCCTTACTGGCTACGTGGTAGTAGAGAGAGGCCTGCTGAATACCGACCGCGGCAGCAATTTCGCGCGTGGTGGTGGCGGCGAATCCCTTTTCCCAAAACAGAGCGGCCGCGGTGTCGAGCACACGCTCGGGCGTGGATCGCTCGGCCTGAATCCGGGGGGCCACGGTCGGGGAGGGAGTGCGGTTCAAGTCCATGCCGTTGTTGATTCTGTTCCCAATCTTAACAACTTCGGGCCGCGGAATCTCTTGACAACTTGAGCCGGTCGCCATAGAATCCTACCGATCGACAGGTTTGGGTCAGGCTCTCGGGGAGCCCCGGACCTGCAAAAGGGGTGAAAAATGACCAACCGCGCCACGCTCGTTTTGCATTTGTTACGGAACTTCCTGCTGCTGGGACTGCTTGCCGGAGTGGCTTTCGGGCAGAGCACCATCTCCGGGGTTGTGAAAGACACTTCGGGGGCCATTGTCGCCAACGCCAGTGTGGAAGCCGCCAGCGACGTGCTCATCGAAAAGACCCGCACGGTCACCACCAATGCCGACGGACGATACGCCATTGTCGACCTCCGTCCCGGCACTTACATCGTGACGGTCACTCTCTCGGGTTTCAACACCGTCAAACAGACCGTCGTCGTGCCCGCCAACGTAACCGTACCGGTAGACGCGGAACTGAAGATTGGGTCGGTTGGGGAGACGGTCAACGTCGAGGCGCGCGTCGCCACCGTCGACATTGAGAATGTGTCCCACCCGGAGACGCTGACGCGCTCCGATCTGGACTCGCTGCCCACCGGCCGCTACATGCAATCCATCGCTTCCTATGTGCCGGGCGCGCACTTGAATCTGCCGGACATCGGCGGCTCGCAGCAGATTGAGCAGAATTACATCTCGGTGCACGGCAACCTCTCGAAAGAGGACCTGTACATGTTCGATGGCATGCTCATCAACACCACCTACCTCGACGGCCAGATTCAGCAGTATGTCGATAACGAAGTGATTGCGGAAACCACCTATCAATCGAGCAACAACACCGCGGAAGCCTCGGCCGGCGGCATGTTCACGAACATCGTTCCCAAAGAGGGCGGCAATCAATTCCACGGAGATCTCTTCGCCGGAGGTAGCGGCGGCAGCAATTTCTGGCAGGGAAGTAACGGCGACGCGACCACGGCGTTGCGGGGACTGAGCGGCCAGAACAGAACCATCAAGATCGAGGATTTCGACGGCTCGTTCGGCGGCCCGATCATGCGCGACAAGCTCTGGTTCCTGGTCACCGGCCGCCGCCAGGTCACTTTCTTTCAGGCCGGAAACACCGTGTTGCCCAACGGGAAAGCAGGCGTTCAGGATGGATACATCAACACCGGCTCTGGACGATTGACGTACCAGTTGAACGCGAAGAACAAGATCAGCGCGTTCTGGCTGCGCGACTGGAAAGAAAAACCAACCGAAATCGTCGATGGCGGTCAGGAAGGATATGTCCCGGCCGATCCCTCCGTGGCCTCGACGTTCCGGCATAACGACCCCTACTACATTGCTCAGGGCAAGTGGACCAGCACGTGGTCTCCGAGGCTGATCACGGAACTGGGATTCACGATCAGCCAGCTCAACTACGTGGACATCTACCAGGCCGGCATCAACCAGGCGCCCTTCACCGACCAATGGTATGCACTCACCACCGCCCGCGACCAGGGCACTCTGCTGCGTTACTTTGCGGGACGGAGCAATCAGTATTTCCAGACCCGGCGCACGTTCTTCACCGCCAATTCCACTTACGTGACCGGATCGCACCAGATCCGTTTTGGATGGCAGTACAGCTACGGGCCGTTCCACTATAGCGTCACGGAAAACGGCGATGGCTACATGCTCTTCACCAATGGCCAACCGACGAGCTTCGTCGCCCAGAACACGCCGTATTATCAGTGGCCTCACTTGAACGCGGATCTTGGGCTGTACGTGATGGACACCTGGCATTTCGGACGGTTCACGCTGACTGCGGGAATCCGCTGGGAATACCTGTCGGGAGAAATCGAAAAGGAAGCCGCCCCCGCCGGCCGATTCGCCTCAGCGCGCACGGTTCCTGAGACCACCTGCTCCACCATCAAAGGGATGAGCTGCTGGAAGGATTGGGCCCCCAGGCTTGGGCTGGTTTACGACGTCTTCGGGAATCACAAGACCGCGCTGAAGGCAGGATTCGGCAAATTCGATGACCAGTTCAGCACGGGATTCACGAACAACTTCAACCCCATGACGGGTGTTTCGCAAACACTGACCTGGTCCGCCGCCGGCGCCAATCTCCCGCAATGCGCGCCCGTTCCCTTTGCCGGTAAGACTACCACCCCCAATCCCGGCTGCTTCCCAACCGGCGGTTTTAATGGCGTGGGCGCCGTTCCCGGATTGGGCGCCGGCACGCTGGGTAACGGTAATCCCGCCGCTTTCAACAACGTGTCGAGCACCAATGTCGCCCTCGATCCGAATTGGCATCGGCAGTACAACTTCCAGTACAACGCCGGCATTCAGCAGCAGTTGGCGAACGGCATCACGCTGAACTTCAACTGGTACCGGCGCTCCGCCTATCAGCAGACGCAGATCACCAACTTCGCGGTGCCTTTCTCGGCGTGGCAGACTACCAGCGTCACCAACCCGCTGGATGGTTCCCAGATTCCGTTCTACTACCTGCCGGCCGCTGCGCCCGCAAGCGTCACGTACCAAACCAACACGCCGCAGAGCCTCGTCAAGAACGTGTACACGGGATTTGAAACCTCGGTGATGGCCCGGCTTCCGCACAAAACCTTCGTGCTCTTCGGTTGGACTGCCGACCGCGATCTCGACCGCTCTTGCTCGATGAGCGCCGGCACCGGCACCAGCATCACGGGCAGCCGTCTCAACGATCCGAACACGCTTCGTTTCTGCGACGAGTTCGGCGACCTCTACCAAAACCTGGGCAGTGTTTCCAGTCCGCCGTGGCAGAACGAATTCAAGGCGTCGGCGGCCGTGCCTATCCGCTGGGGCATTATCGGGAGCGCCTCTTTCTATAGCAACCGGTATCAATATGCCTACTCACCCGCTGCCGGCACCGATCATGTCGGCGGCATCGGTACCGGCGGCGTGATCAACAACGGCTATCTCGCGCGCACGTGGCAGTTGAACGCAAATTCGGTTTATCCCACCAACTGCGTCGGCTGCACGGCCGGCGCGCGCGTGTTCCCCACCGGCTTCGTCATGGGGCAGGGTCCCACGACCGTCAACCTGGTCGCGCCGGGCCAGGTGCTGACGCCCCGGCTCAACCAGTTGGACGTCGGCATAAAGAAGACGTTCACGTTCAGAGACCGGTGGACGTTCGAGCCCGAAGTGCAGGCGTTCAATATCCTGAACAGCAACGCCGCGGTGTCGGAATCAGTCGCTCTGGGAGCAAACGCCGCGCCGCTGCTTCCGAAGTCCGCATGCAGCAGCGCCGCCGGCGCGAACTGCGGCCTCGGTGGTCCGATCAGCGTCATCACCAACCCGCGCCTGCTGCGGGTCGCGCTGCTGTTCCGGTTTTAGAGAGGCTGGGCAGGCCCCCGGCCTGCCCGCTTGCTCATTTCACTTTCTTCATCCAGGCGAGGATGGCGCCGGAGACGGTCTCATCGGCCGTGTCGACGGAGAAAACTTCCGACATGTGGCTCTCGTCTTTGGCGAAGAGCATCTGCGGACAGTGCCCGGCGCCTTCCTTGCAAAGCTCGTTGTGAAGCGTCTGGTAGAACGCGCTCATGCCGCCGTGAATTCCCGGATCGAGCTCGGCGGAGACGAACAGCAGCTTCACCTTCGTCTTCTTGAATTCGGGTAGCGTGGAGCGCGCGATCTGCGTGGCGGGGTCGGGCGGCGCCAGAGCGCCGGCGCGCCCGCCGCGGCCTGCTGGGGCCAGGGCTGGATCGACCGCGCTCGGGCCTTTGATCACGCCGAGCTGAGCGCCTGGCTGGTCCTGGCCGCAAGCGCTGCCTGCTCCGGCAAAGTTGTTGCCCGCGCCGCCGCGCCCTCCCGCGGCCGGAACTTCGAGGGGCGCGATGTTCCATTGCCCCGACATATAAATCGCGCCTTTCACGCCCACTCCTTTCGGACCCCACACCTCCGGCCTCCCGACGTAGGTTCCGAGCGGCCCGTTGCCGGCCGAGTGCGCCCAGATGAACATACGGTTCGCGTTGCCCTTGTACTTGCCGATATTGGCCTCGACCCACTGGATCATCGCGGAAACATCTTTGGCCGGATCGTCCCAATTCGCGCCGGGGTGCCGCTGCATCAACACCGCCACCATTCCGTTCTTCGTGGCCCAGCGTCCGATGTTGTCGTAGAAGGCGTTGGCTTCCGGAGCTTGTTGCTCGGTCTTGTTGCCGCCGCCACCCGGAACATAAATCAGCACCGTGCGGTTGCCGCCGCCCTGGTCGGCCGTGAAGATATCGACCAGATCCTTGGGATGCGGTCCGAACGAAACATCGCGCGCGATCGTGACGCCCGGATAGAGCGGAGTGACCTCGCTGTTGACGTCATTCTTCGGCATCAGCGGCCGGTAGAGCTTCGCCGTGCAGGCCGGGTCGACAATCTGGCCGATTTTGTGCAGCCCGGCTTCAATATCCGGTGGTACCTGTGCTCGCGCAAAGCTTGCTGCAATACCCATCCAGATCAGCGCGTGGAGCGATTTGGGGCGCATTCGTACTCCTCCGTTCGAATGATTCGACGATTTTATCCCAGCATGTCCGGTTCCGCACGCAACGCGGCGCGATGGGCCAGGCGATTGCGAGAGCATTAAACGGGAACGAACGGTCGGACAACTTATGAATGGGAACGGCCGGGAGAAAAGAGACATCGTGGTCGCGGGCGGTTCCGCCGGGGCCCTTGAGACATTGAAATTGATTGCCAGTGAGCTGCCGGCCGATTTTCCGGCGGCAGTTTTTGTCGTGCTCCATCGGCCGCCCCGGGAACGGAATTTGTTGACGGATTTTCTGAACCGGGCCGGGCCGGTGCCGGCCTGTCAGGCGGTGGAAGGGGAGCCGATTCGCCCAGCGCGAATCTACGTCCCTGCGCCCGACCGGCATCTCATCCTGGCGGAGAACCATGTTCACATCTCCCGCGGGCCCAAAGAGGGGCTGCAGCGGCCGAGCATCAATGTGACGTTTCGATCGGCGGCCCGGAGCTATGGGAAACGGGTCATTGGCGTGCTGCTCTCGGGCATGCTCGACGACGGGGCGTCCGGCTTGTGGGAGATCGCCCGGCAGGGAGGCGTCACGATCGTGCAGGATCCCGACGAAGCGCGGTTTCCCTCGATGCCGGTGAACGCGCTTCGCGATGCTCCGGTGGATTTTCGAGTGCGCGCGGCAGAGATTGCGCCGCTGCTGAGGAGCCTGGTTTCCGGAGGCGCGGTTCCGCACCAGATTGAGGCCCTGCGTCAGTCGGTGGATGCGGCCCGGTTCAGCGGATTCTCCTGTCCGGAATGCCAGGGGCCGCTGTGGGAAGAGCCGGGGGAATTGCACGAGTTCCGCTGCCGAGTCGGTCACGTGTTTCCCCTAAAAACTTTGATCAGCGAACATACTGCGACACAGGAGCGAAAACTATACGCGGCGATCCTGGCTCTCGAGGAGGGCGCGGAGCTGGCTGAGTACGCAATGGATAAGGCCGGGGACGCGCGCCGGGCGGCGCTGCGCACGGAAGCCGCGCAGTTGCGAAGTCACGCCGCCGGAATTCGAAAATTGATGGAGGAGCGCCTGACGCCGCCAGTCGATTGAGCGCGACTAAGTGAACGGGTCCGGTTCGAGACGCCGCCGCCGGCCTCACGGAGTCGGGAAGCAAGAGGTGACAATGGATCCCCACGCGGAAACCGATCGTTTGCGGGTTGAGTTTCTCTTGACGGAATTTAACTTGTGTCTCACTTTTCTGGAGGTCGCCCGTGTGGAACTCGATTCCGGCGGCCCGGACCATGCCCGTCGTTCGCTCGGCGATGCGGAAAAAGGATACCAGACGATCCACCGCTTCCTCAACGACCGTAAGCACATCGACCACCTGACGGCGGAACAGCTCGCCAGCTTGCATGAGAAGCAACGCACGCTACGGCAAGCAATCGACTATATGGAATCCGCCATGCCCCGCGTGCAAACAAAGCCGCCGGCGACCTCCATTTCTAAAAAGACTCGAACCCAGCGTTCCGGTAGATCTCATACAAATTGAAGGCCCTGTCAGGGATTCCCTGACACTCCAGACGCTCGGCTGTAAGCCACAATGTTGAATTGGGGCTGTGTGCAGTGGCACATGCATCTGGCAGGTATGAGAGAATACGGACCGAGGAAAGGATGGATCTCACTCCTCGCGAGCGAGAGGTCGCGCGCCGGATCGCGCATGGCCGCAGTTCGAAGCAGATCGCGGCTGAGTTGGGCATTACCTTTCGTACTGTCGTCACTCACCGGTTCCGGATCTTCAAAAAATTAGGCGTTACGAATACGGCGGAGTTGGTCGGGCAAGCCGTTCGCATGGGCTTAGTCGACTTCCGGACCAGCGTGGGAATCAGCGCTGCGGACGGAGTTTCCGTGTCGCCGTCGAACGGTGACAGGCACTGCCCGACCTCCCAGAGTGTCCCGCGGGTCGGCGCGATGCGACTGTCGGGAAACCTTCGAACACACGGTGTGGAAACCAATCGTTTGCGGCTAGAGTTTCTCTCAACGGAATTCAACTTGTGTAACACCTTTCTGGAATTCGCCCGGATGAACGACACGGGGAAGGTGCAGCGTGCGGCGGTCGACGCTGCGGAGCATGGGTACCGGACCATCCACCGCTTCCTTCATGATCCCAAGCACGCCCTGCACTTGACTGGAGAACAGCTCACGACGTTATGCGGCAAGATGCACCAATTGCGGAAGGCACTTGATGACGTCCTCCCCCGGGGTGGCCGTAGCTGCAATCTGGCTCGCCTGAACTCGCGCGCGTCTGATACATTCCATCTCGCAGGCGCAGAACACGTGCGCGCTGCTGGAGAACCCGGCCTGCTGTACGAGCGGTCTGGCCCAGAAGGGGCTTGACAGCCGGGGGGGG
>DASXAK010000145.1:0-21953 GCA_036406715.1 Bryobacteraceae bacterium | reverse complement strand
TATCATGTGTGTCAATGTAAATGAAGCCGCGATACTCGCGTATGTCGAGGGCAGATCCTAAGCAATTCATTTGGATTTCGCCTTGAAAGAGCGCATTTGCATTTCGAAGATCAGTACGCCGGAGACTTCCGGTTGCGCGGTCATACCGAATGACGCGGAGTGGAGGCCGAAGCAGCCCCGACCCGTCGTCCACGTAATAGGCGAGCAGGAATGGATCCTCTCTCGAAATTGCATAGCTCGTGATCTTCGCGCCCAGGTCCGATGCCGAAAACCGCGGGACTGGTAGTTCCGCGTCGCGAAGCACGTCTTCCAGCGTTTCGGCCGGAACGCTGGCGATCCCGCACGTGAATAGCAAAAAGAATGCCGCGAAGGAGATGGTCTTCGACATCTGGTTGCGTCCTATGCCAGGCTCATGCGGATGAGCTGCTCGGCGTGCTTGAGCGCTTCCGGAGTGACTTTCTGGCCGGACAGCATGCGGCCAATTTCGCGAGTGCGAGAGGCCGCATCTAGTTCTTCGAGGCCGGCCACCGTCCTACCGCGGACCTCGCGCTTTTCCACGCGGTAGTGGTGATCGGCGAAGGACGCGATCTGCGGCAGGTGGGTCACGCAGAGCACCTGATAATTGCCGGCCAGCTTCTTGAGACGGCGGCCGACGCCCTCGGCGGCGCTACCGCCCACTCCCGCGTCCACTTCGTCGAACACCAGCGTGCGAACGAGCGAAGTCTTCGGACCCGCCAGGCAGGTTTTGAGCGCCAGAGCGATGCGCGAAAGCTCGCCGCCGGACGCTACTTTCTCTAACGGCCGAGGCTCTTCGCCCGGATTGGCCGAAACTAAGAATTCGACGCGATCAGCGCCGCTTTCCGACCACGAAGCCGGACTGACCTGCACTCGGAATGTTGCGCGCTCCATGGCGAGTTGCGCCAACTCCGCTTCGACACGTTTTTCGAGCTTCTTTCCGGCCGCCTGGCGCGCGGCGGTCAATTGCGCCGCCTGCTGCTCGAATCCTGCGGAGAGTTGGTTCTTTCGTTGCCGCAGTTGCGCCATGCGCTCTCCGGCTGTTTCCGCCGAAGCGATCTGGGTTCGCACCTGCCCGACAAATTCGAGAATAGCCTCGATCGATTGGCCGTACTTCCGCTTCAGCCGGTCGATGGCCGCCAACCGATTTTCAATTTCCTCGAGCCGGCCGGGGTTGGCCTCCAACTGCCCCAGATAATCGCGCAATCCGTAAGAGGCTTCCTGCAGGGCGAGCGCAGCGGAATTGAGCTGCTCGCGTACCGCTTCGAGCGAAGCGTCGATCCGGCACAACTCGTCGACGCGCTTGGAGGCGATGCGCGTCAACGAGACCGCCGACTCGGGGCTATCGTAGAGCGCGGCGTACGCGGCCGCGGCGGCTTCCTCGAGCCGCTGCACGTTCTGCAAAATCCGGCGCTCATTTTCGAGAGCCGCGTCTTCACCGGATTCGAGCGCGGCAGCTTCGATTTCCTTGCGTTGGAACGACCACAGATCGAGGAGCCGCAATTGCTCCTGCTCAGACCGCTCGAGCGTTTCGAGCTCGGCACTCGCCGCTCGCCATTCGGCATAAATCGCAGCCACGCGTCCGGGCAGATCCGGCGCCGCGGCATATGCGTCGAGCATGTCGCGTTGTGCCTCGGAGGAGAACAATAGCTGCTGATCGTGCTGACCGTGAATATCGGCCAGATGCATCGCCAGGTCTTTGAGTAACGATATCGCGACCGGCCGGCTTCCCACGTAGGCGCGAGATTTGCCTTCGGCGAGTACCTCGCGTTCGAGCAGCAGCTCGCCTTCTTCGGGTTCGATGCCCGCCGGTTCAAGCACGCGGCGCACAGCGGCGGAGTTGCGAACCTCAAAAATGCCGCCGATACGGGCTCGCGTTTCGCCGCTGCGAACCATATCGCCCGAGGCGCGGCCGCCCAACAGCAGCCCCAGTGCGTCCACCACGATTGATTTGCCGCTCCCTGTCTCACCCGTGAGCAGGTTCAGGCCTGTATGGAATCGCACCTTGAGTTGCCCGATCACCGCATAATTCTCGATGGTTAATTCGAGCAACATTCAACACGCGATTATAACGATCTTTCGGCCACTATATTTTTGTTCGTCTTTTCACTGCGCGCGTGCGTCTCTATGATAAATTTGGGATTTAGGAGATGTATTGACCTTCGCGTTTCCGATTGCCTTCCTCCTTCAAGTCAATTATTTGGAAATGCTCCAGCGTACGGGGCCCTTGCAATTGGCGGTGTTGGGGGTTCTGGTTTGCTTCTCTATTTTTTCGCTCACCGTTATTTTTGCAAAATGGAGCACGTTTCGCCGCGCCCGCAGCACAAACATGCGGTTTCTGCGCGCATTTCGCAAAGCCAACGGCCTGGAGGCCGTGATGGTGGCGAGTGAGCAATACCGGCCGTCTCCTCTGGTGGGTGTTTTTGACTTCGGGTACGAGGAAGTGGCGCGCCAGGTGAAGAAGAAAGGAATACTGACGAACCGGACCGCGGTGGAGCGCGCGCTTCAACTCGGTGCGAGCGAGGAGCAGGCAAAGCTGGAACGCAACATGCAATGGCTGGCTACCACCGCATCGGTATGCCCGTTCATCGGATTGTTTGGAACTGTGTTGGGCATCATCCGCGCCTTTCTCGATCTCAGCTCGCAGGGCAGCACGAGTTTGCGCACTGTTGGTCCCGGTATCGCCGACGCTTTGATCGCGACCGCAGTCGGTTTGCTCGCGGCCATCCCAGCCGCCATCTTCTATAACATCTTCGGGCACACGGCCCGCGAGATCGGCGCTCGGATGGAAGACTTCGCGCTGGAGTTTCTGAACATGGCCGAGCGCAGCTTCGGAGAGCAGTAAATGGCAATCGTCGTCAATGGCGGCGGCTCGCGTTCCCGGCGCGGAACGGCGCCGCTGTCGGAAATCAATGTCACTCCCTTCGTTGACGTGGTTCTGGTGCTGCTGATCATTTTCATGCTGACGGCGCACGTGCTGGACTATGGAATCGAGGTGGATGTTCCGAAGACCAAGACGGTCAAGGAAACCACCCGGGATTTGCCTACCATCACGATTACGAAAGACGGCACCACACTTCTGAACGAAAAGCCGATCAACATTAACGACCTGCAGACCGCGATCGTCCAGCGCTTCGGCAAATCCAAGGCCGTTTACCTCAGGGCGGACAAGGACACGGTGTTCGATCCGATTGCTCAGGTGATGGCGACGCTCGGACAAGCCGGATTCCAGGTCAACGTGGTCACGCAGCCCGAGGACACGGCGGCGAAAAGGCGGTAATGCGTCCGCGAGCCGACATTCTGGACGAACCGGAACGGCTAGGCAAGTGGCTGCTGGCATCCGTCATCTTTCACGTGTCGATGGCCACGGCGCTCGTGCTGGCCGCGTGGACCAGCGCGCGGCGAGTCATACAATTCGGCGAAATCAACGGTGGCGGGATCGGAGCGGTCGCGGTGACGCCCGTTTCCCAAATTCCCCTTCCGACTCGCAGCGGCCCGGTGAATCCTGTTGCCAACAACACCGAGTCGCGCGTGCCCGAACCACCGCCGAAGGAGAAACCCAAGCCCGAGGTCAAGGAGCCGCCGCCGGACGCGATTCCCATCAAGAGCCGGACGGCTCCCAAGCAGCCATCCAAAGCCCAATCGGCGCCCAACAAATATCGCGCCAAGCAGCAGGACTTGCCCAACCAGCTTTACACCGATTCCGGACAGCACATGGTTTCTCCGATGTACGGGTTGACCGGCGGGGGCGGGGTTGCGATCGGGACCAATTCGCCGTTCGGGCAGCAATATGGCTGGTACGCGAACCTGCTCCGCGACAAGGTCGCGCGGAACTGGCGCACCGCGGAACTGGATCCGCGCCTGCACTCGGCGCCGCAGGTGGTCGTGACCTTTACGATTCAGAGCGACGGCTCCGTGCCGGCTGCCTCGGTCCGCGTGGCACAACGCAGCGGCAATACCGCGCTGGACTATTCCGCGCAGCGCGCTATTTTGGATTCCATCCCGTTTCCAGCACTTCCGCCCGGCCTCGGCCGGAATTCGGCGGATATCGAGTTTGTCTTTGAATTAAGGCGGTGACCATGAAAAAGATCATCCGGTTTGCATTGGCGGTGTGTATTGGTCTGCTCGTCCTCTCCGCCCAGGACATCCGAATCGTTCTCAACAGTGGAGACCGTCCGCACATGGCGGTCCCCGACTTTCGCGGCTCCGGCGCGGCCCAACCATTGATGGGAGCGTTCAATCAGACGCTGTGGAGCGACCTCGACAGCGCCGGCCTCTTCACGATGGTCCCAAAGACTTCCTACCCGACGATGGTGCCGCAACAACCGTCCGACTTCCGGCAGCCCCCGACGCCGGACGAAGCGGCGCGCGCGCGCAAGCGCCGGGAGCCGGCCGCCCCGGCCAGCGGCGGCGGTTTGTGGATGAGCGATTGGTCCAGCCCGCCGGTCTCGGCCAACTATCTGGCTTTGGGCTATACGGCCGTGCAGAACGACGTATTAGTGCTCTATGGCTGGTTGTTCGATCTAAGTCGCGCCACTCCCGCCAACGCGCAAGTAATCGGCAAGCGCTATCTCGGTTCTGTGGATGAAGCCGGTGCGCGCAAGGTTGCACATCAGTTTGCCGCCGACATTCTTGCGGTCTTCGGCCAGCAGTCTCTGTTCGGCACGAAAATCATCTTCGTCTCGGACCGGACCCGCAATAAAGAGGTGTGGATGATGGATTGGGACGGCTCGAATCAGCGGCAAGTTACCCAATTCAAGTCGCTCTCAATCATGCCCGCAGTATCTCCAGACGGCGCAAAAATTGCGTTCACTAGCTACGTAAAGGGCAATCCTGGTATATTTCTATTTTCGGTGGATCCGATCCGACTATTGCCTTTTTACAATCAGGTTGCTTCGCTGAATGAGACTCCTGATTTTACGCCCGACGGCAAGCAGATCGTTTATTCCTCGTCGGCGAGCGGCTGGGCCCAGATTTATATTGCCAATTTAGATGGAAGCAATCTGCGGCGGATTTCTTCGTCGCGCGCCATTGAAGTCGAACCCAAGGTAAATCCGAAAACGGGAGCCGAAATGGTTTTCGTTTCCGGACGATCCGGTCCGCAACAGATTTATCGCATGAATATGGATGGCGCGGATGTGGAAAGGCTGAGTTCCGGAGAAGGCGAAGCTTCCAATCCGTCGTGGAATCCAGACGGCCAGCATATTGCGTTTTCGTGGACACAGGGTTACGCAACGGGCAATTTCAATATCTTTGTTATGGATGTGGCAACGCGCAGTTATACGCAGCTGAGCCACGGCGAAGGGCGGAATGAAAATCCGAGCTGGGCGCCGGATGGACGGCATCTCGTTTTTATGTCGACCCGGACCGGGACGCCGCAGATCTGGTCGATGCTGGCGGACGGCTCGCAGGTCAAGCAGTTGACGACGCAAGGAAGCAATTGGACCCCCGTTTGGGGCAAATAGTTCAGGAGGGCAGTTCATGTTCACGAAACGGAATATAAGCATCATCGCGCTGGTCGTCCTGCTGGCGACCTTTGGCGTGAGTTGCAAAAAGAAAGTGCCGCCACCTCCCCCACCGCCGCCACCCGCCGCGCCGCCGCCGCCACCACCTCCCCCGCCGGCTGCGCCGTCCATTGCACAATTCGCCGCCGAGCCGAGCTCGATTCAGCGCGGCCAGTCTTCGACGCTGAGATGGCAGGTGAATGGGCAGACCACTAACATCTCGATCAACCAGGGCATCGGTGTGGTGCAGGCCACGGGCAACTCGCGGGTGACTCCGACCGATCCGACCACGTACACCCTGACTGCCACGGGGCCCGGCGGAACGACCACGGCCACTGCGACCGTTTCGGTTACCGCTCCTCCTCCGCCGCTTCCACCGCCACCACCGCCGCCTCCGACAGTCACGCTGGAAGATCGGCTGCGCGAAGTTCAGGACGCTTATTTCGATTACGACAAGAGCGACATTCGCGGCGATGCTCGCGACGTGCTCACCAAAGATGCCGACGCCCTCAAGAGTATTCTGAAGGATTTCCCGAACGCCAGCATCGTCTTGGAAGGCCATTGCGACGAGCGCGGTTCGGCGGAGTACAACCTGGGACTGGGAGACCGGCGCGCGACGGCAGCCAAGGATTTTCTGGTGCAGCTCGGCGTCCCTACCGACAAAGTGCGTACGATCAGTTACGGCAAAGAACGGCCTCAATGCACCGAACACGACGAATCGTGCTGGCAGAAAAACCGGCGCGCCCACTTCTCGCCCGGGCAGTAGGCTGGCTCGGTAGTATATAGATAGAAGTGCGAACGGGAAAGCGGGGCCGCCCGGCCCCGCTCCCAGTCAGGAGGATGGCATGAAGTCCCGAACCCTGAGCATCCTCGCATTGCTGGCGCTACCGGTCTTGGCGCCGGCAGCCAGCCGCGAGATCCAGGAACTCCAGCGCGATGTCGGATTGTTGCAGGACCAGGTCAAAGCGCTGCAAAAATCGCAAGACGACAAGATGATGGGGCTCACGGAGAGGTTGACCGCGCTCCAGGTATTGGTTCAGCAGTCGCTCGATGCCGCCAATAAGGCGAACACCGGCGTGGCTGTGATCCAGAACGCCTCGTCGGGAAATCTCAAGGATCTGGAAAATAAAGTGGTGGCCCCAGTGGCCAGCATGGGTGCCCGGGTCGACCAGATGTCGACCGACTTCCGAACCTTGCAGCAGGCTGTTTCGGATTTGACTACATTGCTCGGCAAGCTGCAGGCGCAGATGACCGATATGGGCAATGCGGTAAAGGTGATTCAGACGCCGTCAGCGCCCCCGCCGTCCTCTACGTCGCCTTCTTCTCCCGGTCCGGGTGCGGCCTCTAACGAGCCGCCCGCTATACCGGCCGCGCAGCTATACGCCAATGCCTTGCGGGACCAGCACAGCGGCAAAGTCGACCTGGCCGCGCAGGAGTTCTCCGACTACCTCAGGTGGTATGGCGATACGAGCCTGGCGCCCAACGCCCAGTTCTACATCGCCATGATCCATTACGCCCAAGGCGATTACGACACAGCCTTGAAAGAGTTCGACACGGTGCTGGAAAAATATCCGGAGAAAACAAATAACAAGATCCCCGATTCTCTCTACTACAAGGGAATGAGCCTGGTCAAACTGGGACGGCGCACCCAGGGGGCCGACGAATTCCTGGAGTTGTTGAAACGCTTCCCCAATCACGATCTCGCCCGCCAAGCCTGCTCTCAACGGGTTGCCATGGGGCTGAAGTGCGTCGCCCGACGCACCCCAGCCCCCAAAGGCTCCCGCGCCCGCACTACCGAATAGTCCCCTTCTTTCGTCCTTTCCAGCAATTCAAAGCGGCAATTCCCACCCCCGGTGGTCATGGTATTCTGAATAAACCCAAACGTAACCAACGATGCCTCCGACGTCGTCGTTTCCCCGCATTTGCATCGCGCTAGGCATGCCGGACGTCGGGAGCCTGTTGGCTCACGCGCGACGGGAGGCGGAGGCCGGTGAGATCTTCCTCGAGTTCCGGCTCGATTATCTCCCTGATCCATGTAAGGGCGCGGAGGTCATCCGCGGCTTTCTCGATCAGTTCCCGGATTGCATCCTCGTCGCAACCTGCCGCAGGCATCAGAACCACGGCAAATTCAACGGCAGCATCGAAGAACAGCTCTCGGTGCTGGATCTCGCGGTTCGTCACGGAGCGCAGGCGATTGACGTGGAAATCGAGACAGCCGAGGTGGCGCCGGAGCGGTTGACTCAGTTTCGCGGGCGCGCCCAGGTGATTCTCTCCTATCACAACTACGAAGCGACTCCGCCCATGGACACGATCGTCAACCGGATGCTGCGCGTGCCGGCCGACGCCTATAAAGTGGTGACAACCGCGCGCAAGCCCTCCGACAACGTTCGTGTTCTGGCCGCCGCCAAAGCACTGCCCAAGCATCGAATGGTCGTGCTCGCGATGGGCGAATTGGGTTTTCCTACGCGCGTGCTCTCGCCTGTTTTCGGAGGGATCTACAGCTACGCGGCTCCTCTTTACTCGGAAGGCACCGCGGCCGGCCAGGTCAGCGCCCGGTATCTGCGGCATCTTTATCGTGTCGAGAAATTGACGAAGGCGGCAAAGATTTACGGGGTTATCGCCGACCCGGTGCGGCATTCGATCTCTCCGGTGGTGCACAACCGCGCCTTCCAAGCGAGGCGTTTGGATGCCGTCTACCTTCCGTTTCTGGTGTCTCCGGCTCATCTCCGCGACTTCTTTTCCATGGCTGAGAAGCTGCCGCTCACCGGATTCAGCGTGACAATACCGCACAAGCAGAAGATCATCCGCTACCTGGATACGGTGGACCCGCTGGCGCGGCGCATCGGGGCAGTCAATACAGTATGGCGGAAGGGCGGCAAATGGCGCGGCGCCAACACCGACGCCGCCGGTGTCACCGAGCCGCTGCGGCGGCTGCTGCGGCTGCCGAAGTCGTCAATTCTGATCGTCGGCAACGGCGGCGCGGCGCGCAGTGCCGCCTGTGCGCTCTCCGATGCCGGGGCGAAAATCTGCCTGGTGGGGCGAAACGCCGACCGGGTGCGCGCACTGGCCAAGGTTTGCGGCGCCGAAGCCCTCCTGCGCGAACAGATGCACGGCCGTAACTTCGACGCGATTGTCCACGCGACGCCGCTGGGCATGTTTCCAAACGTCAAAGAGTGCTTCTTCAACGGCGAGATCCCCGGCGAGATTGTCTTCGACATGGTCTACAATCCGCTCGAGACGGAACTGCTCAAGCGCGCCCGTCAGCAGGGCAAAACCATCGTTCAAGGAGTGGACATGTTCATCGAGCAAGCGGTGCGGCAGTTCGAGATCTGGACCAGCGAAGCGGCCCCGAAGGCAGTCATGTCCAAGGCCGCCGCCGAGGCTCTGGAGCAGAAACAGCCATGAAGGTGACGCGACGAGAACTGGGTTCCGCGCTTGCCGCCGGCGTGGCGGCCGCGCAAACTCAAGCACAACCCACAGCGAATCCGGACGCCGAACTGCAGAGGGCGCGGGAACAGGTCAAGGCCAACAGCGCGCGGCTCGCTGCCGAACCGGTCCCGATGAGTACCGAGCCGGCTTTTCAGTTCAAACCCTGAGACGTCTCATGGCCGAGAGCATCACGGATGTCTTCTTCTCCACCATTCCGGAACTGAATGCACGGCTGCGGTCGAAAGAGATCTCCTGTGTTGAACTGACCCGCGCCTTCGCGAATCGTTTGCAACAGCTTGGCCCGAAATACAACGCGCTGGCCCTTCTGCTCACCCAGCAGGCGATCCGCAAGGCCGAGGAGACCGATAAAGAACTCAAGCGCGGCCGCACGCGCGGGGCATTGCAGGGCATTCCGTACGGCGTGAAGGACCTGATCAGTTTCGCCGGTCAACCGACCACTTGGGGCGCTCAGCCCTACGCCGGACAGGTTTTCGACTACGACGCAACCGTCATTACGAAGCTTGCCGGTGTCGGCGCGGTGCTCACCGGGAAACTTTCGACCGTCGAGTTGGCAGGTGGCGGCGGATACCGATATCCCGCGGCGTCGTTGCAAGGCCCCGGGAAGAATCCGTGGGATCCAACGAGGTGGTCGGGCGGATCCTCCAGCGGACCCGCCGCCGCAGTGGCAGCCGGCCTCGTCCCATTCGCTATCGGTTCGGAGACGTCGGGTTCGATCGTGACTCCAGCTTCCTATTGCGGTGTCACCGCGCTGCGGCCCACGTACGGCCTGGTCAGCCGGCATGGGGCGATGGCGCTTTCCTGGACGCTCGACAAACTCGGCCCGTTTGCGCGCAGCGCCGAAGATTGCGGCTTGATTCTTCAGGTCATCGCCGGCGGTGACTCCAACGATCCCGGTTCCGCGTCGCGGAGTTTCTACTACACGCCTCAATACGCCAGGCCAGTGAACGTCATGCGCGCGGGCTACGCGCCGGTGGATTTTAACGAGTGGGCTGACCCGTCTGCGCGGGCCGCCTTCGCGGCCGCGCTCGACATCTTGAAGCAAGGCGGACTCGAGATGAAGGAAACGAAGCTGCCGTCGTTTCCGTATGGTCCGGCGATCTCGACGATCATCGCGGCCGAAGGCGCTTCCGTTTTCGAGCCGCTCATCACGAGCGGCGGCGTCAACGACTTAGCCGATCAAGCGCAGATCGCCGGGCTGAAGGCCGCTATTGAGATTCCGGCCGTGACGTATTTAAAGGCTATGCGGGTCCGCCGGTTGATTCAGAACGCATTCGACGAGACCTTTACGGCGGTCGACGTCCTGGTGGCGCCCGGACGCCTGACGCCCGCTACTCCCCTCGAGCAGGCTCTCGATCAGCCGCGCGGAGGCCCGGCTCCGAAAGATCCTGGCATGACCGCCCTCATTGCCGCCGCCAACCTGGCGGGACTTCCCGCTCTCGTGCTGCCCTGCGGGTTCGCCGGCAACCTGCCTGTCGCCTTGCAGATTGTCGGCGCTCCGTTCACCGAAAATCAACTGCTCGCCGTCGGCAGGGAGTTTCAAGCGCGCACAGACTGGCACAAACGCAAGCCGCCGATGGGTTAGGCGCAGGTCGGAGACCCGCGCCACTAACTCTAACGCGCGGCGGTTTCTTTGGGCGTGGCGAGATAGCCGACGATCTGGTCTTTCTGAACCTGGTTCACCACGAGTTCGTACGGCTGCTTGGCTTTGCTCGTGTAGAACTGCACCGGCTCGTTGATGTTCTTGTCTTTCTTTTCCGTGAGTTTGTCGTCGGCCATGACGTCGACCGTATACTTATTCTTCTTGGGGTCGACCTTCTTCAGCAGCAGCGTGATATCGCCTACCCGTTGCGGCTGCTTGGATCTGCCGAGCTTAAATTCGAAGTAATTGCGCTCGCCCAATCGCCTCAAGGCCTGCAGTTCGCCGGCGTTGGTTGCAATCAGACCGCTCTGTACGCCCATATCGCCTTGCACGCTCTTGAGCTGGGCGATGGTCTTTTGCAATTCGGCCTGCGTGGAGGTGACCTGGGTTTTGACATTGCCCACGTCGCTGGAAACATCGCCCAGCTTCGAGTTCAACGTCTCGGATGCCTGTTTCACGCCGCTGATTTCTGTAGTGAACTGTTGCGCCTGCTTAGCCTGCGCTTCGGCCAGCTGTTTGGTCAGCTGTTCGGCACGTGCGGTGGCTTCCGCCTTAGCCTGGCTTGAGAGCGTTCGCGCCTGCAGCCGGGCAGCTTCCAGTTCCTGTTTCAGGGTTTCCACATGACGTGCCTGCGACGCGGAATTCACTGAAGAAGCGTCGCGCAAATTGCTCAGCTCGGTCATGATGGATTCGTTCATTTTGGCCATGTCCGTGCGGACATGGTCCACCTGGATGTACAGATAGATGTTGGCGGCCACCAATGCGATCAGGGCGCCGGCAACGAGGGCTGTCCTCAGTCCGGAGTGGTCGGGCGGCGGCTCTAAATAGGTAGGAGTGGGACTCACAAAATGCTCCTTTGTACTTCTATAGTATAGATGGGTTTGCCGTTTGGAATGGTTTCATACGATTCGGCTAGGCGAGCTCGAAGGAATCCCCGGCACCCGGTACCGTTACTTCTAAACCCATTTGGGACCGCAGGAGGGTCGCGAGCGTCGCGGATTGTTGCGGTTCGCCGTGCACGAGGAAAACCCGGCGCAGCGAAGCGGCCAGCGGTTCGATCCATTTCAAGAGTTCGCCCTGATCGGCATGGCCGCTCAATTCATCAAGGCTCGAGATTTCCGCGCGCACGCGTTTCGGTTCGCCAAAGATGCGCACTTCGGTCCATTTCTCAACGAGTTTGCGGCCGAGGGTGTCCTGCGCCTGGAAGCCGGTGATCAAAACCGTATTGCGCGGATCCTCGATGTTGTTCCACAGGTGGTGCAGAATGCGGCCTTGCTCGCACATGCCGGAAGCTGAAATGACGACAAACGGGCCGTGAAGATCGTTCAGTTTCTTTGATTCCGCCGCCTCCCGGATATATTGCAGGCGGCCGAAGCCGAACGGGTCTTCGCCATTCAGCAGGTATCGGCGAGTCTCCTCATCGAAACATTCCGGATGCGCGCGGTGGACGTCGGTCACGTTCGCCGCTAGAGGACTGTCGACGAAGATCGGAATGCTGGGGATGCGTTTCTCGTTGGCGAGTTCGTGCAGCAGTAATACCAGTTGCTGGGTGCGTCCGACGGCGAATGCCGGAACAATGATGCGTCCGCCGCGCCGCGCCGTCCGGTTCACCACATCGGCCAGCTTGTTGATGACGTGGCCCATGTTCTTGTGAAGGCGGCCGCCGTATGTGCTTTCGAGGATCAGGTAGTCGGTGGGCTCCGGCGGATCTGGATCGCGAATGATCGGAAGGTGCGGCCGGCCGAGATCGCCGGAAAATGTGAGCCGCACCGGCCGGCCACTAGTCGAATCGTGTAACTGAATCGACGACGATCCGAGGATGTGGCCGGCATCGGAGCACTGGTAGCGGAGGCCCGGCGCGAGATCCTGCGTGGCGTAGTAAGCGACGGGACGAAAGAGCGGCAAAGTGCGTTCGGCGTCTTCCATCCGGTAGAGCGGCTCGACAACCCCGTTTTCGAGTCCCGCCGATTTGCGTTTTTCCAGCCGTTTGTTCACGAACTCGGCGTCTTTTTCCTGAATATGCGCGGTATCGCGCAGCATCCAGTTGCAAAGGTCGATGGTGGCCGGGGTGGCGTAGATCGGCCCCGTAAATCCGTGCTTGACGAGCGTCGGGAGGTTGCCGCTGTGGTCGATGTGGGCGTGCGACAGAACGACGGCGTCGATGGCGGCACCGTCGAAGGGGAGATTGCGATTCTTCTGCTCGGTTTCTTTGCGCCGGCCCTGATGGAGGCCGCAATCGAGGAGCAAGCGCCGTCCGGCGGCTTCGACCTGGTGCATGGAGCCGGTCACTGCTCCGGCAGCACCCCAGAATGTCAGCTTCATCGTGTCTCGACCATAGCCGGAATCACTCGCGGAATCGCTTATTTTAGAACACAACACGACGATGCCAGGGCCGATCAGCCACCCATTTCTTTGTGCAACCAGGCCCGCGCCATCCGCAGTTCGCGGCGAACTGTGTGTACGGGCATTTCCAAGGCACTCGCGGACTCCTCCGCGGTCATACCGCCGAAATACCGCATTTCGATGAGCTGCGCTTTGAGAGGATCGGTTCGGGCCAGCTTCTTCAAAGCTTCATCCATGATGAGCAGGGATTGATTGGGTTGCCGGCCGAGATCCGGAATCTCGGCGATCTGCACCTCCTCGAGCGCGCTTCGCTTCGCCGTGGACCGCGCGCGGGCCAAGTCGACAAGAACCTGGCGCATCACTCGGGAAGCGATCCCGAAAAAGTGAGAGCGGTTTTCGTAGGAAGGTTGCTGGCCTTGCGCGAGCCGGAGAAAGGCCTCGTGGACGAGGGCCGTCGTTTCCAACGGCCTCGCTTTTCCCTCGCGCCGCAGATGTCCCGAGGCCAGCTTCTTCAACTCGTCATAGACGAGCGGAATCACCGTTTTCAGAGCCTGCTGATCACCGTCATGAACCCGTTGCAGCAGTTCGGTTATCTCCATGGACAAATCACGACGCGCTAACAAGCACGGCTATCCCGGTAGACGATTTCAAAGCCATCTATTTTCGGGCTGCCTCGGCGAGGGCCGGGTGTGTGTGGGACACCTTGACCTCCCACGCGGTGGCTTTCTCGGGCCGGCCCCAAGCCCGGTAGAGCTGAACCGCCCAATTGGCGGCCTCCACCACCTCGGGCTTGTCGGGGTCCGGGATCGTCGCCATCCGCTGAACCATGCCGTCGTAGCCGGAGACCAGCAGCGGCTCGGCCTCGGCGTATCGCTTCTCGGCGGTCAAGATCGCGCCCAGCACACTTTGGAGATGAAATCGCCCCCAGCTCTCAGGGTTGGTCTTCTCCAGATTGTGTAGCGCTTCCCGGGCCATCGATTCGCCTTCCGCGTACTTACCCAGCTTCTGGAGAAGTTCGGCGAGGGACCTCAGCACCTGCGTGGTGAGGGGATGTTGCGGACCTAAGACGCGGCGCCGTCCTTCCAGGACCTTGCGAAAGAGCGGCTCTGCGTCGGCAAACTTGCCCTCTTCGAAATAGATCCGCGCCAGATTGCCCGCGCTCGTTAACGTGTTGGGATGCTCCTCGCCCAGCACGCGACGAAGAATCTCGAGGGACTTGGCCTGGAGGGCTTCGGCCTGTGGATATTTGTTCTGCAGCACGTAAGTCACGGCGAGGTTATTCATGCTGATGAGCGTGTCGTTATGTTCCTCGCCCAGCACGCGACGGCGGATGTCAAAGACCTGTAACTGAAGGGCCTCGGCCCGAGCATAGTTGCCTTCGCGATAGTAGACTTGCGCGAGGTTACTCATGCCATTCAGCGTGTCGGGATGCTCCTCTCCCCAGACCCGGCGGGCGATCTCCACCGCCTTGGTATCGAGCGCCTCGGCTTCTGGAAATTTGCCGAGTCTCACCTTCAACAAAGCCAAATCGAACATGGCGTTGATGGTGTCGGAATGGCTCTCGCCCAAAACGCGGCGCGAGACCTCCAGGGTTTTGGTCTCGACTTCCGCAGCCTGCGCGTATTGACCTTGCTTCTCATAGCCGGTCGCCACATTTTCACGGCTCTTCATCGTGGCTGGGTCGTTTTCACCGAGGACACGCCGCCGGCCCTCGAGAGCCTTCATGTGGAGAGATTGAGCCGCCGCAAATTTACCCTGATATAAATACAATTCGCCGAGGTCATTCATGACGCTCAAGGTGTCTGGATGATCGTCGCCCTGCACTCTCTGGCGCAACTCGAGCGCGCGCTGGAAGTGCGGCTGGGCCTCTGCATACAAACTGAGGTCCTTGTACGTGTTCGCGATGGTTTGCCGAATGGCGGCTTCGACCAGCGGCTGCTTGTCAAATTTGCCGCCGATGCGCGCAGCGGCGCGGTCGAGCGCCGTGCGCACCTTCAGGTCCGGATCGGGCTTGGTGTTCGGCGAGGCCTGAGTATTCGCACTCGCTTGCGCCAGCAGGTCGCCTTGGAGGAAATCGCTGACGGCTTTTGCGGTGGCGGCCTCGTCATTCGCCCGGGCGCGCTCGCGGTTCGCGATAAACAGCCCCGCCGAAAGGCTCGCAAAGACGACTGCGGCCGCCGTCACCGGAATCCAGTAACGCCGCACAAACCGGCGAGTTCGATACCACGCATTCCCCGAACGCGCCCGGACTGTCCGGAAGTCGAGAAATGCCTGCAGGTCATCCGCGAACTGATCCACCGTCGCATACCGCTCCTGCGGATCTTTGCGGAGGCTCTTCAAAAGAATGAACTCGACGTCGCCTTTGAGCTCGGGCGTCCAGCGGCTCGGCTGCGTCACTTCGCGAGCCGTAATGACACGGGAGATTCCTTCCGGCGAACGGTCCTCGAATTCATGCGCGGGCTTGCCGGTGAGCAACTGGTACAACACCGCGCCCAATGAATAGATGTCGGTCGCAGTGCTGATTTGGCCACCGGTCACCTGCTCCGGGCTGGCGTAGTCGGGAGTCAGCATGCGCATGATCGTCACCGTGGCGTCGGTCGCCAGGTCGAGCGTCTTGGCGATGCCGAAGTCCAGCAGTTTCGGCTCGCCCTCCTCGGTCACCAGAATGTTGCTGGGCTTGAGATCGCGGTGCACGATGAGGTTGCGGTGGAGATAACTCACCGCCGAGCAGACTTTGAGAAACAGCTCAATTTTTTGACGCACCGTGAACCCGGCGGCAAAGACGTCAATCGGTTTACCCCGGATGTACTCCATGGCCAGAAACGGCTGGCCATTGTCCAACCGCCCGGCATCCAGCATGCGGGCGATATTCGGATGCGTCAGCGACGCCTGAATCTGGCGTTCCTGCAAGAACCGCTCGCGCAGCCAATCGCCCGCTCCGGGTGGCAGGAGTTTGACGGCAACTTGCTGAGTGACTTCGCCATCGGCGCGCTCAGCACGATAGACCGCGCCCATACCGCCGCGCCCGACCACGTCGAGCAGCCGGTAGGGCCCGCAGCGCCACCCTGTGCCATCCAGTTCCAGAGCTTCGCTGGCGGCAGCACCGATGTCTCGCACCAGGCGGGTACTGGCGCCGGAATCGAATCGCAACAACGCTTCCACTTCCCGGCGTGTCTCTCCATCGGTGGCATGCTTGGCGAAGTACTGCGCGCGTGCCTCGGCGCTTAAGTCCGCCAATTCATGAAATAACTTTTCAACCTCGAGTTTCATCCGATCGTTACGCGGTAAGCCAGACTTGCTCAGACTTGCTTGTCTGTCATCATACTGCAAGGAATCCGCAGCTCTTACGGATAGATGCGGTTAACCTAGGAAATGAATCAGACTGTGAGTAATGGGAAGGAAAAACGGGGGCGTGGTGGGCCCGCCCGTATCTTGCTCGAAATGGGCACACTGCACTCGCGGAGGCCGAGCGATCGGTATCGTGCCTGGAACTGACCCTGCCCGAAGCCGTTACCGGGTGTGCTGCTTCACAGATGGCTTCCGGCAGGATTCGGCCAGGCTGAACATGCCACGGCGTTCGCACTCGGCGATGACGGCTTCGCGGCGCCGGTGGAATTCCTCACCGGACTTTTCCGGGGACGCCTCTTCATCCAGCCACTGATAGTCGATCGCGAGTTGGGAAAGCTGGCGATCGCCAAGCTCGCTGAGGTGCTCGGGCCAGCTTTCAGGGGGAGGAGCTTTCTCTTCTTCAGCCATATCGTCTAACGTGCACGCCGCCTTCCAGCGGCGGGTATTCCACGCGCATCCCACGGCGGATGTGATGGATCTGCCAAATCTGACCGTGCTTCGATTGCGACCACCTAACCTCGGTGTTCATGGTAGACTCCGGGGATCGGGCCACGGTGTCAATGAACCTTCCGGATCTGGAGATCGAGAAGCTGGGAGTGAGGCTGCGTTACAAAGTGCGCTACCAGCTCGGCTTCGCCTGTCCGGATATTGATGACGTGGTGCAGGAGACACTAAGGCGGTTTCTCGATGCATCCCAGGCGGACCGGATGCGGACCCCGGGCGCGACGGGGGCGTTCCTGAACGGGATCTGCCGGAACGTGATTCTGGAATACCGGCGGCGGCTGTTTCGAGACGCACCGATGCCGGAAGTGCCGCCGGAACCGCCGCCAAACCACCTGCCGCCCACGGAGTTGTTTGAATTACGGGACGCCATCGCCGAGGGGATGAAGCAGCTTTCCGCGCGAGATCAGCAGGTTTTGCGCGCTTTTTACCTGGAGGAGCGGTCCGTCGAGGAAATCCTGGAGCTAACCGGCTTGTCGCCCTCTAACTTCCGGGTAGTACTTTGCCGGGCGAAAGAGAAATTTCGGCAGATTTATTGCGACAGGGTGAAATCCCAGGCTGCCAATTGACACTCATTTACCAGAAAGCTATGGAAACGAAACTCCATGCAGACCCGGTGGTTCGGGAAGAGATCATCACCAAGTATCTGACCCGGAAGCTTGATCAGGGAACGGCAGCCCAATTCGAAGACCACTATTTGAGCTGCCAGGAATGTTTCGAAGAGGTCCGCGCGACGGAGTTGTTGATCTCCGGTTTGGGACGCAGCGGCATCGAGCGTACGCAAGATCACGATGTCACGGTTGTCCGGTTCGCTGCGCCCGCCGAGTTGACGGCTTCCTCGCTGGACCTCCACGCATTAGCGCGGATGGTCCAGGCCCCCAACGAGACGAAGGTGCTGATCGACCTCAGCCAGGTGAGCCGGATCGATAGCGCGGGCTTGGGCATGCTGATGCGGTGCTATACGCATGCCGTGAAGAATGCCGGTACGATCAAGCTGCTGAACCCGACCAGCCAGGTGAAACGCGTGCTCTCGATCACCCGGATCGATTCTGTGGTGCCGACGTACGACGACGAGAAAGCTGCGCTGAAGAGCTTCTAATCGGCCGTTTGCTGAGCTAGTTTGCCGATCCGCCCGGCCCGTTCCGCTTTCTATCCCAGAAGACTGCGCAGTCCGCTACGTCCACCCGGCGGGTATATACAGTCTCCAGGCCGTAGTGATTGATCTCATCGTCGTCGCAACTGACGGCAGTCGCGAACGTGCCCGATTGCACCTGCTGTTTGACTTCCGCTTCAGTCAGGATGTGCAGGCGTGCCCGCTCTGGCGCGGGCAGGTTGACCTTGTGCGAGTAGTACAACTCATGCCCGGGAGGCGGAACGCGCCGGGTGAGGAAATAGATGGGCTCGTGGGCGAACAGCATCGCGTTGGTTGGTGTCACCTGATTGACTTTGATCGCGAGCCGTTCGTACTCTTGCCATTTGGGTTCGTCCCGGCGGTTATAGATGGCTTTTGCGAGCCCAAATGCGATCAGCAGGGCTACAATCGACACGGGTACAGCGGGGCGGCCGCCCGCGATCAAGCGCTCGGCCAGCGCACATAGTCCGGCTACGGCCAGAATCGCCACAAACGGCACGATCAACAAGAAATATTGGGGAAACGTTGGATGCGCGCGCGCCACTTCGGCTGCCAGGGCCACCGCAAGCCACGCGGCCAGATAGAACTGCGCTTTTACCGCGCGCGGCCACGAACTTCGTCGGATCACGTAGAGCAACCCGAACACGGCGAGGAGCCCGGCCACCAAGGCCTGCCCGGAGTCGATCCACGAGGTCAGGACCTCCAGATCGTGCTGCGTGGTCTCGGGCCAGTACAGCTTACGAAAGAAGACGTGATACTCGAAGACGTTGAACCATGTCTCGCGCGGCGCCTTCGCAAAGAACCACAGCAGCGGCAGAAACGGAATCGCCGCTCCGAGCGCGAACCCGGCAAGTTTTCGCCATCGGTTGCCGGCGCGGTTGTAGACGAGGATCCAGGCGAGCAGCGCGGGAGCAGCCGCGGCAGACAGAAGCGACGATCCGGCGGCGATGCCGGCGAAGAAACCGGCGCAAGCCGGCAGTTTCATTCCACTCCGATCCGGGGTTTGGACGCAAATCCGAAACGCCAACACGAGAGTGCAAAGGCACATTCCATAGGGTTGGCCTAAGGGTCCATAGAAGAAGACCATCGTGTTCAGGCCGGTCATGAGCCCGACGACTATCGCTCCAGGAACGCGCCAACCCGTGACGGGGAACCGGCGGGCCACGAAGTCTGCGGTGAGTAGCACTGCGCCAATCGTGAGCACCGCCGCGACGGTTTGCGGAACGTGCCAGCTCTGGCCAAACACGCTCATCCAGCCCGCATTCCAGTAGGCATTCAACAGGGTTTGCGGGAAACAGAAGTCGAAGTACGGCGTTCGACCCGCGAGGATCAGTTGGGCCGCCAGGAGATGGTAGGTCTCATCCCAGCCGAAGGCCCACGTTTCGGCGAACAGCAGAAACGCGGCCGCATAGACCGAGAGCATGCTGTACAACACCAGGCGCCACCAGCGGCGAGGCTCATCGGGTTTGTCAACCAGGAGCGCCATTCCGCATTATGGCATGCGCGGCAGAATCGGGTCCGAATTGCGGAGTGTGCCATAGATTACTCTGTAAGTGACTACGCTGGCCTGGTGAACCATGCCTTTGAACATCAGATCGAAAGAGAATTGCCGTTGGGATCTGGTCGCCCTGGGAGAGGTGATGTTGCGTTTCGATCCGGGGGATCGACGGGTCGCTACTACTCGAACGTTTGATGTGAGCGAGGGAGGCGGCGAGTACAATGTAGCGCGCGCCCTCAAGCGCTGTTTCGCCATGGACACGGCGGTGGTGACCGCGTTTGCCGACAATGCCGTTGGCCGTTTGTTGCAGGATTTGATTTATCAGGGCGGCGTCGATCAGTCGCTGATCCGCTGGGTGGAATTCGACGGCATTGGACGTACCGTGCGAAACGGTCTCAACTTCACCGAGCGCGGTTTCGGAGTGCGCGCCGCCGCTGGCTGCTCCGATCGCGGCCACAGCGCCGTTTCGCAGCTACAGGCCGGCCAGATCGACTGGGACGAAATCTTCGGAAAGCACGGCGCGCGCTGGTTACACACGGGTGGCATCTTCGGCGGGCTATCGGCAACCACACCGGACGTCGCCCTGGAAGGGGTGCAGGCGGCCAAGCGCCACGGCGTCACAGTTTCCTATGATCTCAACTACCGGCCTTCGTTGTGGAAGGGGCTCGGCGGAGCCGCGCAGGCGCAAGCCGTGAACCGCCGCATCGCCCCCTTGGCGGATGTGCTGATCGGAAACGAAGAAGATTTTTCAGCGGCCTTAGGATTCGAGGTGACCGGTGTCGACTCTAACTTAAGCCGCCTGGATGTCGCCGGCTTTCACGCCATGATGGAGAAGGTCGCCCGCGAGCTCTCGGTTCCCGTGATTGCCACGACGCTCCGGACTGCGATCACTGCCACGCGAAATGATTGGGGCGCCATCTGCTACACGGACGGCATCCTGTATGAAGCGGTTCACCGCAAGGACCTCGAAGTTTACGATCGTGTGGGCGGGGGTGATGGTTTCGCGTCCGGCCTGATCTACGGATTTCTGACCGGACAGACCCCGCAATGGTGCGTGGAATGCGGCGCTGCCCACGGCGCCCTGGCGATGACCACTCCCGGCGACACAACCATGGCCACGCTTCCGGAAGTTTTGCAAGTGATGCAGGGAAGGACAGCGCGAATCGCGCGGTGATCGAGATATGACGAAAGCCGAAGTACAGAGACGAATCCTGGAAGTAGGGATTGTGCCGGTTGTGCGCGCGGCCTCGCCGCAACAGGCGATTCTCGCGGCAGAAGCGGTGGCGGACGGCGGCATTCCGATCGTCGAAATCACGATGACTGTTCCCGGTGCTGTGGAAGTAATCCGTGAGTTGACGCGGTCACTCGGCAAGCAGGTGCTCGTCGGCGCCGGCACAGTGCTCGATGCCGCGGCGGCTGCCCGCTGCCTCGAAGCCGGCGCTGAGTTCCTGGTGAGCCCCGGCTTCGATCTCGAAATGGTTCAAGCCGCACTTACGTACCAAAAACTCGTCATGCCGGGAGCCCTAACGCCCACCGAAGTGATCAAGGTTCATCAAGCCGGAGCCGATTTCGTGAAGATTTTTCCTTGCGGGAATGTAGGTGGGCCTTCTTACATCAAGGCATTAAAAGCGGCGTTGCCGCAGATTCCGATGATTCCCACGGGCGGCGTGAATCTCACGACCGCAGCCGAGTTCCTCCGCGCCGGCGCGAGTGCGCTGGGAATCGGTAGCGAACTCATATCGCGCTCCGAACTGGAAGCCGGCAACGGCAGCGCGATTTCAGAGATAGCCCGCCGCTACGTCCGGATCGTCGATGAAGTGAGAAATTCAAGCCGCGCGGTTGCGTGACGGCACGAATCCGGAGCTAACTCTACTTTTCCGTTTTATCCGAGGGAGCGCCTGGAGCGGCGCCGGCGTCACCGGCGGCGTTGCCGACGAAGAGCTTCCGTCCGTCGGTGAAGGTGATGACACTGCCGTTCGCGCGGTTCGATCCGTCCTTGGCCTGGTAACCCTCGACGTTCAGTTCCGTACCGGTAGCCAAGGAGTATTTGGTGAATCCGCGGCGCAGAAGGGAATTGGGAGCCGCGGCTTCGATCATCCAGGTGGTGACCTTGCCGTCCGCATCCTTCACGTCGATGTGCAGCCACGCGTGCGGGTTGATCCACTCCATCTTCGAAACGGTTCCGTGGAGTTTCACGGGCTTATTGGCATCAAACTCCGCGGCGAATGCGTGATGAGCCCACATTGGCGCCGCGGTGCACAGCAGCAGGACGGCGGCAAAAACAACTCCAACTGTTTTCTGCATAACTGGTCTCCTTTGTGAAGCTACTTCTTCTTGGCTGCTTCGGCCGCGGCCTTTTCCTGGGCCCGAGCGCCGCTGAGGGAGTCAAACATAGCGTAGTTTCCCTCGTGGCAGGCATATTCGAAATTCTGATAGCCGGGCTCCTGCGTCAGCGGGAAGGCGATTTTGAATGGGTGCGTCCACGTCTTCGGGTCGTCTACGGTGACCTCATAGCGCATCTCG
>DASXAK010000144.1:0-7560 GCA_036406715.1 Bryobacteraceae bacterium | reverse complement strand
GGATGGAAGCGGGAACAAGCCGTTGAGCGGACCGCCGCGCACCCTGGCGTTCTCGAAGTAGCCCTCGCGCTTCATCCAGCCGTAATTCTCCCCGTTGTGCACGATATTCACTTCTTCGATGTTGTCCATGCCGATGTCGTCCGCAAACATTGTGCCGTCGGTATCCCACGAGAGACGGTGGGCGTTGCGGAAGCCGTAGGCATAAATCTCGCCCAATGTCTTCGGGTCGCCATCGGCGGCGAACTTGTTTGACATGGGAATGGTGTAGTCGCCAAGGCCCTTCTGGCCATGAGTGACCGACGGACTGCGCGGATCGATGCGGAGAATGGCCGTCATGATTGAATCGAGCCGCTGGGTTTGGGCGGGATTGCTGGCGTTGGGACCGCCTCCATTGCTGAAGCCGTGATCGCTGCCGCTGGTGTAGAGCAAACCGTAATCGGGGTCCCCGGGTTTCGCCGTCGGGTTGAATTCAACGGCGCCCATCGGGTGAGTAAGATTCGCGACCACGTGCGCGTCGCGAAGGAGTTCGCGGCGCGTCCCTTCGAAGTTGTTCGCCGCTGGATTCGTGGCATGCCACTCGGTGATGACGTTTTGGTACGTGACGTCTTTCAAACTGTAGCCGATCGGGATGAAGTCGGGAGTCTTCGAATTGCCCTGCCCGGTCTCGCTGTGGATGGTATACAACAGTCCGTTGCGGGCAAACTTGGGGTGAAAGACGAAGCCGATGAGGCCGCTTTCGAGACGTTTGTAGAAGGCTAACGGAAACGACGCCGCAAAATCCAGATACAGGTGCGGCTGATTGCTGGAATCGATCAAATAGATCCGGCCGCGCGAATCGTTGGCGAAGCGGCGGCCATCGGGCAGGTCGCGCACGTAGCTGACGCGCGCCCAGGCATCGGGCGCAATGTCCTGTTCGCCGGGCCGAAGCTCGCGAGTGTCCGGCAGACGCGCGAGATCCTTGATCTCGACCGAGAGGCCGCGTTTCACGATCGGTTCGGGAATGGGATTGCTGGTGATAGGTGCATCGGGAGCCGCCACCAGGCCAATGGCCGCCACCAGAACGACGCCGAGCAACAACCGAGTACGCATCAAGATCCTCCCGGAACGTGAGTCCGTGCGGTGATGATATCAGACCGGGTCGGGTAGACGCGCGAGTTGTTTGGCCTTGCTCAGTTACAATCTGGTCTTGTGCAACCCGGCGGGAGCAGCCGGCATCGCTCTCATGAACTCAGGCGCAAGGACCGTCATATGGGGAGATCGGCAGTCGCAGATCCTTCTCTTCTGCTTCTTCTCCTTTACCTACGCCTATTTCTTTCAAGGAGGGGGCTGGAACCAGAACAGCTACTTCGACACGATCCGGGCCATCGTGGAACGAGGAACCATGGAGATTACGGCGTATGCCGGGAACACGGGCGATGTCGCGCCGTTCAACGGCCGGATCTATGAGAATAAGTTGCCCGGCCTCGCTCTCGCGGGAGCACCGGTCTATTTCATCCTTTATCATCTCGAGCGACTTCTTGGAATCAGCCTGGACAGCTTCCGCGCCGTAAGCTTCAACGCCCACGTGCTTACGTTCTTCACCAGCGGACTGCCCGGCGTGCTGCTGCTGGTCGTCCTTTACCGGCACTTCCGCCGTCGGGAAGCGACGGTATACGAGAGTCTTTGCCTTACGGGCGCCTTCGGAATCGGATCGCTGATCTTGCCGTATTCGGGAGTGATGATGAGCCATCTCTTCACGGCTTGTCTTCTCTTTGCCGCCTGGCACCTGATCAGCGCGCCAACTCTCTCGCGCGGCACTGCGCTGGCGGCCGGTCTGATGGCAGGGATGGCCGTGTTCGCGGACTTGCTCGCGGCGCCCGCCGCGGTTCTCTTCCTCGTTTACCTTTATGCCGAGCGGAAGCGCACAGCAATACTCCCATTCCTCGCCGGCACCGGACTTTTTGCCGGCGTCTTAGCAGCGCACAACTATCATTATTTCGGAAACATACTGCTCACCAATCAGGCCATCCAGCCGGAGGCCTTCAAGACCTCGGGATACGCGCTCGGAATGTTTACGTGGCCGCGGCCGATCTTTCTATACTGGCTGACCTTGCATCCCTATCGGGGGCTGTTCTATGGCTGCCCTGTGCTGGCCTTGAGTCTTCTCTCGTTCCGCTGGCCGTTTCGGATCTCTCTGGCAACTGGCATCCCGCTGCTCGTCTTCGGCTACTACCTGATCTTCAATATGAGTTTCAACGGCTGGACGGGAGGGTGGGGAGTCGGACCCCGGTATCTGATTCCGTCGCTGGCTTTCCTGTATTCGTTATCTCTGGATGGTTTCCGCCGTTGGCCGACAATCGCCCGCCTGTTGATCGTGGTCTCGGCGGTGTTCATGATTTCGGCGACCGCGGTTGAGGTCATGGTGCCGAGCCCAAATGAAGGGCCTCCGCCGCCGACCAGTCCGGTAACCGGTTCGATTGGGCAACTCGCCTCCGGAGAGGTCTCCGTATCCGCGCAGGGTATGCTCGACTACCTGCCGGCCCGCTCGCCGAATGAAGAGTGGGACAGCTACAACGTCGGTGAGCTACTCGGGCTCACCGACATATTCAGCTTGGCTCCGATGGTGATAGCCACTCTGTTTTTCGGATACTTAGTGCATCTCGCGAAACCGGAAAGCAAGCGCGTCCGGTCGTCGCGATCGCGGCGCCCCCGCTAGCGTGGGGGAGGTCTCCGACCTGCCCAGTCCCCGCGCCGCAAAAATTTCCCATCCCCCGTAAAATCAACCGATTCCAAAGAAACCCGCCCCCGCCGAAACCCTGCTCGGCCCCGTGAGCGCGCGACAATGAAGTTGTGAGGAAGAGTTCGTGAGGAAAGCCGGATGCCGCGCCGCCGCAACCCCGAATCCGCCCGTCAATCAGGACCGATTCGGTTCGCTTGGTACCAAGCGGGCAGCGCACGCTAACCCCTTTCGTTCCAACCAATATTCCCCAAAATCCCGCAACGTACGTTTCCCAAATACCCGAAGCTTGCCCGTTACTTGTTGCTTACAGACGCCCGCGCGGCGCGCTCGAACGCCCAGCCGCGGATATGATTGATCTGTTCGTGCATCGTGCGGGAGAGCGGGACGATCTTGGCGGCGATACGGACCAGGTCTTCTTCGGTCACCTCGCGGTTTTCCAGGCGGGCCCGGGTCACCGCCGAGACCACACACTGTTCCACTTCCGCCCCAGCCCAACCATTCGTAAAGCTGTTCAACTGGACGAGGTCGAAGGCGGCAGGGTCGACGCCGCGGCGGGCGAGATGGATTTTGAAGATCTCGATGCGCTCGTCCTCGGTCGGGAGATCGACGAAAAACACCTCGTCGAAGCGGCCCTTGCGAATCATCTCGGCCGGCAGGAGATCGATGCGGTTGGCCGTGGCGGCCACGAAGAGGCCGCGGGCCTTCTCCTGCATCCAGGTCAGAAAGAAGGCGAAGATTCGTCCCTGCTCTCCGCTCGACTCCGTAGACGTGATCCCCATCTCGATTTCGTCGAACCAGAGCACCGCGGGCGCCATGTCCTCCATCAGCCGGCAGGCTTCGACAAATGCGCCCTCGGGCTTGCCGTGCCGGCCGGAAAAGATCTCGATCATGTCGATGCGATAGAGCGGAAGCTGGAAGGCCGAAGCAATGGCCTTCACGGACAGGCTTTTGCCGCAACCGGGAATTCCCATGATGAGCACGCCTTTGGGGACGATTTCGGCGGATACCGTATCGCGCATGTGGAAAAGCTGCTGGCGCTCGAGAAGCCATTTCTTGAGGCCGTCGAGCCCGCCGATATTGGCGATGTCGCCGCCTTCGGCGATGTACTCGATGACGCCGCCGCGGTTGACCAGCAGACGTTTTTCTTCGAGCAAAGCCGGAAGCGACGCAGGACCGAGATCGGGGCTGACGGCCAGAGCGCGCCGCAGCGCGTAGCGCGCTTCGTCGAGAGTAAGGCCGAGTAGTGCATTCGCGAGCGGCCGAAGGTCAGTAGCGGCGATTTTGTCACCGGCGCCGCCGGTCTGTTCCCGGAGGAATTCGACGAGTTCGACGGCGTCCGGCGGCCGGAGCTCGAGATACAGAACGCTGCGTTCGATCTCCTCTGGTATATAGCGGACGGGCGCCGTGATGACTACGAACTTCCGGCGGTCCACGCAGGACTCGTAAACGTCGCGAAGACGGCGCCGGATTTCGGCGGAGTCGCGGAGCGGTTCGTGAAAATCCTTGAGGTGAAAAATGCCGGGCGAGTCCTCAGCGGCGATGAAGTCGAGCGCTTGCCGCGGAGACTGTGTGCCGGGCTCGGCGTTTCCCGCTTCGCGGCGGAGACCTTCGGTCAGTGTCCAGGTCGACACCGGAACAGCCAAACCCGCATACAGCGACTGGCCGACCTGCCGCAAAACCTGTCCGACCCGCGCCTCTTCGGCGGAACGTACATAGGTCAGCGGTCGGCCGGATTGGAAGATCTCGCGAAGGGTCTTGGCAGCGCGGCTCTCGGCGGCGCTGGGGTGCGGGGAAGCGATCGGTTTTGCCTCTTTCTGCGTCACTCGTCCATTATGTAAGACGGGATTCCGGGCAAGAAGGACGAAAAAGGCGTCTGTCCCCTTTTTCGCCTATCCTATCAGTAAGGGACCGAATGAATCGGATCGGACGATACCGGATTATGAAGGAATTGGGGCGCGGGGCCATGGGCGTCGTGTACCAGGCCATCGATCCGAATATCGGGCGGGATGTGGCCATCAAAACGATCCGGTTGGGCGAGGTCCAGAAACCCGACGAGCGCGAGCGGCTGCGCGAACGCCTGTTTCGGGAAGCGCGATCGGCGGGCCGGCTTTCGCATCCCGGCATCGTAACCATTTACGACGTGGACGAGGAGAACGACCTCGCCTACATCGCGATGGAGTTCGTGGACGGCCCGACCCTCGATTGTGTGCTTGGGCAGGAGGAAGCCATTTCTCCGCGCCAGATGCTGAGCGTACTGGGGCAGACCGCCGCTGCGCTGGACTACGCCCACTCCAAGGGCATCATTCATCGCGACATCAAGCCGGCGAACATCATGATCGCAGCCGACGGCGCGACGAAGGTAACGGACTTCGGAATCGCCAAGGTGACCACCAACGAACACCTGACGATCACGGGCACCATTGTCGGGACGCCGCACTATATGTCGCCGGAGCAGGTGCAAGGGCTCGAGGTGGACGGGCGGTCGGACCAGTTCTCGTTGGCGGTGATCGCGTACGAAATGCTGACCGGCGAGAAGCCTTATACCGGCGAACATCTCACCACTGTGGTTTACAAGATCGTAGCGGAAGAGGCGCCGCTACCGCATCGGCTGAATGCGACGCTCGCGGGCGAAATCGAGAACGTCTTGCGCAAAGGCATGGCCAAGAAACCCGAGGGGCGATTCGAGAACTGCCAGGAATTTGCGGCGGCGTTGGACCGGGCCTGCGCGCTGACCGCCGGCTGGAAGACGATGCGGCGCGGCGGAAGTTTGAGTGGGCCGACGGTGGCGGAGATGGCGCCGGCGGTCGCCGTATCGCTGCCGCCGCCGCACCGGACGCGCCTCGCCGACGACACCACCACCGAGAGAGCGGCGGGAAAAAGACCGGGGTTCTTCGCGTTCCTGATGGCCATTCTGGTAGCGACGGGGTTGCTGGCGTTGCTGGGCTGGCAAGCCGGGCCGTGGCTGGGGAAAACCGCGGGATCCGATTCGGCTGCACAGATCAAGAAGCAAGCGGAGGTGAAGCAGCCGGCGCCTCAACCGCCGCCGGTCCAACCCCCGGCCGAACAGCCGGCGGCTCCGCAGGCTCCAGCGCCCGCGACGCCCGATGCGACGGCGGCGGCGCCGGCTCCAGCACCCAGCACCTCGCAACCTGCTCCCCCCTCGGATAAGCCGAGCCCCCTGCCGCCCGCAGAGCCGCCCGAGGCCGCGCCAAAAATCGGCGCCGAGAAGGCTGCCGGCGCGCCGGCCCGCCCGGCGCAGCACCCGATCACTATAATCAGCAGCCCCGGAGGCGCGATGGTGACGCTGGACGGACACGGCCGGGATTCGTGCATCGCACCGTGTTCCGTGAATGCAGCGCCGGGACGGCACGAACTCGCTGTCACCATGCCGGGCTACCAGATCGAGCGTCGGGAAGTAGAGATCGGGACAGGCGGCATCGAGCTGCCTCCGGTGATTCTCCGCGCGATTACCGGCACCCTGATGGTGACGAGCGAGCCAACGGGAGCCACCATCCTGGTGAACGGGAAGAGATTGACGCAAGTCACGCCGGCGCAACTCTCACTCGCGCCGGGGTCGTACAACGTCACCGTCGAGAAGGACGGCAAACAGGGCTCGCGCGCGATCGACGTCCACGGCGACGCGATCAATTACATGAAGGTGACGCTGAACTGATCGGCGCTGTCTAGGCCGATTCGCCGCGGATGAGGTCTTCGTATGTCTCGCGGCGGCGGATGACGCGATAGTTGCCGCCCTCGACCAAAACTTCGGGGGAGCGCGGGCGCGAGTTGTAATTCGACGCGAGCACGAAGCCGTAGGCCCCGGCCGCGCAAACCGCCAGATAATCACCGGGCATGACGTTGGCCATGTTGCGGTCGCGGGCGAGGAAATCGCCGGATTCGCAGATAGGGCCGACTACGTCGGCGAGAATCGGCGGCAGCGGATTCTTGCGCACCGGAATGATTTCGTGGTGCGCGCTGTAAAGCGACGGACGGATGAGATCGTTCATGGCGGCGTCCACGACGACGAACTCTTTGGGGCCGTTCCGTTTGCGGTAAAGCACGCGGGTGAGCAGAATTCCGGCGGCGCCGACGATCGAGCGGCCGGGCTCGATGACCACGCAGAGACCGCTGGCTCGGAGGCGATCGTGGAGGCTGCCGATGAAAGCGCGGATTTCGGGAGCCTGTTCGCCCGGACGGTAGGCAATCCCCAAGCCGCCGCCGAGATCCAGATGGCGAATGGGATAACCGGCGGCGCGCAGCTGCGCAGCCAGCGCGAGCACTTTGTCGACGGCTTCCAGAATCGGGGCGGGATCGAGAATCTGCGAGCCAATGTGGCAACTGACGCCGTCAGGAGAGAGATTGCGGAGCGAGCGGGCGCGCTCGTAGACTCCGTAAGCCTCGGACATGGCGATGCCGAACTTGTGCTCGCTGAGGCCGGTTGAGATGTAGGGGTGGGTGACGGCATCGACGTCAGGGTTCACCCGGATGGCGAAGCTGGCCTTCACGCCTCGGCGCGCGGCGAGCGAGTCGATCAGCACCAGTTCGGCTTCTGATTCGCAGTTGAAGCTGTGAATGCCGTGCGCTAGGGCGTACTCGACTTCGCCCGGAGTCTTGCCGACCCCGGAGAAAACAACCTTGGCTGGGTCGCCGCCGGCCTGCAAAACGCGGTAGAGCTCACCGCCGGAGACGATGTCGAAACCGGCGCCGGTTTTGGCCAGCAGGGACAAGATCGCGAGGGTGGAATTCGCCTTCACGGCGTAGCAGACGGTGTGGGGCAGATCGGAGAACGCCTCGTGATAGGCGCGAAAGTTGTCAAGGATCGAGGCGGCCGAATAAACGTA
>DASXAK010000143.1:0-4136 GCA_036406715.1 Bryobacteraceae bacterium | reverse complement strand
CGCCGCCGTTCTCGTGCGGCGAGCGTAAGCGGTGCAGCCCCGCGCAATCGGCTGCCGTCACCGCCATCCCGGGAGTGGCCTTCTCTGGCTCTGTCGACGGACATCTGCGCGCCTACTCCATGGCCGATGGCAAGGTGATTTGGGACTTCGACACGGTCGGCGAATACAAGACCGTCAATGGCGTAGAAGCCCGCGGCGGCTCTATCGACGGCCCCGGTCCTGCCATCGCTGGCGGAATGCTCTTCGCCAATTCCGGCTACGTGAGTGCAGGCGGAATGCCAGGCAACGTCCTTCTCGCCTTCACGGTCGATGGCAAGTAGTGACTCCTCCTGGACTCGAATTCGCATTCGAAGTGATCGCCGAAGTCGGTGCGCCGCAAGACCTCGGGATCACGCCGCATGGCCGCCGGCGCATCATTCCAGTTCTCGGCGGCCGCTTCGAAGGGCCCCGCCTCCGCGGCCGCATCCTCCCCGGCGGCGCCGACTGGCAAATCGTGCGCGCTGACGGCACGGCCGAGCTCGACGCCCGCTACACGCTCGAAACCGATACGGGAGCGCTCATCTACGTGTCCAATCGCGGCCTGCGTCACGGACCGCCTGATGTATTGGCCCGATTGAATGCCGGCGAAACCGTCGACCCCGCGTCTTACTACTTCCGCACCGTCGCCCAATTCGAAACCGGCGCCCCGGAATGCCAGTGGCTCACGCGCGCCATATTCGTCGCCAATGCCGAACGCTACCCGGAAAAAGTCATCGTGCGCTTCTGGAAGCTACAATAATGGGGGTCATGGACCGGCGGCGGCTGCTTCGCGATGCACTTTTGGCGATTCCCGCCGCTCGCTCGCTTCTCGCGGCCCCACTCCCGCTCGAAGAAACCACCCTCGCCGATCTCGAGCGCGGCTTCCGCGAAGGCCGCTTCACGTCGCACGCCGTCACCGAATGGTACCTGGCACGAATCAATTCGCTGGACAAGCAGGGGCCGTCAGTGAACGCCATCATCGAACTCAATCCGGACGCGATGGCGATCGCCGACGCGATGGACCGGGAACGCCGCACCGGCCACGTGCGCGGACCTCTGCACGGCATACCCCTTCTCGTCAAAGACAATCTCGATACAGCCGACCGCATGAGCACTACGGCAGGTTCGCTGGCCTTGGCCGGAACCAAACCCGCGCGCGATGCCGCGGTCGTCGAGCGCCTGCGCGCCGCGGGAGTCGTGATTCTCGGCAAAACGAATCTCAGCGAATGGGCCAACTTCCGCTCCACACATTCCGTCAGCGGATGGAGCGGGCGTGGCGGCCTCACGCGCAATCCCTACGCGCTCGACCGCAATGCCTGCGGTTCCAGTTCCGGTTCGGCTGTCGCTGTAGCCGCGAACTTCTGCTCCGTCGCGGTCGGCACGGAGACCGACGGCTCCGTGACCGCGCCGGCTTCGGTCAACGGCATCGTCGGAATCAAGCCGACCGTCGGGCTCGTGAGCCAGTCTGGTATCGTTCCGATCTCGCGCAGCCAGGACACCGCGGGCCCCATGGCGCGAACCGTGCGCGACGCGGCGGTGCTGCTGACCGCGATGGCCGACAAACAAGGCGCGCCCGATTACACAAGATCGCTCGATGCGCGCGGGTTGAAGGGTGCCCGCCTCGGAGTCGAACGGAAATATTTCGGCGCCAATGCCGAAATGGACCGCGTCTTGGAAGATTGCCTGGCGGAGATGAAACGCCAGGGGGCCGAGTTGATCGATCCAGCCAACCTGCCATCGCACGGCCAGTATGATGACGATGAGATGGAAGTGCTCTTGTACGAGTTCAAAGCCGGCCTGAACGAATATTTGAAACAACGTTCAGGACTCCGCGTGCGCTCGCTAGCGGAACTGATCCAGTTCAATCGCCAGCACAGCGCTCAGGAGATGCCCTATTTCCAGCAGGAACTGTTCGAACGGGCCGAGGCCAAAGGGCCGCTCACCGGCAAAACCTATCTGGACGCGCGCGCCCGATGCGTCCGCCTTTCGCGAGCAGAAGGCATCGATGCCGTTCTCCAGAAACACAAGCTGCACGCGATTGTCGCCCCGACCGCCGGCCCCGCGCCCCTGATTGATCTCGTGTTGGGCGATCCCAATTGGCCCGGCTGCACCACGCCGCCGGCCGTGGCCGGATATCCGCACGTGACGGCTCCCGCCGGATTCGTCCACGGACTCCCGGTCGGGATTTCGTTCTTCGGGACCGCCTGGAGCGAACCCATTCTCCTCAAGCTCGCCTACAGCTTTGAGCAGTCCACGAAAGCCCGCCGCCCTCCCCGTGTGGCAGGTCTCCGGCCTGCCCAGCCCTAATGCGCCGACCCGTTCAGCCCGTTCCCGTTCAGCGGCGCCGGGATCCGGGGCAAATCCCGCCGGCTGATCACGCGGTCGATCATTCCGTATTCCAGCGCCTGGCGCGCATCCATGATGTAATCACGATCGACATCCCGCTGAATCTTCTCGATCGGTTGCCCCGTCGCGTCCGCCAAAATCTGGTTCAGCGTCTCGCGCGTCCGCAGGATTTCCCGCGTCTGGATATCCAAATCCGCCGCCTGCCCGCCCAGCCCCTGCGCGTGCGGCTGATGGATCAGCACTCGCGAATACGGCAGGGCAAAGCGCTTGCCTTTGGTCCCGGCCGCCAGCAGAACCGCTGCCATCGATGCCGCCTGGCCGACGCAATAAGTGACAATATCCGGCTGCACAAAGTTCATCGTGTCCAGGATCGCGAGGCCGGCCGTGGTCACGCCGCCCGGCGAATTGATATACAGCGAAATATCCTTCTCCGGATCTTCCGCGGCCAGAAACAGGATCTGCGCCACCACCAGGTTCGCGACGTTGTCGTCGATCGCTGTGCCGATGAAAACAATGTTCTCCTTCAACAGACGCGAGTAGATGTCGTACGCGCGCTCGCCGCGCGCCGTCTGCTCCACCACCATCGGAATCATGGTACTGTCCTCCTAAACCGCGGCCAGCATTTGTTCGCAGACAAAACCGGCAAAACGCGATGCGCACGTAGCCACGCCGGCCC
Organism: Bryobacteraceae bacterium; assembly: GCA_036406715.1. GTDB lineage: Bacteria > Acidobacteriota > Terriglobia > Bryobacterales > Bryobacteraceae > PSRJ01. Next base: position 1,096 of record DASXAK010000143.1, on the reverse strand, counting down.
GCTCCCAGCCGGAATGCGTAAGCGTCACGCGCGTGCCTTCGGCTTCTCTGTCGAACTCCACGCTCACCCTGTCATGGTCCTCACGCCGCCAGGTAAACTCGATGCGGCCCGGAGGGTCCCAGACCGTTACCGATCCTCCTTCTACCGCGTCGCGTTCCGAGTCGTCTCCCGGCCACCATTCGCCGAACCTCTCCCGGAACAGCCGGAACGCTTCTTCCACCGGGCAGTCAACGTGCACGCTTTGTCGAATGGATTCGGTTTCGTTTTTGGTTCCCATGTTCAGCAGTCTCCTTGTTGGCGAAATCAGAGAAGGCCGTCAGCGCATCCCGCCACATCGAATCGATGTGCGCACGCAGTTCCTCCAGGCTTTTCGGATTGAGGTGAAAATAATGCCGCGTCCCGCGCCGCTCCTCATCCACCAGGCCGGCGGATTTGAGCACCTGCAGGTGTTGCGAGACGGCAGGCCGGCTGACCGGAAGCCGCCGGGCCAATTCGCCCACGGTCGACGGCCGCCGCCGGAGCAGGCTCAGAACGTTTTGGCGCGTGGGATCCGCGAGCGCCCCGAGCATCTCCCATCGGTCAGCCATACCTTACGGTAAGCCATGACTTACGGACTTGTCAAGCCGCTGAATCTGGCCAGCTAAGGTATTGACACTAGACTGCCCTTCTGCCTCTGGCAAAAGCAATACGTCGCAAATGCGACTACCGCTCTATTGAGCCGCCGCGCCGCTCAGCTTACTCTGAATCTAGCGTTCTGGTGGGGCAGGCTGTCAGCCTGCCGACCCGGTTTCCAACGGGTCCAGCCGGCCGGAGGCCGGCTTGCGAGGTGCACATGCGTATCCGCAGAACAGCACTCGTCACGCTCGGCCTTTCGCTGGCCGCCTCGCAGACCCGGACGCTGAGCTTGACCGCAATCACCCAGTCCGTCTTACTGTCCCGTTCACGAAGCTTCCGCCTCCGATAAACTCGCAGTCTCGTGGGGCAGGTCTCCGACCTGCCCCTAGGGATTCCTCCGGAGTCAGCCAACGATCCAGCCTCTCTAGTCCTTCGGTCGATCGAATCTGAAAAATTTGAATTGACTTCTCTTCGGGTACCG
>DASXAK010000142.1:0-12031 GCA_036406715.1 Bryobacteraceae bacterium | reverse complement strand
GCCGCGCATCTCCACCACTTCTTCCGTAGGGATTAAGATGTTGCCGATCTTATCGGCAAATCCGAACGCCTGCGCGCGCGACTGCAGCGATTCTTTGACCTTCTGCTCGAACCCGGAATAAGTGTGGATGATGAACCACTTCTTCGGAGACGATTCATCGTAGGCCGGCTGCGCCGCTTCGGCCCCCGCAGCCTCCGCCGCCGGTTCTTCGGCGTGCACCGACTCGCCAGCCTCCTCCTGCTGAACCTCGTCCGCATCCACGTGGATGTTTTCCTCGTCTGCCATATTCCCTACTTGGCGAAATAATTCAAAACGCCCTTGATGACCCGGCCCAGCGCCGTATCCACCACTTCGAAATACGCCGCAAACGCAAAGACGGCGAAAATCACCACCGCCGTCGTGCTTTCCACCTGCTTGCGGTTCGGCCAGCTCACCTTGCGCATTTCATTTTTGAGCTCGCCCACATAATCCTGGGTGGACACCAGCCAATTTTTCTTTTCTTCGGCCATGAACCGTTCTTCCTGCTGTACTCCCAATTGTAATGGGGTTGTTGGCAGGGGCGGAGGGATTCGAACCCCCACTCGCGGTTTTGGAGACCGCTGGTCTGCCGTTAAACCTACGCCCCTGGGTCACGCCCCCAAAAAGCGCCGGGGGCACAATTTATTTTACTTGATTTCCCGATGCGGCTGATGTTTGCGGCAGTGGCGGCAGAACTTCTTCAGCTCGATGCGCTCGGTAGTGGTCTTTTTGTTCTTCGTCGACGAATAATTCCGGTTCTTGCACTCGGTGCATTGAAATGTGATGATTTCGCGAGGCATTTCTTTCCACTCCCTACTTAATGATCTCCGTCACCGTGCCGGCGCCGACCGTGCGGCCGCCTTCGCGGATCGCAAACCGCAACCCTTTGTCCATGGCCACCGGCGTGATCAGCTCCACCTTCAGGTCCACGTTGTCGCCCGGCATCACCATCTCGGTGCCTTCCGGCAACTCCGCCACTCCCGTCACGTCCGTCGTCCGGAAATAAAACTGCGGCCGGTACCCCTTGAAGAACGGCGTGTGCCGCCCGCCTTCTTCCTTGCTCAGCACGTACACCTGCCCTTTGAACGTCGTGTGCGGCGTAATCGATCCCGGCTTCGCGATCACCTGCCCGCGCTCCACTTCGTTCTTTTCCACGCCGCGCAGCAGCAGCCCGACGTTGTCTCCGGCGCGCCCTTCGTCCAAGAGCTTCTTGAACATCTCGACACCCGTGATGACCGTCTTGCGCGTATCGCGGAACCCGACGATCTCCATCTCCTCGCCGACCTTGCAGATGCCGCGCTCAATCCGTCCCGTCACCACCGTGCCGCGCCCCTGGATCGAGAAGATGTCTTCGATCGGCATGATGAACGGCTTGTCCACCGCGCGCTCCGGAATCGGCACGTAGTTGTCCACCGCTTCCATCAGCTCGTCGACCGTCTTTTCCCACTTCTCTTCCCCGTTTAGCGCGCCCAGCGCACTGACCCGCACCACCGGCAGATCATCGCCAGGGAATTGATACGTCTTCAGCAGCTCGCGCACTTCGAGCTCGACCAGGTCCAGCAGCTCGGGGTCGTCCACCATGTCCACTTTGTTCATCGCCACCACGATGAACGGCACGCCGACCTGGCGAGCCAGCAGGATGTGCTCGCGCGTCTGCGGCATGGGGCCGTCGGTCGCGGCCACCACCAGGATGGCGCCATCCATCTGGGCGGCGCCGGTGATCATGTTCTTGATGTAGTCGGCGTGGCCGGGGCAATCGACGTGCGCGTAGTGCCGCTTGGCCGTCTCGTACTCGACGTGCGCCACCGCGATCGTGATGCCGCGCGCTTTTTCTTCAGGAGCGTTGTCGATCGAATCGAAGCTCCGGAACTTCACCTTCGGATTGTGCTTGGCCAGCACCTTGGTGATCGCCGCCGTCAGGGTCGTCTTGCCGTGATCGATGTGCCCGATCGTCCCGATATTTACGTGCGGCTTGCTGCGGTCAAATTTTTCCTTTGCCATACCTGAATCCTTCGCCTGTCAGGATTGCGAACCGGAGAAACTCTGGAGCCGTTGACCAGGATTGAACTGGTGACCTCGTCCTTACCAAGGACGCGCTCTACCAACTGAGCTACAACGGCCCTATAACTCTTCAAGCCCATGGTGGACGGGGAAGGATTCGAACCTTCGTAACGCGCAAGGCGTGACAGATTTACAGTCTGTTGGCTTTAACCACTCACCCACCCGTCCAGACCGTGCTCCCGCAGTACTCCCACCCAAGGCGAGACTAACGATACGGGGAAACTCTTAGGATACAAACAAAACCGCTTCGGCCGCAACCCGCAGAAGTCGCTTGACAGCCGGAGATTCAGACGTATAATTTATACGATTGATTAAATCGAATGATTGACACCAAGCAGAGGATTCTGGATACGGCCGAGCGCCTTATCGGGGAGCATGGGTACGCGGCCACGTCGCTTCGGAACATCATTTCGGAAGCGGGTGTGAATCTCGCGGCTGTCCACTATCACTTTGGATCGAAAGAAGATCTGCTGGATGAAGTCATCAGCCGGAAGGCCTCGGCGGTGAACACGGAGCGGTTGGCGCTACTCGATCGTTTCGAAGCCGAAGCCGGCGAGCGACCCGTCGCGGTGGAGAAGATTGTGACGGCGTTCTTTGAGCCGATGATCGAGCGCGGCGCTCTGAACCCGCAGTTCGTCAGACTGATGGGACGGATCTACGCGGAGGGACTTCTGCCGGCGATCGTCGCCAAGCATTTCCAACCGACGCTGGCGCGGTTCGCCCAAGCACTGCGCCGGTCAGTGCCTTATTTGCCCGAGGGAGAGTTGTCATCGCGGTTCCAGTTCATGATCGGGGCGATGAGTCACGCGGTGTGCGCAGAGCGGCATCTTCCGGTCGAAGGGACAAACAACGCCGCAACCCCGGATTTTCGAACGAATATGCGCCGATTGATCGTCTTTCTCTGCGGAGGGTTGCAAGCTCCCGCGACACCGGAGGTACAACGATGAAGACTTTGTGGATCGTGGGGCTCGCCTCGGTCCTGGTTTCGGCCCAAGATCGGGGGCCGGTCCAACTCAGCCTCAGGAGGGCGGTGGAAATTGCCACTTCGCCGGAAGGCAGCACACAGATCCAGCTCTCCGGGGAAGCGTTGAAGCAAGCGAGGCTCCGGTCGAAGGAGGCGCGCGCCGCTCTGCTCCCCGATTTCGAGAGCGCCTTCTCCTATCAGAACCGCACAGCCAACCTGGCGGCCCAGGGGATCACGCTGGCGCATTTGCCGTTTCCTGGATCGTTCCCCACATTCGTCGGGCCGTTCAGCACCATGGACGCACGCGTGACCGGGAGTCAGAGCATTCTGAATTTGAGCTCGATTCGCCAATACCAGGCGTCGAAGACGGGAGTTTCGGCCGCGGTGTCCGACTCAGACAGCGCGAGCGAGCAGGTGGCCGCGGTGGTCGCGCGGGCGTATCTGGCGGCGGTCCGGGCCGATACCGATGTCGAGACGGCGCAGGCGAACATCATGCTCTCACAAGCCGTTCTGACCCAGGCCGAAAATCAGAAGACCGCGGGGACAGGCACGGGAATCGAGATCACGCGCGCCCGCGTCCAACTTGCCAATGACCAGCAGCGGCTCTTGGTGGCGCAGAACGACCGCAAGGCGGCTCACCTGAGACTGCTGCGCGCGATGGGGCTTCGGCTCGACACCGACTTACAACTGACCGACCGGCTCGAATATGTGCCCGTAGACGCCACCACGCTGGAGCAGGCCCGGGCGCAGGCGCTGAAAGACCGGCCGGACTACAAAGCGCAGCAGCAACGCGAGTCGACGGCCCGGCTCTCCGCCAGCGCGACAACTTTGGAACGGTTCCCGACCCTCGCGGCGCTTGGCGATTATGGGAGCAGCGGCGCTGGTTTTTCGAACGTTTTGCCGACGCGCACGTACGGGATCTCGCTGCGGCTGCCCATTTTCGATGGCGGGCGGCGCGATGCGCGACGGGCAGAATCGAATTCACAGTACCGGGCCGAGGCGGTGCGGACTAACGACCTCAAAGAACAGGTCGAGTTGGACGTCCGGCTGGCGTTGGACGCGCTCAGTTCGGCGCAAGACCAGGTAACGGTCGCCAGAGACGGGCTCGATCTGGCGCAGAACGAACTCGAGCAGGCCCGACGGCGCTACCAGGCGGGCGTGAGCGACAGCCTCGAGGTAACCGACGCCCAAACGCGCCTCGAGCGGGCGCGGGACAATCAGACAGCAGCGCTCTACAACTATAATGTCGCGCGGATCGATTTGGCGCAGGCCATGGGGGCGGTGCGGCGGGCCATACCGTAGCGGAGGAATTCATGAAGAAGCGATTTATTCTCATTTTGTTGATCGTGATGGCGGCCGGCGCTGCGGTGCTCTACAGCATGCGAGATTCGTCGCGCAAGGCGGGCGACCATGTGGTGGTCTCCGGGAATATCGAGCTGACCGAGGTGAACATCGCGTTCAAGACGGCCGGCCGGCTGATCGAACGCAACATCGATGAAGGCGATTCTGTCAAGAAAGGCCAGATTGTCGCGCGGCTGGACCGCGATCAACTGGTAGCGCAGCGAGAGCGGGAAGCGGCCAGTCTGGCGTCGGCGGACGCGCAACTCGCGCAGGCGGAAACTTCGCTCGAATGGCAGAAGCAGACGCTGGCCGCGGACGTGGAGCAGAAAAGCGCCGATTTGCGATCGATGGAGGCGCGGCTGAGCGAACTGGAGAACGGCTCGCGGCCGCAGGAAAAACTCGATGCCAAAGCGGCTGTGGACGCGGCTCGGTCCGAAGTCGAACGGGCCAAGCGCGATTGGGACCGCGCTCAAACCTTATATAAGAACGACGACATTTCGACGGCGCAATACGATCAATACCGCAACCGGTGGGAGAGCGCGGACGCGGCTCTGAAGTCGGCCACGGAACGCGAGGGGCTGGTGCTCGCGGGCCCGCGGGTCGAGCAAATCAAGGCGCAGGCGGCGGTGGTCGAAAAATCGCGGGGAGCGCTCAAAATGGCCGAAGCCAACTCGCTCGAAATGAAGCGGCGCACGCAGGAGCTGACGGCGCGGCAGGCGGAAATTGCGCGCTCGAAGGCGAACATTGCCTTGATCGATTCGCAGCTCGCCGATACCATCGCCGCGTCTCCAGTGGATGGAGTGGTGCTGGTGAAGGCGGCCGATGTGGGGGAAGTGCTGTCTGCCGGCACAACCGTGGTCACGATCGGCGATATCGAGCACCCCTGGCTGCGCGGGTACATCAACGAAACCGATCTCGGGCGCGTGAAGATCGGGTCGAAGGCGCGTGTTACCACGGACTCGTACAAAGGCAAGATCTACGACGGGCGCGTCACGTTCATCTCATCGGAAGCGGAGTTCACGCCCAAACAGATCCAGACCGAGCAGGAGCGGGTCAAGCTGGTGTACCGGATCAAGATCGAAGTCGATAATCCGCGGCACGAGCTGAAGTCCAACATGCCAGCGGATGCCGAAATCGTTCTGGAATAGGCGATGCCGGCAATCATCGAGACGCGCGACTTAACGCGGCGATTCGATTCGCTGACCGCGGTCGATCATCTGACGCTCGCGGTTTCCGAAGGAGAAATTTTCGGCCTGGTGGGACCGGACGGCGCCGGCAAGACCACCACGCTGCGGATGCTTTGCGGACTGATGGATCCGAGCGAGGGCAGCGCGACGGTGGCCGGCCACGATGTGGCGCGCGAACCGCAGGCGGTTAAGGATCAGATCGGTTACATGGCGCAGCGGTTCGGTCTGTACGGCGATCTCACCGTGCAGGAGAACATGGATTTTTACGCCGATCTTTTCGGCATCACAGGCTCCTTCCGGGTCGAGCTTGGGTCGCAGCTTCTGCGGATGACCCGCATGGAGCCGTTTCGAAAGCGGCAGGCAAGCCGACTCTCGGGCGGCATGAAGCAGAAGCTGGCATTGATGTGCACGCTGCTGCACCGGCCGCGCATTCTGTTCCTGGACGAGCCGACCAACGGCGTCGATCCGGTCTCGCGCCGCGACTTCTGGGCCATCCTCTATCAACTTCTGAAGGAGGGGATCACGGTGTTCATGACGACGTCATACCTGGACGAGGCCGAGCGGTGCAACCGGGTCGGGTTGATGCACAAGGGCAAACTGATCCGCTGCTCCGCGCCGGAAGTCATGAAGGAGGAGACGGGCGCGCCCAATCTGGAAGGCGCATTTCTGAAGACCATCTGGGCGCTGGAAGGAGCAGCGCGGCCATGAACCCCAACGGCAATGCGGTGGAGATTCGCGACCTGGTGAAGGCGTTTGGCTCGTTTGTAGCCGTGGATCATGTTTCGCTCACAGTCAAAAAGGGCGAGATTCTCGGGTTCCTGGGGCCCAACGGCGCGGGAAAATCGACGACGATTCGCATGCTGTGCGGCCTGCTGACGCCGACTTCGGGCGAGGCGTCGGTCAGCGGATTTGACGTAAGGACGCAACCGGAAGAGATCCGCCGCAGCATCGGGTACATGTCGCAGAAATTTTCGCTGTATGACGATTTGACGGTCGACGAGAACATCGACTTCTTTAGCGGGATGTATGGCGTGCCGCGCGAACGCCGTCGGGAGCGGAAAGAGTACGTGCTGGAGATGGCGAATCTCAAGGAGCGTCGGGACGCGATCACCGGAACGCTTTCGGGCGGATGGAAACAGCGGCTGGCGCTAGGCTGCGCGATCCTGCACGATCCGCCGGTCGTGTTTCTCGACGAGCCGACTTCGGGTGTCGATCCGATTGCGCGCGGCGCCTTCTGGAACCTGATCCACGACCTGGCGGAAACCGGTCACACCGTTTTTGTGAGCACGCACTACATGGACGAGGCCGAGTATTGTCACCGGCTGGCGCTGATGTATCAGGGAAAGGTGATTGCTCTCGGCACTCCGGATGAGCTCAAGCGCGATCTCAACGGGCACAAATTGTTGCGGCTGGATGCCGCGGCTCTGCTCGAGACGATGCGCGCACTCGAAGGAGTACCGGGCGTGGTCGAGTCGGCCGTGTTCGGCAGCGGCCTGCACGTGGTGGTGAACGACGGCGAGGCGGTGATGGATAGGATCCGCAAGAAGCTTGAGGAAGAGAAGATCGAGATCCGGCGATTGGAGCCGATTACACCGTCGCTCGAGGATGTGTTCGTCGCGTTGATTGAAGCGCAAGAAAGGCGGGCTGCGGCATGAGTTACCGGCGCACCAAAGCCATCTTTATTAAGGAACTGCACCACATCACGCGGGACTCGCGCAGCCTGGCCCTGGCGCTTGCAATGCCGGTGATGATGCTGCTGCTGTACGGATACGCGCTCAGCCTGGACGTGGACCACATTCAGACGATGATCTACGACCAGGACGGCACCGAAGCGAGCCGCAGCCTGATGCGCCAGTTTCAGGGCTCGCGCTATTTCGACGTCGTCGGTTTCACCACCAACTACGACGCGATCCAGCGCGGCATTGACCGGAACCAGATCCTGGTCGGGGTAGTGATTCCGCCCGATTTCAGCAGGGATTTGCGATCGGGCCGCGGCGCGAACGTGCAGATCCTCATCGACGGCAGCGACTCGAATACGGCGGCGATCGCCATGGGCTACGCCGAGAGCGTGGTCCGGAATTTCTCAGGCGAAGCCGGCGTGGATATTCAGAACCGGCGCGGGCGCCACACACCTCCTCCGATCGACCCGCGGCTGCGGGTCTGGTACAACAGCTCGCTCGAATCGAAGAATTACGTAGTGCCGGGATTGATCGCGGTGATCCTCATGATCATTGCCGGCCAGCTTACTTCCCTGACGGTGGCGCGCGAGTGGGAGATGGGGACGATGGAACAGATCCTCTCAACGCCGCTGCGGCCGGCCGAGATGGTGTTCGGAAAGATGCTGGCGTACTTCGTGGTGGGGCTGACGGATTCGACCATCGCGCTCATCGTGGGTGTTTTGATTTTCGGTGTGCCTTTCCGCGGAAACATCCTGGTGCTCGCGGTTTCCACGTGCTTCTTCCTGTGCGGGGCGCTGTTCTGGGGGATCTTCATTTCGGCCTCGAACCGGACGCAGGTAGCTGCCTACCAGATGGGTCTCCTCAGCTCGTTTCTGCCGGGCTTTCTGCTTTCGGGATTTGTGTTTGCGCTTGACACCATGCCGAAGGCGATTCAGGTGATCAGCGTGATTGTACCGGCGCGGTACTTCGTGACGATTGTGAAGGCGGTCTTTCTCAAAGGCGTCGGCCTGTCCCTGTTGTGGAACCAACTGTTGTACCTGCTGGTGTTCGCGGGCATCGTGTTCTGGCGTTCGGTGCGGAAAATGAATCAGAAGGTGGCGTGATGGCTTGGGAACGACTTCGGGTCATTCTTCAAAAGGAATTCATTCAAACGCTGCGAAACCCGCGCATGCGGTTCCTGCTCTTTCTGCCGCCGGTGCTGCAACTGGTGATCTTCGGCTATGCGGTGACACTGGATGTGGATCATGCGCGCATCGCGTGGATGGACATGGACAACACGCCGGAAAGCCGCGCGCTGCTGGCGCGATTCGAAGGCTCGGGACGCTTCGAGGTGGTGGCAACGCCGCGGAGCGAGGCGGAAGTGCAGCGTGTCCTGGACCGCGGGGAGGCGCACGCGGTGATTCGGGTATTGCCGGACTTCGCGCGCGACCTGGCGCGGGGACGCAGCACCGAAGTCCAAGTGCTGGTGGATGGAACCAACTCCAATACCGCATCGTTGGTCTCGAGTTATGCAGCAGTCGTGATCACGAGTTTTTCAGTGGATGCGAGCCCGCGGCCGCAGGGGATGGGAGCCGCCGCGGCGGTTTCCACTGCGGCGCCGGCAACCGGAGCGGGAATGGTCACGCCGCGATCGCGGGTTTGGTTCAATCCTGATTTGCGCAGCCGGAATTACTTCGTGCCGGGAGTGGCGGCGAACATTCTGATGATGATCACGCTGATGCTGACCGGACAGGCGATTATCCGCGAGAAGGAAATAGGCACGATGGAGCAGTTGATGGTGACGCCCATGAGACCGATAGAGCTGATGCTGGGTAAGACGCTACCCTTCGCGCTCGTTGGAATCATCGACATGATTATCATCACAATCGCCGCCCTGGTGATTTTCCAGGTCCCCTTCCGCGGAAACTTCTTCCTCTTGCTCTTTTGCGCAATTTTATTTCTGATGACCAGCCTGGGCCTGGGCTTGTTCCTTTCCACGATTTCCCAAACCCAGCAGCAGGCAAACATGATGTCATTCTTTTTCACCACCCCGGCCTTCATGCTCAGCGGCTTTACGTTCCCGATTCGGAACATGCCGGTGGCGGTGCAGTACCTGACGTATCTGAACCCGCTGCGCTACTTCATGGAAATCGTCCGCGGCGTGTTCTTGAAAGGCGTCGGCGTGGACGTGCTCTGGCCGAAGATGCTGGCGCTGGCCGTCTATGGCGTGCTCATTCTCGGGCTGAGTGCGCTGCGCTTCCGCAAGACGCTGGACTAGCGACCGGGCGGCGTTGAGGACAGTTTCGATGGCTTTCTGGGAACACTGCGCCTGCTAGCGCACCTTCCACCGGTTGGCGAGCGCTGCGAGTGGATCTCCTGGGTCGGGTCGCGGCTTCGACTTGGGCTGCGGCGCCGCAGGCGGCATCAGTGCTTTCATCGAAAGCGCGATCCGTTTGGTTTTGGAGTCGGCGCTCAGCACCTGAACTTTGACGATCTGTCCGGCTTTCACCACGTCGCCCGGCTCCTTGACGTACCGGTCGGATAACTCGCTCACGTGTACGAGCCCATCTTGGTGGACTCCCACGTCCACGAACGCGCCGAATTTCGTCACGTTCGTGACCACGCCTTCCATCTTCATCCCCGGCCGCAGATCGGAGATCTCCCGGATGCCCTCCTGGAAACTCGGGGCCACGAACTGATCGCGCGGATCGCGTCCCGGCTTTCGTAGCTCTTCCAGGATGTCAGTCACCGTGTATGTCCCCGCGGTGAGAGCTGACTTATCAACCTTGTTGAGCAGTTCCGGTTCCTGAATCAGCCGTTCGACGGAAACCTGCAGCAGGTCGGCGATCTGCTGCACGATCGGATACGACTCCGGGTGCACGGCCGTCATATCGAGCGGGTTATCACCGCCGCGGATGCGCAGGAATCCGGCGGCTTGCTCGAACGTCTTCGGACCTACACCAGGGACGGCGGTGATTTGCACGCGCGAGCGGAAGCGGCCGTTGTCATTCCGAAAGTCAACGATCTTCTTCGCCGTGCGCTCGCTGACTCCCGCGATGTAGCGCAGCAGGGCCCAGGAGGCGGTGTTCAGATCCACACCCACGCGGTTTACGCAGCTTTCGATGGTGGTTCCAAGCGAGTGCTCCAACTGCCGCTGATCCACATCGTGCTGATATTGACCGACTCCGATGGACTTCGGGTCGATCTTGACCAACTCGGCCAGCGGGTCCTGGAGTCGCCGCGCAATCGAGATCGCTCCCCGCACCGTGAGGTCCAGGTCCGGGAATTCCTGGCGCGCCAGATCGGACGCCGAGTATACCGAGGCCCCCGACTCATTCACCGTGACGGTGAAGACACCCGTGGTGTTCTCACGTTTCAGAATGTCGCGCACGAAGGCGTCCGTCTCCCGCGAAGCCGTTCCATTCCCGATGGCGATGGCCTTCACCCGATGTTTGTCCAGAAGGGCCTTCAGCGTGCGAGCCGCACCCGCGGTGTCGTTCTTGGGAGCATGGGGGTAGATGACGTCGTGCGCCAGAAACTTTCCGGTCTCATCCACCACCGCGATCTTGCAGCCGGTGCGGATTCCCGGGTCGATGCCCAGCACGGCAATCGGCCCGGCCGGCGGCGCCAGAAGCAGGTTCTGCAAATTGTCGCGAAACACCTGGATGGCCTCGGCGTCGGCTTTCTGCTTCAGCTCCAGCCGGATCTCTCCTTCGATCGAGGAGTGGAGCAGACGCTTCCAGGCGTCCTCGGCCGCGAGATCGAGCTGCGGCGTCCAATCGCCGGGCCGCTTGTGGATTTTCGATCGGATGAGCGCAAGCGCGCGAGAGGGCTCGAACTCGATGGTGAAGTACAGAACTTTTTCGCTCTCGCCGCGGCGGATGGCCAACATCCGGTGGGACGGGATGGACTTCGCAGGCTCCCGGTACTCGTAATACATCTGAAATTTCTGTTCGGTGTCGGCCGCGTCGTCGATTTTGCGGCTGACGATGACGCCTTCCGCGAGCATGGCCTGGCGCAGCAATTTGCGCAGATCGGCGTGCTCGCTGATCATTTCGGCGAGGATGTGCCGCGCACCTTCCAAAGCGTCGTCGATGCCGGCGACACCGAGTTCGGAATTCACAAAGCCGGCGGCGAACGCCAACAATGGAGCGCCACCGGGCCGCTGCTCCCAGATGTGGAGCGCCAGCGGTTCCAAGCCCTTTTCCCGGGCAATGGTGGCTTTGGTGCGCCGTTTGGGCTTGTAGGGAAGGTAGAGATCTTCGAGCTCGCTTTTTTCGAGAGTGGCTTCGATGCGAGCCTTGAGTTCCGGAGTGAGTTTTCCCTGTTCTTCGATGGACGCCAGGATAGTCGCCCGGCGGTCGTGCAATTCGCGAAAATAGAGCAGCTTTTCCTCAATCGACCGAATGTGGACTTCATCGAGGTTGCCGGTGGCTTCTTTGCGGTAGCGCGCGATGAAAGGCACCGTGCCGCCTTCATCCAGCAGTTCTATGGTGGCGACGAGCCCCTTCATTGGAACCTGCAGTACTTGGGCGATGTGAAGGAGCACTTCGGGTGACAGAGGTTTTAGGCCGGTCATGGGAAAGCAACCTCCATGATAACGGGAGGCGGCAATCGTAGCTGGCGGAAATCCGCTTGCCGACAGTCTGTCCTGAAGGCGATCGGGGAAGCGTTGCAAATGATTGCTGAACTGGCGCGTTCGAGGACGAGCATTGTTTGGTCGGTTTCGACCGCCTAGATGAGACCGGGGAGCAACGTTGGCACGCCCTAGGTATGGTTCAGGTGGCGCCCGCGGTATCGGC
>DASXAK010000141.1:0-6187 GCA_036406715.1 Bryobacteraceae bacterium | reverse complement strand
TTTTGCCCTCTTTGAGCCAGTTGTAGAGAGTCTGCCGCGAGATTCCGAGGACCTCCGCGACCTCTCGCGTGCTCAGGTAGTCGCGATTGCGCTGCATGGACACATGCTAATCGAGACTGTCCAAAGTGTCAAACAGGATGGCTAGAATTTGTTTTATGCGGTGCGCCGCGGACCGGGCGGGTGTGAGTGGCGAGCGTGGCCGGCCGTGCGGCGGGCGTGCACGTGTTCGAGCGCGCGGGCGCGCGGGTTGGCAGCCGCGAATGGCCGTGCGTGAGCGCGGGGGAGCGTGCACGGCTTGGGGCGGAGTTTGCCGGGCGTAATAGTGAGCTCGCGGACGCGAGTGGCGAAGCGTGCGGGGCGCGTGGCGAGCACCCGGGGCGGAGCAACCGTACTTCATCGTATTGCTGCGCTACCCTGAAATTTCCGGATGGCCGCAGCCCCTCTCGCCCTAATTCTGACCCCACACGGTCATCTCGTTTTAGCCGAACAGCCCGGCGCACCCGCGCTTGCAGAGCGGCTCGAACAGCACCTGCGCAAATCCTTCGAACGCGGCTCGGGACACGGGCTGCTCGCATTGGGCGCCGATGAACCAGGCGCTGTGCTTCCTCCCGTCTACGCCTACTGGCGCGAATTCGGCGCGCGCTACGTCACGGCCGTTTGCACGCAGCCGGATCTCGAAGCGCCGGGGCAGAAGCTGCATGCGCCGCAGCCTCCGCAGGAAGACCTGGAGTGGATTGTCCTCGCCGCGCCTCCCATGACCGGCGCCGAGTATCTGACGGCCGCGGTCCTCGATTCGCTCTGGCAGGAGATGCATGCGGCGTTCGAAATGGAGCTGGCCGAATCGAAGCTGGGCATTCAGGAGTTTCTGAAGCGCCGCAATCCGGCGTGGAATCTGGTCGGCCGCGTTCACTTCAATGTCGCGGAGAACCGGGGCGATCCGAATGCGCCGTTCGCCTTTCTTGCGACCTATACGACGCGCCTCTCGGCACATGCCAAGGCGCAGCACCTGCCGCTCGGCCAGGCGTTGCGTGAGTATGCGGGCGCCGCTAATAAGGGCCGCTTGCTTTCGCTACTGCTTCCAGTGCAGCGGGCGTCGGAGAGTTGTCCGTGGCTGAAGGAGATGGTCGATCGCGGCGAGATCTTCCATCCGCTGCGGTGGAGTCCGCCAGAGGCTATGCAGCTCCTGAAAGATGTTCCACAGCTCGAAGCCGCGGGCGTCGTGGTGCGCATGCCGGCGGCATGGCGCGGCAACCGGCCGGCGCGGCCGCGGGTAATGGGAACGGTCGGCGCCAAGCCCGCGGCCGGACTCGGGCAGGAGTCACTGCTCGATTTCCGCATGGAAGTGACACTCGATGGCGAGCGGCTCACCGCCAGCGAGATCGCCGCGCTGCTCGCCAAATCGGATGGCCTCGCGCTGGTGCGCGGCCGCTGGGTCGAAATCGACCGCGAGCAACTCGGCAGCATGATCGAACGCTTCCGCGAAATCGAACGTACCGCGGCCGAGCAGGGACTGAGCTTCCGGGAAGCGATGCGGCTGCTCTCCGGCGCCGATATTGCCGATGGAGATACGGCCGAAGCAGCCAATCCCGATTGGGCTCAGGTGGCCGCTGGCCCCTGGCTTGCCGAGACGCTGAAGGGTTTGCGCAGCCCGGAAGGTCTGGCGCATATCGATCCCGGCGGAGCGCTCCACGGAACGCTGCGCCCGTACCAGGACGTAGGCGTGCGCTGGCTCCACCTGCTCGTGAAGCTAGGGCTCGGCGCATGCCTGGCCGACGATATGGGTCTCGGCAAGACCATCCAGGTGCTTGCGCTGCTGCTCGCACTCCAGCGCCAGGCACGCGAAAAACGCGAGCCCAGCATTCTGGTGGCGCCGGCTTCGCTGCTCGCCAACTGGGCTTCGGAGATCGAACGGTTTGCGCCGGATCTGAAGACGCTCATCGCGCACCCCTCCGCACTTCCTTCGGCCGAGCTTAAAGCGCTCGCACCGGAGCGCGTGGAGGATCTCGATCTCGTGATCACCAGCTACGGCTCGCTGCTCCGCATCCCCTGGATCGCCGAGCGTTCCTGGAAGCTGGCGGTGCTGGATGAGGCGCAGGCCATCAAGAATCCGAATGCGCGGCAGACCCGCGCCGCAAAGAAGCTGCGCGCCCGTGCGAGGCTTGCGCTGACCGGTACGCCGGTCGAAAACAGGCTCGGCGATCTGTGGTCGATCTTCGACTTCCTCAATCCCGGCCTGCTGGGGTCGCCCGCCCAATTCACGGCCTTCACCAAGCAGCTGGCCGCGAAATCCAATGGTTCGTACGGACCGCTGCGCGAGCTGGTGCGGCCGTACATCCTGCGCCGCCTGAAGACCGATAAGAGCGTGATCTCCGATCTGCCGGATAAGACCGAAGTCAAAGCCTTCTGTCCGCTCAGCCGGAAGCAGGCCGCGCTCTACGAACAGGCAGTGCGGGAGTTGGCGGAACGGATCGAAAATTCTGACGGCATCGAGCGCAAAGGCCTCGTTCTGGCGTTTCTGATGCGCTTCAAACAGATCTGCAACCATCCTTCGCAGTGGCTCGCGGATGGCTCATGGAGCGAAGAAGACAGCGGCAAATGGACCCGCTTGCGCGAAATCGCCGAAGTGGTCTCGACCCGGCAGGAGAAGATGCTCGTCTTTACGCAGTTCCGCGAAGTGACGGCGCCGCTCGCCGATTTTCTCGGCTCGGTCTTCGGAAGGCCCGGCCTGGTGCTGCACGGGCAGACCGAAGTCAAGAAACGCAAAGACCTGGTGCGCCGTTTTCAGGAAGACGAGACCCTGCCATTCTTCGTGCTGTCGCTCAAAGCAGGAGGCTCGGGTCTGAATCTTACGGCCGCATCACACGTCGTGCACTTTGACCGGTGGTGGAATCCGGCGGTAGAGAACCAGGCGACCGACCGCGCCTTCCGCATCGGCCAGACCAAAAATGTGCTGGTGCATAAATTCGTCTGCCGGGGTACCGTAGAAGAGAAAATCGACCAGCTCATGGAGTCGAAGCGGAAGATTTCGCAGGACGTGCTGGAAGGCGGCGCCGATCTGCTCCTGACCGAGATGCAGGATGAGGAGCTGCTCCGGCTGGTCGCGCTTGACATTCACAAGGCACTCGGAGAGTAATCAATGGACTTCTGGGGATGGCGGCCTTATGTTTCCGCAGCGGAGCGCCGGCGCAGGGCGCTTCGGGAAATGCAGAAGCGCCGGAAACAGGGCCACGATGTTTCGCCAGTAGTCATCGAAGGCCGCGCCATCGTCAAGACCTTTTGGGGCAAAGCCTGGTGCGAGAACCTCGAGCGTTACAGCGATTTCGCCAACCGTCTGCCGCGCGGGCGGACCTATGTACGCAATGGTTCCGTGATCGACTTACAGATTTCTCCCGGCAAAATTGAAGCGCTCGTAAGCGGCTCGGAGATTTACCGGGTGGCGATCAAAGTGGCGCCGGTTACGAAAACGCGCTGGCAATCCATCTGCACCGATTGCGCGGGCGCGATCGATTCCCTGGTCGAGTTGCTGCAAGGGCGATTTTCTAAAGGCGTCATGGAACGGATCTGCCGGCAGAAGACCGGCCTGTTTCCATCGCCCGCCGAAATCGAGCTTTCCTGTAGCTGCCCCGATTGGGCCGACATGTGCAAGCACGTGGCGGCCGTGCTGTACGGGATCGGCGCACGGCTCGACCAGCAGCCGGAGCTTCTCTTCCGCCTGCACCAGGTGAATCACGAAGAGCTCCTCGCCAGCGCCAGTCAGGAGTTGCCGCTGTCGAAGGCGGGCCCGGCGGCATCGAAGGTTTTGGCGAGTGATGATCTGTCGGCGATGTTCGGGTTGGAGATCGCGGAAGGTGTAGAGACTTCGCGCAAAGCACCCGCGCGGGGGAAGGCGAAGACGGAAAAGGGAGTCGCGGGAAAGAAGAAGCGAGCGGTGAGTGGGTCCAAGGGGAAGCCGGTGCGAGGTTCGGGCCCAAGGAACAAGCTGTAAGTATGCCATTACCTTGCGCATGCGTACTCAGGCAGAGATTACGCCTACCGGAGAAGGAGTTCCTGGGCAGGCAACGCTTTTGCCGATCAGTGGAGCGCAAAACGTTTGGTCGGGCCGGGATTCGATTCCTGCTGAAGTCGCGCAAGATGTGATCCATGTGGCAGCGGCTGCAAACGCATCGGTGCGATTTCCTGTTGACGTGGGACTTCCGGCATTTGGCCAACGCGGCAATTCGTACCCGGATAGAAAGAATAGTGGCGGAACATGGCTACGGACGCCTCACAATCTATACCCCCGACGAACTGGCGGGAGCGTGAAGTTCGAGAACCTTGGGAGGATGAAGTTCTCCTCGAACTCTACGAGCAGCGCCAGGCATGGGCGGCCGAGCACGGCCATGACCTCCAACGCATGGTTGATCATCTGATCGAACACCAAAAGGAGAATCCGCGCTTTAAATTTTAGGTGTGATTTAAATTTGGGCATAAGCCGCGGTCTGTTCGCACCAGTATAGACATACTACGCGATCTTAAGCGTCGTTGCATGAAGCCGCGGTTCGAAAAGGATGTCGTACGTCAAGTGATCCTTGCCGGCATCGAGCGCGCCGTTTCGCCGGCGTTTTTGATTGGGCATTTGGGCCAGACCGCTGGGTTTTTTAGTCTTATACCGACTGCGAATCGCCAGTACGAACTACCCTGCTTCCATTATCTGGGGCTTGGTTAGTCGATCGACCACATAGGCATTGAGACTCAGCCCGCGGCGCCGTGCTTCGAGTGTGACCTGTCGGTGTTGTTCCGGAGTCATCCGGACGCTGAAGATTCCGGAGAAAGGCTTTTCCGGATCCTCGCCGCGCTCTTTGCAAAACTCAATATAATCGTCCACCGAATCGTGGAAAGCCTTCTCGACTTCGTCCGCAGAATCGGCTTGAAAAGTGATGACGTCGCGAGTATTGATTACCTCGCCAGAGAGAATCCTGGCGTCTTCATCAAACTCGACAATTGCCTCGTAGCCCTTGTAGTTCATTTTTCTTTTTTTCGGGCTTACGCCCGCTTCCGCGAGAAAGCGCCGCATGGAAGCGACAGCTCCTCGGTCCGTCTCTTTTTGCGGGTGGGGCCGGTGGAACACCGCACGAACGTGTTCAACGCAATCCGGACTCGAGACCCGCGTCCCTCAGTGATTTCGGCGCCGAGACGCAGCAGAAGATTTTCGATATCTGACTACGGAATGTTGGCCCGCTTTTCGAAGATCGCTTCCAGTGTTCGCTGGTGCCGACTCACCGCTATGATGGTATCACAAAATGATACCATTATGTCGGGGAAAAGGTAGGCGGAGCCGAGCAGCCGGGTCACCCGATCCCGTCGGCGTAGAGGTCCACGGCACTGCGCAACAGCGACGATGGTGTCGATTGTTAGTTTCTGTTTGATATCCCATTCGCTTGTCATCGATCAATCCGCGGTTCCCACTGTCGCGCTACCTGAAAACTGTCGCGATCTGGGCGCGGCCTTTGAAAGCGAGCTTGGCGAAGGTGCGCCGGAGATCGGCGCGATCGCGTCGACGCAGAATGCCCTGCGTGCTCAACCGCTCCCCAATCACCACGTCACCCTTATTCACGCCGCGGAACACGGCTCGACGACCAAGAATAATGACACCTGGCGGAAGTTTCGGCTCACATGTTAATTAAGGCCGCCTGGCAAAATATGTGCCAGTGCTTTGCACCCCCCAACTAAAAGGGTGCTCAATATGTCAACTGATCCTTGCCGGCGCTGAGACTTCTGACGACTACATGGCTGCCCGGCGGCTCGATGAGCGGGTACTGGCAGCGTGAATTCAAGCCCATGCGGTAAGGGAAAAGCATTTTCATTCCCACATCACCGAGACGCCGTACCGGGCACGTGCGCTGTCGCGGCTAACCAACGTGTAATTCTCGGCCATGGCTTGGGCGATCAGCATACGATCGAAAGGATCGCGGTGCCACTCGGCGAGCGTATCCAGATGATCGACATGGGCCACCCGTACAGGCAGCACCTCGACTGCGGCGCGGGTGATATAACGTTCCCACCAAGGCGCGGGTTGCAGAACCGGCGCGGTCTGGCGTGTCTTCTTGAGGACCAACTCCCAATAAGAAACCACGCTGGCGGTGACTTCGCCTTTGGCTAGAATCTTGCGCACCCGTGCCGGTAACTCCTCTGGCGCAGATATGGCCCA
>DASXAK010000140.1:0-38170 GCA_036406715.1 Bryobacteraceae bacterium | reverse complement strand
TGCCTATTGCGAACTCCAGTCCAACTACGGCCACGACGCGTTCCTGGTGGACGTTGCCGAGCAGACCAATCTGATCCGCGGTTTCCTCGGCAGCACCTACGAGAAGGTGCAATGACCGCCGAGCCTCAGAAAAAGACGGCGTTTGTCCCGGAGGTGTTGGGCCGCAGCGATTACGCCATTATTGGCGAGATTGTCGAGCCGAACACCAAGGTCCTCGACCTCGGCTGCGGAGAAGGCGAACTGCTCCAATGGCTCGCCGAAAATAAAGGCGTCGATGCGCGCGGGGTCGAGATCTCCGGCGCTCGCGTCCAACGCGCCATCGCCCGCGGCGTCTCCGTCTATCAGGGCGATATCGACGAAGGTCTGGCTGATTACCCCAACCAGGCGTTCGATTATGTCATCCTCAGCCAGACCCTTCAGCAGACACACCGGCCGCTCAAGGTGCTCCACGAGATGCTCCGCGTAGGTCGCCGTGTGATTGTCGCGTTCCCCAATTTCGGCCACTGGAGCGTGCGCTTGACCATGATGTTTCGCGGCGGCGCTCCGAAAACCAAACTCTTCCCGTACAACTGGTACGACTCGCCCAACATTCACTTCCTGACGGTGAGCGATTTTGAAGCTTTGGTTGATGCCGAGCGCCTGGCCGTCGAACGACGCTACTTCCTCGCCGGACACCGCAAAATCCGCGCCCTTCCGAACCTGCTAGCCGAAGTAGCTGTTTATCTGATCCGCGCGGCGTAGCGCACGGCGCTACTGCGCCCGATCTCCCTCGTGGTTTTCCCTGAAGTCCGCATCGATCGCCTTCCGGCCGGCGTACCCTTCATCCACACCGTGCCAGAACGCAATTGAGGGCTCGCCCAGCTTCCAGCAAAGGTAGACCTCTTGACCTCGAAACAGCGTCGGGAAGTCCACCAGACCCATGTCCAGGTCTTTCACCACGCAGCCGAGTTCTTGCACCTCTTCGATTGCGCTTCGCAGGCTGGCGGCAGCCTCATCGCGGCGTTCGCGTGTCCGCCGCACTTCGGTGCGGTCCACAACCATTCCGCCGGTCATCACGATCCGCCGTTGGAACGACTCGAAGTTGTGTCCTTCCGTTACGTACCCAGCCTTCAGCTCGACCGCTTTGCGCAGGAGCCGATCCACGCTGGGGATCAGTTGTTCCGCCTCCGCCAGAGTGAATCGTTTCCCCATGAACCGCGCGTCAAACGCCGGAGACTTGAACCGACAGCGAACGGCTGCGCGGGCCGTCGAACTCGGCCAGAATGATGCTCTGCCACGTGCCCAGCAGGACCGCCGAATTCCGGACTTGCAGCAACAGGCTTTGCCCCATGATCATGCCGCGCAGGTGCGAATCCGCGTTTTTCCGTTCGCAATCGGAGTACTGCGGATCATTGTGCCGCCACTCGCTCTCGCGGGTCACCAGGTCGTCGAGATAATTTCGGACATCGTGCAGCAGTGCGTCCTGCCATTCGTTCAGGAAAACCGCGGTTGTGGTATGCAGCGACTGCAGGTGTACCAGGCCTTCGCGAATCCCGCTTTTACGGACAGTCTCATTGATCCGCTCTGTAATGTTGATGAGCTGCATCCGCTCGTTCGTGATCCAGTCCACGATGCGGTTGAAAACCTTGTAGCCGCCCGCGGAAGGATGACTCTCCAGGGCCGAATCAATCTCCGCCACTTTACTCTTTGCAGAATTCATGTATTCTCCTCAGACACGCGATCGGACAGATTATTATTTTGTGACAACTTTGTAACGATTATACCAATCCGGCCTGCCTATCTTGTCCGTTAGTTCGCGTGTCCATAGTGAGTATCTACGTATTCGTTCAGAATCTGGATGAATTCCGCCACGATTCCGTTGCCTTTGAGCGTCGTCATCAGCCGGCCGTCGACGTAAACCGGCGCCTTCGGTTCTTCGAATGTGCCCGGCAGAGAGATTCCGATATCCGAGTGCTTCGATTCGCCGGGACCGTTTACCACGCACCCCATCACCGCGACCTTCATGGTTTCCACGCCGGGGTGGCTCGACTTCCACTTCGGCATTTGCTCGCGCAGGTAGGTCTGAATTTCGTCGGCCATTTCCTGGAAAAATGTGCTCGTGGTTCGTCCGCATCCGGGGCACGCGGTCACTTGCGGCGTGAAACTGCGGATTCCAAGCGATTGCAGAATTTGCTGCGAGACGATCACTTCTTCGGTGCGATCGCCATAGGGTGCCGGCGTGAGCGACGTCCGGATTGTGTCGCCAATGCCTTCCTGCAGCAGCGGCGACAGGGCCGCCGTGGTCGCCACGATCCCCTTGTTCCCCATTCCCGCTTCGGTCAGCCCCAGGTGCAGCGGGTAGTCGCAGACTGCTGCGAGAGCCCGGTAGACGTCGATCAGATCCTGCACTCCGCTCACCTTCGCGCTGAGAATGATCTTGTCATGCGCCAGCCCGTACCCCTCCGCGGCCTTCGCCGATTCGATCGCGCTGGCCACGATCGCATCCATCGTCACTTCGCGTGCATCTTTCGGCTCCGGCCGCTTCGAATTCTCGTCCATCATGCGCGTCAGTAGCGCCGAATCGAGCGACCCCCAGTTCACCCCGATCCGCACCGGCTTGTCGTTCGCAATGGCGACCTCGATCATCGCCCGGAAGTTTTCATCCGTTTTTCTTCCGATATTGGCGTTGCCGGGATTGATTCGGTACTTATCGAGTGCCCGCGCGCATTCGGGATATTTCTTCAGCAGAATGTGCCCGTTGTAATGGAAGTCGCCGATAATCGGCACGCGCGCTCCAAACTGGCGAAGCGTATCTACGATCTTCGGAACTGCGGCCGCCGCTTGCTCGGTATTCACGGTGACGCGTACCAGCTCCGAGCCTGCCTGCGCGAGCGCCATCACCTGGTTGACCGTGCCGGCAACATCGACCGTATCGGTGTTGGTCATCGACTGCACGACTATCGGATGATTGCCCCCGACTTTCACTCCTCCGACATCCACCACGACCGCCGTCCGGCGGGCTCGCACAGCCATCCAGTTTCCTCCGTTGGAATCTTCAATTTTATCAATAGTGGCGCCGGTGATCTTGTCACCGGCCAGTGTCGCTATAATTTCTCGCATGGCGCGAGCGGTCGCTTTCTTATTCGCCCTCTCCCTATCCGCACAGCAGGTGTTGGTCCTGCATCCTGCCCGCGTCTTCGACGGCGACGCGATGCACGAGGGTTGGTCCGTACGGGTCGCTGGCGATCGCATCGAAGCCGCGGGCCCGGCAAACGCGGTCAACAGCTCTGGCGCGAAAGTCGTCGAGCTTGCGGGCGCCACGTTATTACCTGGGTTAGTGGAAGGGCACTCGCACGTTCTGCTGCATCCGTACAACGAGACTCCGTGGGAAGACCAGGTCCTCCGCGAAGGCCTGGCCTTGCGCGCCGCCCGCGCCGTCAATCATCTTCGCGCCACCTTAATGGCCGGTTTCACCACGGTGCGCGACCTCGGCACCGAAGGGGCCGCCTATGCCGATGTCGAGTTGAGGGACGCCGTGAACCAGGGCATCATCCCCGGTCCGCGCGTCCTCGCGTCCACCCGCGCCATCGTCGCCACGGGCAGCTACGCGCCGAAGGGGTTCGCGCCCGAATGGCGCGTCCCGCAAGGCGCAGAGGAGATCGACGGCATCGAGGGAATGACGCGCGTGGTCCGCGATCAGATCGGCCGTGGCGCCGATTGGATCAAGCTCTACGCCGATTACCGCTGGGGTCCGCAGCCTGGCGCGCACCCGACATTCTCGGTCGAGGAAATGAAAGCCGCCGTGGAAACCGCGCGCAGTGCCGGGGTCCCGGTCGCGGTCCACGCCACCACCGCGGAAGGCATACGCCGGGCTATTTTAGCCGGCGCCGAGACCGTCGAGCACGGGGATGGCGGCACCCCCGAAGTTTTCAAACTGATGGCCGAACGCCATGTCGCGCTCTGTCCCACGCTCGCCGCCGGTGACGCGACCAGTCAATACGCCGGCTGGAAGAAAGGCCAACAGCCGGAGCCTCCGTCGATTACCGCCAAGCGCGCCAGTTTCAAAGCGGCGCTCGAAGCCGGCGTCACTATCCTGAGCGGCAGTGATGTCGGCGTCTTCGCGCACGGCGACAACGCGCGCGAGCTCGAGCTGATGGTCGCTTACGGCATGCATCCGATCGACGCGCTGAAGGCCGCCACCTCCGTCGCCGGCCGTGTGCTTCACGTAAATATCGGGCAAGTGAAACCGGGAATGCTAGCCGATCTCATCGCCGTCGACGGCAACCCCGCGAATGACATCTCGGCTCTTCGCCGCGTTCGCTTCGTCATGAAAGCCGGAACCATTTACCGTCAATAGCCGCCGTGGCGCATGCCTCCGGCTTGCGCGGGTACCGCCGGCTCTTGTCGTCGGCGAACCGAATCTATTCCCACCCGCTCTTCGCCATGTTCGCGTCGTCGTGAAGGCCGGAACCGTTTACCGGTAGTAATGAACGAACCGTGACGCGATCCCGATGAGCCACGCCAACCCCAAACAGTAACCTCCGATCACATCGGTCGGATAATGAACTCCGAGATAAACGCGGGAACAACCGATCAGCAGGATCAGGATCGCCGTCTCCACCCACACTGCGAGTCGCCGTCGATCCGATTTGATGTGGCCGCTCACGATGAACACCAGCATTCCGTAAAAGCAGATGGATGTGTCTGCGTGGCCGCTCGGGTAACTGTAGCTCATCGGCTCGGTGTAGCCGAAGAAGGCAGACGGGCGCGGACGATGATAAATCACCTTCAGGCTTTCACTCAGCGCCGTCATGCCAATGGTCGAGAGCGCGAGCAGCGCGGCGGCGCGCCACCTGCCGATTCGTGACAGACGCCACCCGACCACGATTGTCACGATGATCAAGAACCTGGGTGTCCCGAATTGGGTAATGCCTACCATCAGGCGCGTCAGCCAAACTGAGCCCCACGCGTGAACCGTCTCCCGTACCGCCGTGTCGAACGGTGTCGTCTGGCCGGTTGCGACCGCGCGGCCGAGCCAGAGAAAACCCAGCAGGGCTACAGCCGCGACACCGTAGAGTACCCACACCGGCCGTGGCAACGCCTATTCCCGCGTCAGCAAAGGCTCGATTACGCCAAGCACATTCGCCGCCACCAGCCTTGTCCCGGCCGCATTCGGGTGCAATCCGTCCTTCTGCATCAGATCGCTCTTGCCGGCCGCCCCCTCCAGCAGAAACGAAATCAGCGGAACCTTGTGTCGCGCCGCCAATTCCGGATAGATCGCCGTGAAGCGCCGGATGTAGTCCGGCCCGTAGTTCGGCGGCAGCGTGATTCCGGCCAGCACAATCCGCGCGCCGGCTTTCTGCAAGAGTTCGATCATCTGGGCCAGATTCTTTTCCGTGTTGGAAATCGGCTGACCGCGCAGGCCGTCATTCGCTCCGAACTCGACAATGACGAGCTGCGGCTTCTCCGCCGTCACAAGCCCGATCCGGTCCAGTCCGTCTTGCGAGGTATCGCCGCTCTCGCCCAGGTTGACCACGCGGTAATGATAGCCGCGGCGATCGAGTTCTCGCTGTACTAAATCCGGGTAGCTGCTTCCTGGGTCCACGCCGAATCCGGCGGTCAGGCTGTCGCCGAAGCACACGATTGCCGGGCGGTTGTCGGCTGCGCGGGCCGGCGGCGCCGCCTCTGCGGGCGCTGAAGGTGGAGGCTGCCGGCGAGATTCTTCCGGTTTACATCCCAGGATGCACGCGAGCAGCGGTATGATCCATGCCTGTTTCATCGCAATGCCATAATAAAGTTTGATCGAAGTCTGCGGCTTAACCAAGTCTATCGATACGGGCACACACCGCGTCGAAATTCTCCGGGGAATCGATCTCCAAATCCCTCGCGGTCAGTTTGCCGCAATTATGGGGCCGTCCGGCAGCGGCAAAAGCACGCTGCTCGGCCTGATCGCCGGCCTCGATTCTCCCACCACCGGCCGTATCCTCCTCGATGGCGAAGACATCACGCGCCTGGGCGAAGACCAGATGGCGCTGCTGCGCGGCCGCAAAATCGGATTTGTCTTCCAGTCCTATCATCTGGTCCCTACGCTCACCGCCGAGGAAAATGTCCTGCTCCCGATGGAGCTGGCGGGCAACGGCCACGGCGGCCGGGAGCGCGCTCGCGAACTCCTCGAGCGCGTCGGCCTCGGCGACCGCTGCGATCACTACCCCGTCCAGCTCTCGGGCGGAGAACAGCAGCGTGTCGCGCTCGCCCGCGCTTTTGCTTTGCAGCCTCCGATTCTGCTCGCCGATGAACCGACCGGAAATCTCGACTCCGCTACCGGGCAGGTGGTTCTTGAGCTGCTTCTCGAGCTAAACCGCGAGCACGGCGCCACCATGGTGATGGTGACGCACGAAGATTCAGTTGCCCGCTGCGCCGATCGCCGCATCGTGCTGCGCGACGGATTGGTGGCCTCCGAATGAACGGGTCATTTCCCTGGTCGGCTGCTTTCCGCATCGCGTGGCGCGAGATGCGCGCCTCCCATGCCAAGTTCCTCTTCGTCATCCTGGCGGTGGCGGTCGGCGTCGGTTCCCTCACCGGCGTGCGCGGATTCAGCCGCTCATTTCGCCGCATTCTTCTTCGCGATGCCCGAACCCTGATGGCGGGCGACTTATCGGCGCGCGTGTTCGCCCTCCCCACGGCCGAGCAGCAGGCGGTTTTCGACAATCTTGCGCAGCGCGGAATCCTCCGCACCTGGATCACCGAAACCGTCACCATGGCTTCTTCGACGCACACGCCGGACCCGTTGCTGATTTCGATCAAGGCAGTTGATCCTCGCGCCTATCCGTTCTACGGCGTTGTCAAGCTGAGCCCCGACCGGCCTTTCCGCGAAGTGCTGAATGCAAACTCGGTCGTCGTCTCCGACGACCTTTTGCTGCGCCTGAACGTCAAGACCGGCGACACGCTGCGCATCGGCGGCCAGGATTTCACCATCGCCGGCGTCGTGACCTCCGAGCCCGACCGCATGACCGGCACTCTGAATGTCGGCCCGCGGGTCATGATCACTCGCGACGGCCTCGACCGCACCGGGCTGATTGGCATCGGGAGCCGCGCCTCCGAACGGTTCTTGTTCCGCCTTCCGCCCTCCGGGCCCAGCGTCTCCGAAGTTCGCCGCATTCTGAAGCGAGCCTTTCCCGAGGCCAACCTCGCCGACTACACCGAAACGCACCCGATCATCACTCGCGGTCTCGATCGCGCTACCACCTTTCTGAGCCTGATCGGCCTCATCGCCCTGGTCATTGGCGCATTGGGCGTGGCGAGCGCGATGCATGGGCACCTCCAGCAGCGGCTGGATTCCATCGCCGTCATGAAATGCGTCGGCGCGCGCTCGCGGCAAGTCATCCGCATCTACATGGCCCAGACCCTTCTGCTCGGCCTCGGCGGCGGCTTGTTGGGCGTGATTCTCGGGACGGGCGTCTCGTCGGTCTTCCCGAGCCTGCTCGCCCGCTACTTTACGCTGGATGCTGCGCCGGCTTTGGATTTATGGCCGGCGTTGCAGGGCATCGCCATCGCGTGTCTCATCACTTTGCTCTTCACTCTGCCGCCGCTGCTGGGCATTCGTGCCATTCGCCCCGCTGAAATTTTCCGCCGGAACATGGCTTCGGAAGCCGCCGCTCGCCGCTCGCGTTGGCTCTCTCGCGAATCGCGGCCTGCTCTCTGGGCGGGTCTCGCGATTCTCCTCGGCACCGGCGCGGTCGCCGGCACTCTGACGGATGGCGGCCTGCGGATGGCCCTCCGGACCGGCGTATATTTCACCGCGGCGCTCGCCGGAGGCGTGGCCGCGCTCGCCGTTAGCGCGTGGCTGCTTCTGCGCGGCGTCCGATGGTTCCTCCGCCACTCGCCCGACCGCATGCCTGGGGCCTTCCGTCATGGCATCGCCAATCTCTACCGCCCCGGCAACCAGGTGCAAGCCGCCGTCGTGGCGCTGGGCGTGGGTGTCATGTTCACCCTCACGGTGTTCCTCATTCAGACCGCGTTGGTTCACCAGATTCGCGCCAGCGCGCCACCCGGGACGCCCAACGTGTTTCTGATGGACATCCCCGGCAGTCAGCGCCAGCCAGTCTCCGATCTCGTCCGTGCCCAGCCCGGTGTGCAAGAAGGCCCCGATGTGACCGGCGCCGTCGCCGCGCGCATCACCGGCATCGACGGCGTGCCCGTCGAGCGGATTCCCCTGCACGATTGGGGACGCCGCTTCCTCCGCACCCGCTCCGTAACTGCCCTCGATGCCAAGCCCTCCGACATGGAGATTCTGCACGGCGCGTGGTGGCAGCCCGGCGATCGTGAGCCGCAAGTCTGCGTCACCGACGAAACCTCGCACATCCTGAACGTCCAACCGGGTTCCGTGATCGACTGGAATATCTGGAATCGCCCAATCCGTACACGAGTCGCTTGTGTCGAGCGCACGGAGTCTTTGCGCATGGCCGCCCGCTTCGAATTTATCTTCAACCCGGGCCAGTTGGACGGTTTCCCGGCCGTCTATTTGGGCAGCGCGCGCGTGCAGCCCAACGCCGTGCCGGCGCTCCAGCGCGTCATGTATGACCGGTTTCCCACCGTCACCGTGATCAATGTGGCCGACGTAATGCAAATCGTCGAGGAAGTGGTGGACCGCATCTCGGTCGTAATCCGGTTCATCTCGGCGTTCACCATTCTGGCAGGCGCCGTAATGGTCGCCTCCAGCGTCGCGGGCACGCGTTTCCGGCGCATCCGTGAGGTGGTCATCCTGAAAACTCTGGGAGCCACTCGCCGCCGCATCGCCGGCATTTTTTCCATCGAATTTCTGGTACTCGGTGCGGTGGCAGGCATCATGGGCAGCCTGCTCGCGTCCGGGTTCGCCGCGATGATTCTCAAGCTTCTGATGGAAATCGAGTTTCATTTCGACCCCGTCGCCAATCTGACGGCCATCGCGCTCGCGGCTCTGATTGCCGCCGGCGCCGGCTGGGCCGCCAGTTTTCCGATCCTCGGTCGCAGGCCCCTCGAAATCCTTCGGGATGAATAGCGCGCGGAAGCCTTATAGTAGGGACATGGACCGGTTGGCAGCGGCGTTTCTGGTGGCGTCCTGTGCATTCGCGCAGCCGTTCACCATCGACCAGGTGCTGAGCGCCGCTTTTCCTACTGAACTGATTGCGGCGTCCTCCGGCGGCAAGGTCGCTTGGGTTTCGAACGCGCGTGGCGTCCGCAACATTCTGGTCGCCGAGCCGCCCGCCTATCAGGCCCGCAAGATCACCAACTACACGCAGGATGACGGCCAGGATCTCTCCGATCTCCGCTGGACGCCCGACGCCGCCGCCGTCGTTTACGTGCGCGGCGGCGGGCCGAATCGCGCCGGAGAATCTCCCAATCCCGCCATTGATCCCGGTGGCGCTGAGCAGGACGTCTGGGTCGTCGCCTTGGATGGTTCAGCTCCACGCAAGATCGGCGAAGGCGATTCGCCGGCCGTCTCTCCCCGGGGTGACCGCGTCGCCTTCACGCGCCGCAACCAACTCTGGTGGGCTTCCCTGGACGGCAAAATCGCGCCTGCCCAGATTTTTCAGGGCCGCGGCCATGAGCAGAGTCCGGCCTGGTCTCCCGACGGCACGCACCTCAGTTTTGTGAGCGACCGCGGCGACCACCAGTTTATTGGCGTCTACGACGTTGCCTCGAGCACTCTCCAGTATCTGGATCCCAGCACCGATCTCGATGGCGAGCCCGCGTGGTCGCCCGACAGCCATTCGATCGCTTTCATTCGCCAACCGAGTCATGGAGGCCAGCGCATTTATGGGGCCCGCCGCGCCGACGAGCCGTGGTCGATTCGCGTGGCCGATGCCGCCACCGGGCACGGCCGCGAGGTCTGGCGCGCGAAATCCGGGCAGGGAAGCGTCTTCCGCGAAGTGGCAGCTGAGAATCAGATTCTCTGGGCCGCGGGCGACCGCCTCGTTTTCCCGTGGGAAGCCGATGGCTGGACCCACCTCTACAGCGTCACCACCGAGGGCGGAGCCCCCACCCTGCTGACGCCGGGCGAATTTGAAGTCGAGGACGTCGCGCTCTCCTCAAACCGCCGCGAGATTCTGTTCAACTCCAACCAGGGGGACATCGATCGCCGTCATCTCTGGAAGGTCGCCGCGGCTGGTGGCATGCCCGTCGCGTTGACTTCAGGGCAGGGGATCGAGTGGTCGCCAGTCGCAACCGGCGACCGCGATGCCGTGGCCTTCTTCCGCTCCGACGCGCAGCATCCCGCGCATCCTGCCATTCTCACCGGAAAACAATCGCGGGATATGGATCCGGCGGCGATTCCTTCCGGCTTCCCGCTGCAGGAGTTGATTACGCCCGCCCCGGTGACGTTTAACAGCGCCGACGGGCTCACGATCCACGCGCAGCTTTTCCTGTCGTCCAAACGGCCGGCTGGCCGCGGACCGGCCGTGATCTTTTTTCATGGAGGCTCGCGGCGCCAGATGCTCCTGGGCTGGCATTACATGAACTACTACCACAATGCCTATGCCCTGAACCAATACCTGGCTAGCCAGGGTTTCCTGGTGCTGTCGGTCAATTATCGCAGCGGCATCGGCTATGGCCTCAATTTCCGGGAAGCGCTGAACTTCGGCGGCACCGGCGCCAGCGAATTCAAGGATGTCCAGGCCGCCGCTCGTTATCTGCGCGACCGCGCCGATGTCGACTCCGCCCGCATCGCGGTCTGGGGCGGCTCCTACGGTGGCTATCTCACCGCCCTGGCGCTGGCGCGCGCCTCGGACACCTTCCGCGCGGGTGTCGATTTTCACGGAATCCACGACTGGGCGAACGAGTGGGATCTGGCGCCCACCGATCCGGCTGCGAAGGTCGCCTTCGACTCCTCACCGCTCGCTTCCATCGACGGCTGGAAGTCGCCCGTTTTGCTCATCCACGGCGATGACGACCGCAACGTCAAGTTCAATCAGACCGTCGCCTTGACCGATGCGCTCAGAAAACGGAAAATTGAATTCGAGGATCTGATCTTCCCCGACGAAATCCACGATTTCCTCCTGTTTCGCCATTGGCGCGAGGGCTACGAAGCCGCCGCGCGCTTTCTCGATCGTCATTTAGGGCACTAAGTTGTGAGCCGGGGCCGCGTTCGGGCCCCCAATGACGAACAATTTACCTGCGTTGGCGTCTTTTTCGGATATACTTCACCGCAATAGGGGGTTGTTATGACCCGACGCTTCTATCGCCTCTCGATCGTACTCGTCCTGAGTGCGAGCGCCATTTTGGCTCAGTCAACCGGAACCATCCAGGGAGTCGTCACCGACCCAAGCGGTGCTTCCGTTCCCAAGGCCACAGTCACCGTCCGGAATATGGGAACCGGCGAGCAGCGTTCGTTCACTACCGATGCGTCCGGTTTGTACGTCGTACCTTCGCTCCCGGTCGGGCACTACGCGGTGACGGCGGCCGCCTCGGGGCTACAATCCACCACGGTGAACGATCTGGTTCTGGAAGTGAGCCGCGTCGTACAACAGGACTTTCGCCTGCCTGTCGCTGCGGCCAGTTCCTCGGTTGAAATCGTTGCCACGACCGCAGTGGTGGATACCTCCACGACTTCGGTGGGCACCACGGTCGACCAGCGCACCGTCCAGGAGATCCCCCTCAATGGCCGGCACTTTCTCGACCTGAGTTTACTCACCGCCGGCACCGTCGCCCCGCCCGCCTCGGGTTATCTCACTGCGCCCTTGCGCGGCCAGGGCTCCTTTGCATTCTTCAGCGCCGGAAACCGCGAAGACGCCACGAACATTATGGTGAACGGGATCAACCTGAATGACATGGCGCAGAACCAGCTCACCTTTCAGCCGTCCATCAACACGGTGCAGGAGTTCAAGGCGGATAACTCCACCTACAGCGCCCAATACGGCCGTAACTCGGGAACCATCGTCAACATCGCCACCCGCTCGGGCACGAACACTTTTCACGGCGAGGTGTTTGACTATCTGCGCAATAACTACTTCGACGCGCGCAATTATTTCAATCGCGTGGGCCAGGCGGCGCAATCCCCGTTTATCCGCAACAATTTCGGTGCTGATGCCGGTGGGCCGATCCGGCACGACAAGACGTTTTTCTTCCTCAGCTACGAGGGTTTACGCCAGCGCCAGGGGCTGACGCTCAGCACGACGGTTCTCACGGCGGATCAGCGTGCGTCCGCGCAGGCAGTTGGCAATCCGACCGTCGTCGCACTGCTGCCATTGATTCCGCAGCCGAATTCCGGCGCCTCTTTGGTCCTCGGCTCGGCGGCTGCGGGCGTAAACATCGACCAGGGAACCGCCAATATCAGCCATGCGATCACCGACAGCGACCGCATCAACGGGTATTACGCGTTTCAGGCGGACCTTCGCCAGGAACCGACGCTGCAGGGCAACAATATTCCCGCTTTCGGCGACACGCGCAAGAGCCATCGCCAGATCATGACGATCAACGAAACCCACATCTTCACGCCCAATACCGTGAACGAAGTCCGGCTCGGCTATAACCGCATCCGCATCGACTTTTCTCCGAATGCCACCTTGAATCCGGCGGATTTCGGGATGAACATCGGCGTCTCCACACCCATCGGGTTGCCCCAGATGAGCTTCCGCGACATCAATTTGAACTTGGGCGGGCCGAACGGCTTTCCGCAGGGCCGTGGCGATTACACCGCCGTTCTGTCCGATACCTTGAGCCATACCCGCGGGAAACACACTCTGAAATTTGGCGGCGAGGTGCGACGTTTCAACGGCAATAGCTATGCCCTCACCCCCGGCACGATGATCTTCAACACCGTCGGCGATTTCATTAACGGCAATATCGCGACCTTTACCTCCAACACTTCCACGAATCCCGCGCGGATCTACATGATGGCGACCGGCGCATTCGTCGAAGACAGCTACAAGGTGTCCCGCGGGTTGACGCTCCAGTTGGGTTTTCGCTGGGAGTGGAACGGAACTCCGGCGGAAGCCGAAGACCGGTTCGTGAACTTCGATCCCTCGAGCGTGTCGCTTGTGCGCCAGCATCAGCCGTATAGCCAGAACCATAGCTGGGAGCCGCGTGTGGGCTTCGCCTGGGACGTGTTCCACAATGGCAAAACCGTCGTGCGCAGCGCCTACGCCATCATGGCCGACCAGCCGACGTCCGGATTGGTGGGCGGCATGGCCTCGAACCCGCCGTTTGCGACGCCCCTGACGTTTGCCGGTCCTGGATTCGTGACTTTCTCGAACGCTCTAACCGCCGCCAGAGCGGCCGGGTCTCTGAATCCCGTGGCGGTCGCGGGTAACTTTCAGACTCCGTATGTCCAGTCCTGGAATTTCAACGTGCAGCAGGAACTGACTTCCGATCTCGGACTGATGGTGGGATATTTCGGAAACAAAGGCACGGACCTGCGCACGGCGTTGAACATCAATCAGTTTATTCCGGGTACGACGGTGCGACCCTATGCTGCATTGGCGGCGTCGTCCATCGCTCCCGGCTCGGCTCTCGGCAATATCACGCAGTGGCAGAGCATCGGGAACTCGGAATACAACGGGCTCTGGATTACAGCCACCAAGCGCCTGGCCAAGGGTCTCCAGTTCCAAACCAACTACACCTGGTCGAAATCGTTGGATGAGACCTCTTACAACTCTCCGGCTAACGTCTGGGGCACCAACACTCCCATGCAGGACAGCACCAACCTGAGCGCGGAGCACGCGCCGTCCGATTTCGACGTCCGCCACCGCTTCGTTGTGAGCGCGATTTATCAATTGCCGTTCAAGGGAAACCGGGCCGTGGAAGGCTGGCAGTTTTCGCTCATCAATCAGCTCCAGACCGGCAACCCGATCGAGATCGTCACCGGCTCCACGTTCAACGGCGTGTCGAACACAATCCGCGCCAATATCCTCGGCCCCGTGCCGGTCGGTATCGGATCGGCTCCCGACGGCAACCCGCGATATTTTTCGAATCTGACCTGCGGTGTGCCCGCGACGGCAAACTGCCTGTTCCAGGTGCCCGCCGGGTTCGGCAACATGGGAAGAAATCTCCTGGTTGGCCCGGGCTTCGAAAACCTGGACGTGGCTTTGTACAAGGACACGCACATCACCGAGAGACTCACGGCGCAATTCCGCGCCGATACCTTCAACCTGTTCAACCATCCGAATTTCGCCCAGCCCAACCGCATTGTGAGCACGGCGGCGGGCAACACGTTCGGAGAGATCCAGGCCACTCGCGCGCCGATCGGGGACTCCGGTTCTTCGCGGCAGATCCAGTTGGCGTTGAAGCTGATCTTTTGACAAATGGCTGCGATCGCGACCACGGGTTCGCGCAAGTAACTTAGTTTCAAATAGTTGCAATCTAAAAATGGCCGGAGTCCGGCCGTTTTGGTTCAGAACACCGGGATTTCGCGCTTGGGCCGCGGCGGGTAGATGTACGGCGCCACGAGGCTTTCGTTGCCGTCGTTGTCGATGGCTTTCACGCCGAACCGGAGCTCGTCAATGGACACGTCCTTGAGTACGTACTCATTGACCTTGCCGACGAAGATTTCCTGCTCCCAATCCGGCGACGTCGTAGAGCGCATGACAATGGTGTAGCCTTTGAGGTTGAATTCCGAGCCCGTGGGTTTCCATCGCAGTTGGGCGTCGTAGCGCGATTTTCCGCGCGAAATTCGCGGGACCAATTGGCCCTTGAGGAGGCCGGTCTTGGCCTCTTGCGTGACGTCCGGCGGCCTGGGTGCAGAAGCAAGGCTCGCCGCCACGGCCGCGTTGATCTGGGCGACCCGCGCCGTGTAAGGGACCGAGACGAACTCCGGCAGGTCGGTCGCTGAGTGCTGGTGCGCATAGTCTTCGAATGGTGTGGAGAGGCGCACCGCGGCATAGCCTTCCTGCTGGAATGGGCTGTGGTCGCCGCCCCGGCCCAGCCGGTCTTGCATGAAGATCAGGTTGACCTTCATCGAAGGTAGGTAGCGCTCCGCCACCTGCCGGGCATAGCGCGCGAGCTGCTGAGAGACGGAATCCGTGACATCGCTGCCGTACAGGTTCACGGAACGGTTGCCGGTGCGGCCGTTGCCGCTGGTTTCGCTGCCAATGATGTCGTTGTTGAACACGGCCTCGATCGACTGGCCCTGCTTTCGGGCCGCGGCGGCGTGCAGGGTGCTTCCAATCAGTCCCTGTTCCTCACCGGCGAATGCGATGAACACCAGCGTCTTGCCGAATTGGTAGCGGCTCATCACGCGAGCCAGCTCCATCACCGCCGCCGTGCCGCTACCGTCGTCATTTGCCCCGGGGGCAGGCGCATCGGCTTTTGTCCAGTCATACTGCGTGGTTCGCTCCCCGAGATTGTCGGCGGTTTCCGGCGGCGGCTGCCCGGGCAAGGGAACCAGGTTCAAGGTATCGTAGTGGGCGGTGATCAACACCTGGCTGTCGGGCGCGGACGTCCCGGGCAGGACGGCGACGACGTTGTAAAGGTCCACATCACGGAAAATGCGGTCTTCATTCTTCTTGACCTTGAAATGCTCCAGGTTCACCTGCAGCCGCGGGCTGTAACTTTTCAGTTCGCTTACAATCCACTGGCGCGCGTCGGCCACCCCTTGAGTCGACAAGATGTTGCGCGTTGGAAAGCCGGCGAGTTTCTTGATCGTGGCGGCAATCCGGTCTTCGGAGACGGCATCGACGATCTCGTGGACGCGCGGTTGAAGGCTGTTCGGCTGCGCCGGCAGAACCGCAGCGGCGAGGGCGACCATGGGCAACAGTTTCATATTGTTAACTCGAAACATCGACCGTATTGGATGAATTATGCAACGGTTCGCGCCGCAGTCGCCACAGGATAGCATGCGGGAGTTCGCGTTGGGCAATACTGCCGAGATTACACAACTCTTACAAATCGCGGCGCAAATCCTTGCTAGCGTGAAAAGGAACGATCCTCCGAGAGACTCCAGTGAATTCTGAAATCGTCGACATTTCCAAACGCCAGCAACTCAACTGGCTGATCATTACAGTCTTGACCCTCCTCCACGCAGGCGCGATTGCTGCGTTATTCATGTTCAGCTGGCGCGCCCTGATCGCGTCCGTGATTTTGATCTGGGTGGCGACGGGTTTCGGAATCAGTTTGGGATACCATCGCCTGCACACGCATCGCTCGTACAAGGTGCCGCGGTGGCTCGAGTATTTCTTCGCGGTGTGCGGAACGCTGACGCTGGAAGGCGGGCCGATCTTCTGGGTGGCAACTCATCGGATTCATCATCAGAAGTCCGATCAGCCCGGAGATCCGCATTCGCCGCGAGACGGCGCCTGGTGGTCGCACATCGGCTGGATTCTGGTCGGCGAGTCGAAGCACAACAACACGCGGCTGATGGCGAAGTACGCACCCGACCTGGCAAAGGACAAGTTCTACGTCTGGCTGAACAGCTATCACTGGGTTCCTTCTGTCGTGCTGGGTATCGTCCTGCTGCTGGCGGGAGGGCTTCCGATGTTTTTGTGGGGCGGCTGTTTGCGAATCGTCGCCGGACTTCATGGCACCTGGCTGGTCAACTCGGCCACACACATGTGGGGATCGCGGCGCTTCGCGACGCGGGACGACTCACGGAACAACTTGTTGGTCGCGTTAGTCACATTCGGCGAAGGCTGGCACAACAACCACCATGCGCACCCTACCTCGGCGCGCCACGGCCTGACTTGGTACGAATTTGACATTTCCTGGCTGACTATCAAACTGCTCCGATTTCTCCGCATCGCCAAGGGCGTGAAGGTGGCGCGCGCCCACACTCCGGTTCCCGAAATCGAAGCCGCCTGACAGGCCTGGCAGGTCAAAAGCCTGCTCCGCTGGGCTAAGCTGAAAGCATGGTCAGCGGCCGAAAAAGGTCGATCGCGCTGTTTATTGCGCTGGGCGCCGCGCTGATCTTCATCATCCTTCTCCTCTACATTGGTTGGGTTCTGCTCAACTGGCGGACCGGAATCCTGCTGTTCCTGGGAGTGCTGCTGCTGGCGGTGATCATCGCCGGAGTGGTGCTGAACACGCTTTTTCTGGTTCGCGAAATCCGGCGCAATGAGCAGCACGACGCCTTCATCAATGCGGTCACGCACGAGCTGAAGACGCCGGTCGCCTCCATTCGCCTGTTCCTGGAAACGCTGCAAACGCACCGGGTGGACGAGGAAAAGCGCAGAGATTTTTACCGCATCATGCTGGAGGACAGCGACCGGCTGCTCGCGACCATCGAACAGGTGCTGCGGACCGGCCGCGTGGGCCCGTCGCGGCGCAAGCTGCACCGCGTGCCGATCGATCTCGGCAGCGTGGTCGAGCAGTGCCTGGCGCGAATCCGTACGCTTCATCATGTTCCTGAAGGGGCGGTGGAATATCGCCCCGGGTCGCGCGTGACGATTCTGGGCGATCCGAGCGAGGTCGAGTCGGCGGTATCGAACCTGATCGAAAACGCAGTGAAGTATTCGGGGGAGAACGTGCACGTCAGCGTGGAACTCGAGACGCCGGGCGGCCGGTATGTATCGCTGCGGGTGCGCGACCAGGGCGCCGGAATTCCGCGCGCCGAGCTCAAACGAATTTTCAAACGATTCCATCGCGTGCCAGGCCCGCTGGCTACGCGGGTGAAAGGCACCGGGCTGGGATTGTTCATCGTCCGTTCGGTCGCCAAACGGCACGGCGGGCGGGTTTGGGCCGAGAGCGAAGGGCCGGGCCACGGCAGCACCTTCCTGCTGCAATTCCCGATTGCCCGATGAATCGCGTCCTGATCGTGGAAGACGAGCAGCACCTGGCCGACGGGCTGCGGTTCAACCTGGAAGCGGCCGGGTATCAAGTGCAGGTGGTCGCGACCGGAGAAGCGGCGCTCGAGATTCTGGCCGCCCAGCCCGCCCCTGCCGACGTAGTCGTTCTGGATGTCATGCTGCCCGGTAAGGACGGGTTCACGGTGATGGCGGAGATGCGTCAGAGCGGACAGTTCGTCCCGACGCTCATTCTCACCGCGCGTGGTCATCCGGCAGATGTTCTGAAGGGCTTCGCTGCCGGAGCCGATGACTACCTGACCAAGCCCTTCGATCTCGCGATTTTGATGGCCCGCATCCAAGGCCTGCTGCGGCGCCGCGAATGGCTGCGAGCCGACATCAACCACCGGGCTGCTACGACCGTGGCTTCCGACGTGTTCACCTTCGGCGACAAGTCCGTGCATTTCGATCTGCTGGAGTTGCGCGTAGGCGAACAGGTCTTCCCGCTTACGTTAATGGAAGCGAACCTGCTGCGGTATCTAATCCGTCACGAAGGCAAGACGGTTTCCCGAAAAGCGATGCTCGACGAAGTCTGGGGCTTGCACGAGGACACCGACACGCGGGCGATCGATAATTTCATGGTGCGGCTGCGGCGCTACATCGAGGATGACCCCCGGCGGCCGCACCATCTCCTCACGGTGCGCGGGGTGGGTTATCGTTTTGTGGCGCAGCCGGCGCGGGCGGAACAGTCGTCCTAGTCCGAGGTTTTTTCGGGGAAGCCGAAGGCCGCGGCGGGATGAGGCTGGGCGGCCGCGACCGAGGCCCATCGTAAAGCCTTGGAAAATTCGATCTGACTGGTAGAACCCAGGAACTCTCGCAGTTCGCGCTCGGCGGCGTCCGTACGCCCGCGGCGAATCTCGGACACAGCGAGGGCGAGATGCGCCGCGCGCACTTGGGTTCGCGCCATATTCAATTCGCGTTGAGCCTCGGCTTCGGTCGATTTCTGGTTGAGGAGAACGATTCCCAAAAGGAACCGCGTCTTTGCCGAATTCCCATCTAATCGTAACGCCTCCTCGAGTTCCTCCTGGCCGCGTTTGATGTCACCTGTCAGACACAGCGCGAACCCGAGATTTGAATGCACACCCGACATAGGGAGCGCGCGGGCTGCCGTCTCGAGTTCGACGATGGCGTCGGGGAGTTGTCGATCCCGCAAGTACTCGGTGCCGAGCATGGCATGGGCGTAGGGCGCGGCCGAGGGCTCTCTGACGGCCTCCGTCAACTGCTCTTTTCCTTTAGCGCGCTGCCCGTGCTTCAAATAGGATTCTGCTTTGGCCAGGAGGCGGCGAGCCTTGCGCGTTAGAGGATGACGCAACTGCTGAACAGAAACAGTATTTCCCGTTTCAGCCCGCTGCACGCCTCCCAGTTGGTCGGCTCGTGGAGCAAACGGAACATCGTCCAATGTGTCCATTTGGTGAACTTGCTGCTCTATGGCCGTACGAGGCGCGGCCGGTTCCAACTGGTCGAACGGATCGTTGCCCAGGCGGCTCCAGGGATCATCCGGCGGCCGGAGGGCCGGATTCTGTGCGAATGAGGCTGAGCTACTCAGTAAGATTCCAAAGGTGAGGGTCATCAAACCTACGATGATCCGCCGGTAATTCATCAACCACCCCCAAGATCGTTTGGACCGTATGGCGAGCCGCAGATCCGATCCCGATTAAGCACTTCATGCGCCTCCGTATGTGAATCGCCAGCGCTAACGTGAGCGGGTCGCTGATCCGATGGGGCCAGGGTGAATCCCGCCGATCTGACGCGGTTGAGGCGAGTACGCTCGTCTTCGCGTGCGGTCGAGTTCGCGGATGTTTTTCTAACATCGAACACCAACATGTAATCTCGCCGACTTGAAAATTCCGGCATCTTCGCATATCTTGAGTCTCAACTAACGCGGCGGAATTTCCGGCGCGCCCCGGGCGCTCGACGGAGCGGCGGTGGAGGGCATTAGACGATTTTTCTGCACGGCGAGTGCAAAGAACGCCATGCGTATTTTGCATGTACGTCGGACGTGTGTCTGATTCATTCCGCGGGGCTATCATGGGTCGATGACCCTGCCTGAGAAAGCGGCGCTGCTTCGGAAGCTTCATTACGGTCCGCCGGTTCTAAAAATAGCCAACGTGTGGGACGCGGCCAGCGCGAGACTTGTCGAGCGATGCGGGTTTCGGGCGGTGGCGACCGGCAGCGCGGGCGTGGCTTTCTCGTTGGGATATTCCGATACCGAAGAGCTTCCGCTCGAGGAGATGCTCAGCCAGGTGCGGCGGATCACCCGCGTCGTTTCGGTGCCGGTAAGCGCCGATCTCATGGCCGGCTGGGAAGACACCGAGAAAGTGGCGGCGGGGCTGGTGGAAGCCGGCGGGGTCGGGATGAATCTGGAGGACTACCAGAACGGGCGGCTTGTGGATGTCTCAGCCCAGATCGAAAAGATTCGGGCGGTACGCCGCACGGGCGAACGTCTGGGCGTCGCGATCGTGATCAACGCCCGCTGCGACATTTATCTCGAGCAGGTGGGTGAGCCAGCGACACGGTTTGAACGCACGGTAGAGAGGCTCATTGCCTACAAGGAGGCCGGGGCCGATTGTCTGTTCGTCCCCGGTGTTCGGGACGAGGAAACAATCGGCAAACTGGTCCAGGCCCTGCGGTTTCCTCTCAACGTGCTGGCAGGCCCCGGCACGCCTCCGGCGGCGCGGCTTCAGGAACTCGGGGTGGCGCGTATCAGCCTGGGTTCCGGCCCCATGCGGGCCACGATGGCGTTGATGCGCGACATGGCTGAGGAGTTTCGAGACGCGGGCACGTACACGCGAATGCTGGGGAATACGATTGCGTACGCGGACGCCAACAAGCTGATGGAGTGATTAGCGGCCGGCGTCTTCGCAAATGTACTCGAAGATATCGCCGCCGGCAATCCACGAGGATGCGGTTTTCTCGTTGATGGTCCAGCGGACGGTCCACGGCATGGTATAGGCGCCGGGATCGTCGATGGTCGCTTCGTAAGTCAGGGTCCTCAGGTTCGGGCGGGAAATGCGTTCGGTGAGGTGCAGTCGATCCGTGGTTGGGTACGATCCGACCGGCCATTGTTTTTCATTGAGACCGACGGTATCGATGACGAGCGTATCGCCCTCCCAATGGCCGACGGAGTCGCCCAGAAACGTGGGCCTCACATTCTCGCCGGTGGGATGAGCGCGGCCGTCCATGTGGATGACGCGCCAGGAATGCGGGCCGGCGATATTCAGGATGAAGATGCTTTTCTGCTCGGGTACATCGGCGAAATCAAACCCGGGGGCATTGAAAAAAGCAGGGCCAACGGCCGCCTTACAAGCCACGAGCGGCGAATCCTTGCCATTGGTGGACTGGCGGTATTGATAGACAGCGCGGGCCCACGGTTGAAAGGGGACTGTATCGGGGCGGGGAACGCCGCCTAAACCGGGCCGGACTTCCCAATAGCCATTTTTTCCGGGCGAGGAGCCGAGCAGAACATGGCCGTCGGGACCGCGCGGAGCAGGCTCGGTGGGTTGAGAAACCGCGGCCGGGGGCGCGGGTTTTTTCTCCTGCGAGATGGCGGGCCCGCAGAGTAGGAGAAGGATTGCCGGCGACAAGATGACGGGCGCGACGGTGAATCGCATGTCACCTCATGGGGAGCTTTTCGCCGCCCGACAGCACCAGCTTGGTATTTTGAGTCGCGCCGGCGCGGGGGCTTCCGTCTTTGGAGAGCGCCGCATCCTGCACCGTGACTTTGTCGCCGATCTTGACGGTGTCGCGCTTCCAGCCGCCGCGGGTGAGCGCGTACGGCGGTCCGAGTTCAATCGCCACGGTCTTGGTGGCTCCCGTCTCATCTTTGAACGCAATGGAAAGATAGGCGTGGGGATTGGTCCAATCGAGCTTGGTCACAACTCCCGTGAGGGTGGCGATCTTGGTCGTGTCGTAATCGACGTCGAACGAGTGGTGCGCCACAGCAGGGGCCGCGGTCAGCAGCGCCAGCCCAAGAGCGGCCAGAGAGGTGAATGCATTGATCTTCATGGTCATTCCTCCTGATCGGATCAGCGGTTGAACGTCGATTCCGCGTTCTCCTCACAGAAATATTCCTGGATCTCCTGGTCGGGAACCCATTGCACGGTCCAACCGCCGCTCCAGGTGCGGGTGTAGGTTCGGGGATCGTCGACGGTCACTTCATATTTCAGTGTATTGAAATCGGGCCGCGAGATGTGTTCAACCAGGTGCAGGGCCTCGGTGTGAGGCAGCCCGCCCGTGGTCATCCAGAAGTGTTCGTTGAAGCCGATGGAATCGACGACCAGGGTGTCTCCTTCCCAGTGGCCGACGGAATTACCGTAGTAGCCGCGGACGACCTCATCGGGCTCGCCCTGCGGGCGCCCGTCGGTGAAGATGACGCGCCAATTGCGGTTGCCGCCGCCCAGGAGCACGAGGATGCGGCCGAGCGAGGGCTGTTCGATGAACTGGAAACCGTTCGGCATCTGGAACTGGCGCGGGCCGCCGGGCGGCAGGCAGCGATTGATGGGATCGTCCTTCAGCAGCGTGCGCTGGCGATATTCGTACACCGCCTTGGCCCACGGCAGAAACGGCGCGACGCGATCGGCATCGGCGAGGTTTGCCAGCAGGCCTTCGGAATTCATGGCGATTTTCGCGCCGGTATTCTCCACGAGAACACTGGAGCTGACGCGGCCCCAGTAACCTTTCTTACCGGGCGGCGCACCGAGGCGAACGTGGCCATCGGGCCAGCGGGGAGCGGGTTCAGGCCGAGCCGCAGGGCGGCGCTGCGGCGGCTCCACAAACAGCGGCTTGCCGGTGCTCGCGAGCACGATCGAACTGGCCAGCGCCTGGTGGGCGGGGCCGCGCGCGGGACTGGCCTCGACACGCACAACATCGCCGATCTTGAGCGAATTCCGATTCCAGCCGGTCTTTTCGAGCTCGACCGGATTGCCGAATTCAACGGCCCAGTTCGCGGCGACTCCGGCGGCGTCAGAGACGTCGAGAAATAAATAGGCCCGCGGATTGACCCAATCGATGCGCGTGACCGGGCCTTTGAGTGTGACCTTGCGGGCTGAATCGTAGATCGCAGTGTGCTGGGCAACGGCTGCGGCGGCAAGCAGGATCCCGAAACTGACGGCGTGCCTCATACTAATCCCGGGTGAGCTTGAAATCGCCTTTCGCCGCGCCCTGCTGCCAAGAGCCGCTGAGAGTGCGGTGATATGAGCCGAGATCTTCGAGCTTGCCTTCCGCGCTGATGTGGGCGGCTTCTGCCGCGATGCGGACGGTCCAG
Source organism: Bryobacteraceae bacterium (assembly GCA_036406715.1). Classification (GTDB taxonomy): domain Bacteria; phylum Acidobacteriota; class Terriglobia; order Bryobacterales; family Bryobacteraceae; genus PSRJ01. The sequence continues at coordinate 15,181 of DASXAK010000140.1, read as the reverse complement.
GTGGACACATCCACGAAGACGCTGGTGATGGGGATGGCATCAGGACCGGGATTGATCAGCCCGGTGACGTTCTTGCCATCCCAGTTGAGGACGAGCGTGATTTGGGTTCGCTTGCCGGCGGTGGGGCCCCAATCGCCGGACCAGGTCCCGGTTAGCGGGTGACCTTGTTGGGCGAGGCAGGATACACCCACGATCAGGGCCGCGAGCCGGCAGGCCGCATACAACCGATTTGATGGGAAGCGCACCGCCAATCAGTTTACTTGATCTGGGGCAGTCTATTTCTGCCCGAACATGCCGATATAAACGCCCTTGGCGACCACCTTACCGTTCATGGCGTTCAGCAGATCGGCGCGCGAGGTGGAATCGGGCAGCCCGAGTTTGGCACTGAGCCCGTACAGCTCAAAGGTGTAGTGATGGTCGCCATGACCGGCGGGCGGGCAGGGGCCCAGATACGCGTTCATCATGGCGATGTTCTTGATCTGTTTGGCGCCATCGGCCTGATCCCCGGCTTTCACGCCCTCCGGCAAACCTTTCGAATCGCCCGGGATGTCGAAGATGGCCCAATGCAGAACGTCGTTGGTCGCCGAGCCGCCGAGCACCGGGTCGGGATCGTGCATGATCAGCACGTAGCTTTGGGTGCTGGCCGGCGCTCCGGACCAGGTGATCGCGGGAGACGGGCTGGCCTGACCGGCCGCACAGGTGTATTTGCTGGGAATGTGCCCGCCGTCCGAAAAATCGGAGATCTGGATATGGATCATCGGCGGAAGCTGGATGCCGCCACCCTTTTTGCCGCCGCCTTTCTTCTCTTGAGCGCTGCCGGCCACCGCCAGCGCGAACGACGCCGCTATCGCCACACACAGTTTTACAGGACGCATACAATCCCACTCCTTTTCAGTTTGGATTCTGGAAATCACCTGACAGGGTATCCCGAAACCGGAGCGGATGCAATTTCAAGGGGTTCCGATTCCGGCCGGCGATAACAAAGGATAGCCGCCGGGCGGAAGTATTGGCTCAGTCAGCGGCCTGGTTTATACTTGCCCGGATGAAACTCGCCGCCGTAGTGATCACCTTCGCGGCTCTCGTGGGTGCGCAGGAAGTCGTGACGTTGCCGGTGGGAGCACCCCGGCCGGGTGCTTTGGAGTACAGGCCGGTTATCGAAGCTCCGAAACCGCAAGCTCAGGTCCGCCCGAATGCCGCGCAGCTTGTCGAACTGACCGGAGATCGGGAGCGTCTGGAAAGCACGCTTCCGAAGGTCTTGAAAGAGGCCAAAACCAAAATGCAGTCGAGATTTCCGAATATCGACGGCGCATTCGCGGACGAATGGGAAAGACGCATGGCGGCGCGGATCAAAGTGGACGATATTCTGAACATCGCGGGAACAGTCTACGAGAAGCACTTCAGCAATGAAGAAATCATGCAGTTGACCGACGCGATGAATTCCTCCAAGGCGGGGAAACCGGTGAAGGTTTCGGCGTCACTGCAGCAAAAGATGACCAACGAAATGCCGGCGATGATGGGCGAGATTGCCGGAGCCACAACGGAATTCACCAGCCGGTTGGGTGGCGAAGTGGGCCGGGAGATCGAAAGGGAGCATCCCGAATACGTTCGGAAGGACCCCAAGCTGATTCCGCGCTAAAAGCAGGCGCGACCCGCAGGCCGGAAGCTTGCGCCACTTCAGGGAGTCATGACCTGGACGAGGAAGCCGTCGGGATCGCGAAATTCCGGCGCGCCGGCGACTTCGGGCGTTTCCGGCTTCGCGCCGGCCTCTGCGAGTTTTTTCATGACCGCCACATAATCGAAACGCTCCGCGGCGACACAGAAGTGATTCACGCCGTTTGGCTGTCCGTCAGGCGTCTTCAGTAATCCGATTCTGCCTTTCCCGGTCTGGAACCAGATTCGATTGTTCCTGCGCTGCGCGACTGGTCCGAAGATTTTCTCGTAGAAGGCCGCGGATTTTTCCGGGTCGGAAACGTTCAGCAGAATGTGATCGAGGCCAGTTGCCCGGAAGATCGGTTCTACGGCGGTGCTTTCGGGTTCACGGATCGCAGTAGTGCCTTCCAACGGAGCCCAGGAATTGTCGCTCGAGAGCTGCACGCGGATTCCGTCGGGATCGGTCACGTTCAGATCGCGGCCACTCGGGAAATCGCGGTACGGAATGCCGCGCTGATCCAGAAAATTGTGAATGTCCGCGATGCGGTAGTCGGGGATGCCTGCGGAGAAATGGTCGACGCGCGCGGATTCCGGCTTCTGATCGATGGCGATGTAAGCCGGCCCGAGCTTCACATACCGCCGGGGCGTCTGCCGGTTCTTCCAGGTGGAACCGCCGAACACGCGCGCATAGAAGGCGGCGGAACGGGCGGCATCGGGCACCGAGGTTTCCAGGTGATCGAGCGCGGCGAAGTGGAGCGCGGAATCGGCTGCTGCGTTACCGAGACGAGTGGCCCATGGGGCGGCCCCGAGGAGGGCCAGGACTCGGCGTCGATCGATTATGGCCAGGCAGGCCGGAGGCCTGCCCCACGGTTGCTTCACAGGTTTATTCAGACGCCGTCGGCCTGGCGGCCGCCACCTGTCCCGGGCGGTGGCAGCCCTGACAGTTCTTCTGCAGGATGGGCAGGACATCCTTGTTATAAGTAACGGGCGCGGCGCTCGCGGCCACAGCCGCTAATCCGGCAATCCATAGGTATTTGTGCATGGCATCACCCTTTCCCCAAGGTATTTGGTTTCCAAAATAGCATTTTCCCGAGCCAGCTCGCGCCGTGGCCGCGCGGCGCAGCCTTGGACCGGATCGGGGTACGGCCTCGGCTTTGCATTTCCGGACTTTTCTTGGTAAAACGTCAAAGTCTATAGCGATGAAACGAAAAATCTCCCTCACCATCAACGGCAAACCCTATGCCGAGGAAGTCGAGCCGCGGCTCCTTCTGATTCACTATCTGCGCGAGGTGGCGGGCCTCACCGGGCCCCACATCGGGTGCGAAACCTCCACCTGCGGCGCGTGCACGGTGCTGCTCGACGGCAAGGCTGTAAAGTCGTGCGCTCTCTTCACGGTTCAGGCCGATGGGCGCCAGGTCACGACGATCGAAGGATTGGCCGTCAATGGCACGCTCGATCCGTTGCAGGAGGCCTTCTGGAATGAGCACGGATTGCAGTGCGGTTTCTGTACGCCGGGCATGATTCTTACGGCCAAGCAGCTTCTCGCCGACAATCCCAGCCCCACCGAGGCGGAAATTCGCAAAGGGCTGGAAGGAAACGTATGCCGCTGCACCGGCTATCAACACATCGTCAATGCGGTGAAAGCCGCCGCGGCGAAGGCAGGGGCGTAGCGCATGGCCACTACGGTTAAACCGGAAACGCTGGTCGGCAAGAAGATTCGGCGCCGTGAAGACCCGAGACTCATCACCGGCACCGCCACGTATGTGGACGATGTCAAGATGCCGGGCATGCATCACGCCTGCTTGGTGCGGAGCACGCATGCTGCCGCGCGCATTAAGAGCGTCAACGTGAAGCCCGCGCTCGAGCGGCCGGGCGTGGTCGCGGTTTTCACCGGCGAAGACGTGAAGGACGTGGGCTCGGTCCCGTGCGTCGCGCACCTTCCCGGGTTGCGTATGCCGCACCATCACGTGCTGGCGCAAGATCGGGTTTACTATGTCGGACATCCGATCGCGGTGGTAGTCGCGACGGACCGCTATATCGCGGCCGATGCCGCCGACGCGGTGGAAGTGGACTACGACGTGCTGCCGGCCGTCGCGGATCCGGAAAAAGCGCTGGCTCCGGGGGCGGCGCCGGTCCATCCGCAGTGGCCCGACAACGTCGCTTTCACGTTTCATCAGGAGGGCGGGAATATCGAACAGGCCTTCCGGGACGCCGATGTCGTAGTCAAACAGCGGATCACGAGTCAGCGGCTGATCCCGATGGCAATGGAGACCCGCGGCGTGGTGGCCGATTGGCGGGCGGCCGAGAAATCGCTGACGCTGTACACCTCGTCGCAGGCGCCGCACCTGGTGCGCAGCCTGTTGGCGAACATTTTCGGCATCGCGGAAAACCGGCTTCGCGTCATTGCGCCCGAGGTTGGCGGCGGCTTCGGCTCCAAGATCGACCTCTACGCCGAAGACATGCTGATGGCCTTCGTCAGCCAGCGGATCAACAAGCCGGTGAAGTGGATCGAATCACGCCGGGAAAACTTCCTGGGCACGATTCACGGCCGCGGGCACGTGGACTACTATGAGCTGGCCGCCAAGCGCGACGGCACCATGCTCGGCCTGAAGTTGAAAATCATTCAGGACCTGGGCGCCTACCTGCAGTTGCTCACGCCCGCGATTCCGACGCTTTCGGTGCTGATGATGCCGGGGTTATATAAGTTCAAACACATCTCGGCGGATATCGTCGGCGCCTTCACGAACTGTTTCCCCACCGATGCTTATCGCGGGGCAGGCCGTCCGGAGGCGACTCACGGCATCGAGCGCATGGTGGACATTCTGGCGGCGGAACTGAAGATGGATCCCGCCGAATTACGGTTGAAAAACTTCCCGGCCACCGACGAGTTTCCCTATGCCACCCCGACCGGCCTGGCGTATGACAGCGGGAACTATGCGCTTCCGTTGCACACCGCGATGGATGCTGTGGACTATACGGCGCTTCGGGCCGAACAACAGCAGGCGCGCAAGAATGGCAAGTTGATGGGGATCGGCATGTCGACCTACGGGGAGATCTGCGCGATGGGTCCATCGCCCGCCACGCCGACGGGAGGCTGGGAATCAGCCACAGTCAAAATCGAACCGAGCGGCAAAGTTACCGTGCTTACGGGCGCGTCGCCCCACGGCCAGGGAGAAGAAACAACATTCGCGCAGATTGCGGCCGATGAGCTCGGCGTGGACATTGACGACGTCGTCGTGCTGCATGGCGACACGCTGCTGGTTCAGTACGGGATTGGAACCTTCGGCAGCCGCGGGACGGCCATCGGAGGCGCCGCGCTGTATTACGCGCTGCAGGAGTTGAAGGAGAAGATCAAGAGGTTCGGGGCGATGTTGCTGGAGGCCGACCAGGTAAGCCTGGTCGGTGGCAATTGTCTAGACGAACGAAGCGGGAAATCCGTGTCTTTCGCCCAGATTGCCTCGGCCGCATACCGCGCCATGAAGCTTCCTCCCAACACCGAGCCCGGCCTGGTGTCGACGCATTTCTGGGAGCCGCCCAATTTCACCTTCCCGTTTGGTTCGCACATCGTGATCACCGATGTCGACCCCGATACGGGCCAGATCTCGATTCGCCGCTATGTGGCGGTCGACGATTGCGGCAAGATCATCAACCCCCTGCTAGTAGCCGGCCAGGTTCACGGCGGCGTCGCACAGGGCCTCGGCCAGGCGCTTTGGGAGCACGCGGTCTATGATGACAACGGCCAGCTGGTTTCCGGCGAACTGACCGATTACGCGGTCCCGCGCGCGCACATGATGCCGTGGATCGAAGCCAGCCACACCGTGACACCGTCGCCGGTGAACCCGTTGGGGGTCAAAGGCGTGGGGGAGGCCGGCACGATCGGTTGCACGCCGGCTGTGGTGAATTCGGTTGTCGATGCTCTTTCGCACCTGGGCGTGCGGCATATCGACATGCCGCTCACCCCGGAAAAGATCTGGAAACTTGTTCAGGGGGCCCGCTGATGATTCCTCAGGAATTCGACTACTCCGCGCCGACTACGCTGAAGGAAGCGCTGCAATTGATCGCCGACGGCGAACGCAAAGTGATGGCCGGCGGGATGAGCCTGGTGCCGCTGATGAAGCTGCGGCTGGCCGCCCCCGGACACGTAGTGGACATCGGCCGCGTCTCGGATCTGAACCATATCACCGAAAGCGGGGGAGTGGTGCACATCGGCGCGACCGCGACTCATCACGATCTGGAAACATCGCCGGTCATCCGCGGGCGGTGTCCTTTGCTGGCTGAAGCCGCCAGCCACATTGGCGATACGCAGGTACGCAACATGGGAACGATCGGCGGCAGCATCGCGCATGCCGATCCGGCTGCGGATTACCCGGCATCCCTGGTGGCGCTCGAAGCCAGGATTCGGCTGGTCTCCGCCAAGTCGGATCGGACCGTTGCGGCCTCGGAGTTTTTCCTCGATCCTTTCACGACCGCCGTCGAGACGGGAGAAATGGTTCTCGAGATCCTGGTCAATTCCGAGGAACCGAGCGAAGGGTACCGGTATGAGAAGGTGGCGCATCCGGCGTCGGGATTTGCGGTGGTCGGTGTGGCGGCGCGGATCAAGAAGACCGCCGGCAAAATCTCGCTCGCGCGAATCGGGGTCACTGGCCTCGCGCCGCGGGCATTCCGGGCGACCGCAGCCGAGAAATTGCTCGAATCGGGCGGCGACATCGCGAAGGCCGCTGCCGCGGTCGGGGAAGGGCAGGAGGCAAATTCAGATCTTTATGCGTCGGCCGACTACCGCCGGCACCTCGCGCGTGTCTGGGCCGCGCGAGCCATGACCGTTGCCCTCTCCCGCGCCTCATGAAAATCTCGGGATCGTACCTTTTGCCGGTTCCGCAGGCGCGCGCCTACGATTTGCTGCAGGATCCGATGGTCCTCGCGAAGGCCATGCCGGGCTGCGATACTCTCGACCGCATCGGCGACAAGGAGTACCACATGAAGATGAAGATGGTGATGGCGAGCATCTCGGGCTTATTCGACGGCAAAGTGCGGATTGCCGATCCACAGCCGCATTCCAGTTTCAGGCTGATCGTGGAGGGCTCCGGGAAGATCGGTTTCATGAAAGGCGACGGTCTGTTGACACTGACGACGGTTGAAGGCGGCACGAATGTGAGCTACGACGGTAGCGTGGAGGTCGGAGGCACCATTGCGGCCGTCGGTCAACGGTTACTCGACAGCACCTCCCGGATGATCATCAAGCGTTTTTTTGAAAAGCTCACCGCGGAAGCGGCTGCTTCGGGGACCGCCGCACCGGCTGCTAACATTTAAATTAGGATGTTCGACATTCGGATGAAGGCCTACGCTACCGCCGCGGGCGTGTTTGCCCTGGACCGCATCAGCAAATGGCTGATCGAAACCCATGTTTCATTCCTCGATAGCTTGCGCATCATTCCCGGCTTCTTCGACATCGTTCATACGGAGAATCGCGGGGTCGCCTTCAGCCTATTCAACGATTCAACATCCGAATGGCGTACGCTGGCGCTCGTCCTGTTTTCGATAGCCGCCGTGGTGCTGGTCGGTGGTTTTATCTTCCGCCGCGCGGACCGCCTGGATCGCTTCTCGCTGGCTGGCTTCGCGCTGATCCTCGGCGGCGCGTTGGGCAACGTCTTTGATCGGATCGTGTGGGGACGGGTTACGGACTTTCTCGATTTCTACATCGGCTCGTACCACTGGCCTGCGTTCAACGTAGCGGATTCCGCCATCGTCATCGGTAGCGCCCTGCTGCTTATTGAGGCTCTGCGGCCGCGCCGGCAGGCGGCAAATGTACCTTGAAATGATCACGGATGTTGGCGACGGCCGCGACACGCTAAGTGCGGATTCGAGCATCGAAGCGGCTTCTTATCGAAGTACGATATCGTGCGACGGCTCGAGCATAATCCTCCGCGAGCCGGTTCACGGCTCGGCGGCAAGTTTTCCATTGTGTCAATAACTCCTCCGCCGGCTTCCGCAGATACCGACGTTTCAGGTTTCGCTCGAGATCGAGAGCATCAAGCAACAGATTCCCTGTTCCGATCATCTCCTTGCGCCATACCTCCCGCTGTCTGTTTCGACGGTCCATTCGCATTCGCGACCCCTTGTTGGACTACCACGCTCCAAGCCTAATCGACTGCGCCAGAAGTATTTCGCCGGGGAACTGTATTGGTAAGAATCATCACCAAATCCCGCCGCATGCTTCTGGCTCCGGCGTGTCCGGAGCGGGAGGGCGGCCGGCGGCGTCTCATAAAACCCTCAAATTGATCAGGTTAAAGTCGTTCGAACGGAGCTGATCGCTGCTATTTGGGCGCGGTGAGCGCCCTTCAGGAAAGACGCGACCCAGTCCCTTTCCTCAGAGCGACCTATTTTGGTCAGTGACGTAGCCGTCATGACCGCTACACGCCGGTTCTCTCGGCCGGCTCGAGTCTTCCGCCCGCCGCGACTTCAGCTCAGTGCGTCGCACATGAATCGGTAATCCTTGTCCTGTTTCGAGCGGCTTACGAGCGATGAAGCGAGTCTATCGGAGACCGGAAGTTCTAATCCGAATTGAAGCTCGGGTCAACATCCTGACCTTTTGTAAGCCACTCGGGTCAGCATTCTGACATTTTATAAGTAAGAATCATAGTTTAAATATAACAACATTTAACATCGGGAAATCCGCTGCATCTCTAGGCGGCAACTTAGTCAGAAGGAGACCCGATGTTACGCACGATTTACTATGTGACGACAACCGTCTTATTGGTTGGAGTATCCAATAGGACGCCAAGTTATGACCAGACGATCGATAGACACTGCGCCGTTGTGAGGGCGGACAGTCGAGCGTCGGATCTATCTCCACTTAAGCTAGCGGAGCAGATATCCAGTGGCGAGACGCCGGCGCCGAGTTCGTGTGCTGTACTAGTACCTTCCGAGATCGCAGATGGCGGCGGCCCGATTCCGCCTCCGATCCCGCTGGCGCAGCCGGTACTGACGCAGATCGCAGATGGTGGCGGCCCGATACCACCTCCAATCCCGCTGGCGCAGCCGGTACTCACGCAGATCGCGGATGGCGGTGGCCCGATACCGCCGCCAATTCCGCTGGAAGTGCCCGATCGATACGGAGTGTCTTCCGTAAGACTCGGTTAGTAACGCGACGCCGTGGCGGCGTGAATCTAGCGAGCAAGTTGCCCATCCGTAATGTGCTATACTCACCCGCACACGGATGGTTACGGCGACCTGGTGGCTGGTGGATGCTTTGCTGGCATTGCTTTTGTTCCGCGCATGCCAGCAGAAGCTTCTTACCCACTATATTTACTTTTATGCCTATGTAGCCGGCGTGTTCGCCAGTGAAATGATTCGTCAATACCTCTACCATTGGCGCCAGGCTCTCTATACGTACGGATGGTGGATTTCTGAATTTGCGACAGCGATTTTGGGGGTGTGCATTACCTGGGAAATCTTCAGCCAAATGTTTCGCCCCTATCGGGGAGTTCAACGCATGGCCAGGTTTGTCCTGGCCGCATTGTTTTCGGTTGTCGTTTTCAAAGCAGTTGTAGACCTCACCAGCATGCCCTTCAGTACTTTGGTGCCAACAACGCTGGAGCTGGAACGGAATCTGCGCGTGCTGCAGGCTCTGTCGGTATTGGTGTTACTGGCACTCATGATCTATTACGACTTGCCGGCAGGGCGGAACCTACGTTGGATGTTTCTCGGCTACGGCAGCTATCTCGGATGCCAGGTGATCTTATGGAGTGTCCTTTCGGGAGGGGGCGACTCGTCCCGGGGAAGCAGCCTGCTTTCGAACTTTGTGTATGCTGCTACTCTGATCGTCTGGGCCGTCGGGATGTGGTCGGTAGCTCCGAATCCGGTTTCCGATTGTGCCCTGGAGGAGGATTATGAGCGCATCTCGGGGCAAACCATTCGAGCATTCGGACGATTGCGTGAGCACCTGATTCAGTCCTGGAGGGGATAAATGACTCCCATCGTTCTTTTCGGGCTCGCGATTGTCGCTGTTTTCTTGATTTGGGCCGCCGGCCATCGGGATTCGGAATTAACATCTCCCGGCCGAACATCTTCTGATGCCTTGGTTCGGCTGCCGTCGCGGGCCCTCTTTGCCCGTTGTTTATCTACCGAGGACATGGCATTCATCGCCGGCTTGCGGTCTCCGGCAGTTCTGCAACTCTTACTTCGCGAACGGCGCCGTCTCGCACTGGAGTGGCTCCGCTTGACGCGCCGGGAGGCCCGCCGGCTGCTTCGCCTCCACCTCCGCAGCGTGCGGCACAGTGCCGATTTGCGGCCCGCAACCGAGGCCAGACTGCTCTTGCACTTTGGCATGTTCGTTGTGGTCTACGAAATTCTGGTAGCGATGGTCCGCCTCTACGGTCCCGTCAGGACACAGTCTTTCGTGCGTTCCGTTCAACGCCTGGCCGACGTTCTGTCGAGCGCGAGCGGCCAGATTGCGAAGGCCGCCAGTCCGGTTTCGTTCCCGAATGTCGAGTCTGCCCGCGTCAGATAAACGCGCGGCGTTCTGAGCGAGGCGAATACCGGCTTTTACGATTATCCTGGAAGCGCCGCGAGTGGCTCGGGCGGCCTGTCGGGAAAATTGACAATCCGGGCCGCTACAGCCGTTACACGGCCGACGATCTCAGCCTCGTTCGGATAGGCGAACTCCTGGGTCCGGCAGGGCGAAAGCGGATGCGGGATGGCCAGGATGCGGTCGCGCCGCATCTCGCACCAGGAACAGACATACCCGTTGCGCAACTCGAGAAACCAAATCGGCCGATCGTACTCGGAACGGTAGGCGCTGTGCGTGGGCATCTTCTGCTGTTCATCGATCTGAACGAAGGACCCGGGACGCAGCAAGGGGTACATGTTGTAGTCCTTGGTCCCAATAAATCCATACCGGTGCTTCCGAATGTTCAAATGTTGCAGCAAGCCGACGGGGATTTCGCCCCAAATCTCGACCATGCGTGAAAGCAGACTGGTCTTCTCCACTTTGAAGCCGGGATCGAAGCGCACCGGGAAACTGACTGCCCGTTCCTCGTGGTAAGTGTCGAAGCTCGCCAGGCGAGTATTCTCCAATCGCATGTTGAATTGGAACTTACTGGCCGCCTCGAGATCCAGATAGAGCGACACAAGATCGGTGAACGGCTGTCCGTATACCGCGCTCAGAGTGAACAGCTTGTAAATACTGGGGGTGGATTCGTCGTTTTCGATTTGGATCAGCCGCGCATGGGAGACGGAAAACTCCTCGTTGTTTTGGTCAATTGCAATTTTGCGGCTGAGTTCGGCGACATCGCGGGTGGTCAATGCTAAGCGAGACCGGATTTGTCGCAGACGTTCTCCTGCTTTCAGTGGTGGCACGCGTGGTCCTCTATAGAGGCATATGCTACCGCATTCTCGGGAGGTGGGCCGGGGAAGGCGTCGGGCACATGTTGAGTAGCTCAACAGGTACGTTGGATTTCACAGCAGCCGATGCAATTGGTTCGCGCAGAATGACTTGGTAGGTTTTTGCAACAAGCGGGTGTTGAATTCATCAACGCCTCGAATTGTGGACTGGGAGCGCCGCATTTGGATGTGCCTGAAAATGCCTCAAATAAAGATGCGAAATTCGACGGGTTTTGGCGTCTGTCCTGCCCTAACGGTACAGCGAAAGGGTGGATCGATATGACAGTCATTCTGGTCTTGGCCACGTTCCTGGCCTTCATCGCTTTGGATTATGTGCTGAATCGGCGAACCGCGGTGGCGACAGTTCCGGCGGAGCCATCCCGGGCGGTGTTGGCGAACGCGGGAGAGTACATCGGAGGGTTCCAGGTCCCCGGGGACCGATCCTATCATCCTGGCCATAGCTGGTTGGCCGAGGAGCGAAAGAATGTTGTAAGGGTGGGGATTGACGAATTCGCGGCAGCCTTGCTCGGCAAATTGGACCAGATCAGTCTTCCCAGCCGCGGCCAGTGGATCCGGCAAGGGCAGAAGGCCCTGAGCTTCGTCCGCGATGGGAAAGAAACGCAAATGGTTTCCCCCACGGAAGGCGAGGTCTTGGCGGTGAATCCGGATGTGCTGCACAATCCGTCATTGCTGCGGCGAGACCCTTACGGCGCAGGCTGGCTTTTCACGTTGAATGTGCCCGACGAGGAGAGCACCAGCCGGAATTTGGTTCCGAAGCGACTAATCGGGGACTGGATGCGCGAGGCTGTGGACCGGCTCTATGCCCGTCAACCGATACTAGCGGGGGCAGTTGCGGCGGACGGTGGTCAACCGGCCGAGGACCTGGGAAGCCTCTTCCCGGATGCCGACTGGAAGGAACTCACCGGAGAGTTCTTCCTCACGGCCTAGTACCTGTAAATTTTTGCTACACCTTGGGGTTAAATTCGTGCTAAAAAAGAATTGAGGGTCTGATTATGTCGAAGGCAATACTTTACGACAGTACCCTCTGCATCGGGTGCAAGGCCTGCGAACAAGCCTGTGCGGAACGGTGGGGTCTCCCCTATAACGATCGGATCGCGGCGGAAGCCAAGATCTCCGCGCACAAGCTCACGGCCATCGAGACGCACGGCGAGCGGTTCAGCCGGCGTCTCTGCATGCACTGTGCGGAGCCTGCCTGTGCCTCGGTCTGCCCGGTCGGGGCGATTCAGAAGACCAGTCTGGGTCCGGTGGTCTACGAAGCGGACAAGTGCATGGGCTGCCGGTATTGTGTCCAGGCCTGTGCGTTCCAGGTGCCGAGCTACGAGTGGGACCAGCGGCTGCCGAAGATGCGGAAATGCGACATGTGTTACGAACGGCAGGCGCGAGGCGAGCCGACCGCATGCGCGGCAGCGTGTCCAGTCGGCGCCACGAAATGCGGCGAGCGAGATGCGCTGGTCGCCGAAGCGCGCCAGAGAATTGCCGAAAAACCGCGCGATTATTACCCCAAAATTTATGGACTTCACGAGGCGGGCGGCACATCGGTGCTGTATCTTTCCGCCGTGCCTTTTGAGCAGATCGGATTGAATACCAGCGTGCCGCAGGGGCCGTTGCCGGCGCTGACCTGGCGGGTGCTGGAGCTGGTCCCCGACGTGGTTTCCACCGGCTCGGTGCTGCTGGGAGGGATCTGGTGGATCACCAATCGACGGGCGGAGGTTGCGAAGGCGGAGGGGAAACGAAAATGAGACAAAGACTGGCGAAGGTCACAGTATGGCGCGCCATTTTCGCGGCCATTCTGCTAAGCGGCGCTTATGCCACCTACCTGCGCATTTTTTATGGGCTAGGCGGCGCCACGAACCTGAGCGACCGGTTCCCCTGGGGATTGTGGATCGCATTCGATATCCTCTGCGGGGTCGGGCTGGCGGCCGGCGGGTTCACGCTGGTGGCGGTCGTCCACATTTTTAACATCGAACGCTACAAGCCGATATTGAGGCCCGCCATTCTGACTGCATTTCTGGGTTACATGCTGGTGGTGGTGGCTCTGCTTTATGACCTGGGCCGTCCGGATCGGCTGTGGCATCCGCTGGTGATGTGGAACCCGCATTCCGTGATGTTCGAGGTGGCCTGGTGCGTGATGCTCTACACGACGGTGTTGTTCCTCGAATTCATTCCGGTGGTGTTGGAGAAATTCGGCTGGAACAGACCCTTGAATTGGATTCACAACATTTCGGTGCCGCTGATGATCGCGGGCGTGCTGCTGTCGACGCTGCACCAAAGCTCGCTCGGCTCGCTGTATTTGATTGTGCCCGAGAAGATGTATCCGTTGTGGTACAGCCCGACGCTACCCGCTATGTTTTTTCTTTCGGCGATTGGGGTTGGCTTGGCGATGACGATTTTTGAATCGTGGCACAGCAGCCGGGCGTTCGGGCGGGCGCTCGAGCTGCCGCTGCTGGCGAGCATGGGGCGAGTGCTGGCGGTGCTGATGTCGGCGTACCTGTGGCTGCGGTTTCTGGACATCGCGCGGCGCGGCGTGTTGCCGTTACTGGCGCGGAATCGTCCGGAGACCTGGCTGTTTTTGCTCGAGATCGCGCTGTTGGCTGTTCCGACAGCGTTGCTGTTCCAGAGGAGCGTCCGGATGCGTCCCGGGGCTCTTTATGCATGCGCGGTCATGGTGGTATTTGGATTTATCGCGAATCGTCTGAACGTTGGTGTAACGGCGATGGAAGCCGCCTCGGGCACCTCATATGTGCCGAAATGGAGCGAGATCGCCGTCACCTTGTCGATTGTGGCGGCCGGTTTTGCAATCTTTCGCGTAATCGCCGAATACTTCCCAATTTTCGAGAAGGTCTCGCTTGAAGCCGGGGCGGCCCAAGCGCCAGAACCGGAGAGAGCTCGCGTAGCGGCAGCATGATTCTAGGACGACCAATTCGGATCGGCCTGGCCGCGAAGCTCGCCATTCTGGTGGTGGCGAGCACCGCGGCGTTGTTCGTTTTGTTCGGCTATTTCAACCTTCGCCTCGAACGCCGCCACTCGCAGGAGCTGGTGGTGCAGGCCGCCGACCGCATCGCGGACGTGATCCTGCGCAGCACGCGATACGAAATGCTGCACAACGATCGGGAGGCCCTCTACAACGTGATTCAGGAATTGGGATCGGAGCCGGGAATCCGCCGCATCCGGATTTTCAACAAGGAGGGTCGGGTCACGATCTCGACGGAACCGGGCGAGATCAACACGGTAGTCAACAAGAGCGCAGAGGCGTGTTACGGCTGCCACGCCCAGTCGGCGCCGCTCATCAAGCTCAACCGTCCGGATCGCGCGCGCATCTTCACGGAAAGGAGCGGAGAACGCATTCTGGGCGTGATCCGGCCGATCGAGAACGCGCCGGCCTGCTCGAATAACGGCTGCCATGTTCACCCCAAGAGCCAGCGCGTATTGGGGGTGGTGGACGCGAATCTGTCGCTGGCGACCGTCGACGCACAAATGGCGCAGCATCAGGCCACTCTGGGCTGGTTCCTGGCGGCTGCGGTGGTGTTCGCGTCGCAGATCGCCCTGATTTTCATCTGGGCCGTTGTCTATCGGCCCATCCGGGAGCTGATCCAGGGCATGCACCGCGTCGCCGGCGGCGATCTCGACTACCGTCTGCCGATCCGGACGGACGACGAGTTGGGAGATCTAGCGGCCTCATTCAACAAGATGACGGCAGAAGTGGCGGGGGCGCACACGGAAATCGAGCGGCAGGTGCAGAAAAAGAGCGCCGATCTGGAAAGGGTCTATCAGACGCTGCTGAGGACCGAGAAAATGGCGTCGGTCGGCAAGCTGGCGGCGACGGTGGCGCATGAGATCAACAATCCGCTATTCGGCATTCTGACGTACGCGCGGCTGATGCTTCGCGCACTGGCGAAGCATGAGATCCCGGGCCGCGACGAGATGCTCGAACAGCTCGGGATCATCGAGCGCGAAAGCAAGCGCTGCGGCGACCTGGTGAAGAATCTGCTGACTTTCGGGCGGCAGGCGCCCACCCATCGGGAATGGAACGACGTCGCGACGGTGATTCAGAGGGCGGTGGCGCTGGTCAAACACAAGCTGGATCTGCAAAGCATCGAGCTGAAAGTGCACCTGGCGGAGGATCTACCGCCGG